>SVND01000024.1 GCA_015067075.1 Oscillospiraceae bacterium
AAGGATCACGCTCTTCGGTTTTGGTATCGAGCACACGGAAAAGGTCAATGAGTGCACGGCGCACATCCTTGACATTAAAGCTCTTTATGTAATTATGGAATTTCAGGTGTTCACCGAAAATGCCAGAATCCTCGGCGTAAAGGCAGAAAACAAGGCGCACGCAAAGGATATTGAGACTGTGAAGCGAAGCCTTATCATCTGGGTGTATGTATTGCTTGAGAATTGCATCATAAAGTCTTCCAACAAGTTCACCCGCTTGAATGGATATTTGCTCTTCACGGTGCAAAAGCTCGTTTTTTTCTTCAACGAGAAATTGCAAACGGTAGTATTCCTTCGCAAAATCCTTTAGCAAAATGCTTTCGGGCTCGCCTGTAGGCTTTTCCATATCATAAATTAAAAACTCTTCAAAGTTACAGGTGATTATCCAGCGTGGGCGCTGGGAGTAGGGTAACTCCGCAGAGTAGCGCTTTGCTTGCTGAAAGGGTGTTAAAAATGTACCATCAGATTGTTTTATGGGCTTTCGAAGATCCTTGCCCAAGCCTTTTTGCTCTATAAGCACGTGAGTCGATTCAATAAATCCGTCGATAAAGCTTGTGTGGTCGAGCTTAACCTGATCTTCAAATTTTATATATTGCTCGGGGTGCTCGATAAAAAAAACATTGCGAAGAAGCGAGAGCCAAAACGATTGGCTTTCGCCTTTTTCATAGCCTTTGTCTTTCCAAAATTCCGCAAAAGCTTTTGCGGCGTTCTTCTTTTCGGACTCAGTCATGATTTTTACCCCTCTATTTTTTGTTAATCATATTATAGCAGAAAAATATACATATTACAAGAGAAAGTTATTACATAGCAAAAAGCCCTGCGGGTTAGCGCAGGGCTTTCGGGATTATTCAAATATGGGTTCGAGCTCGAAGAATACTACGGCGTTGGGGTCTGCCTCAACGTAAAGGGAGATGTTGCCGCTTTCGGGTGTTACATAGCCGTAATACGTTTTCTGCTCGGCGCACTTGGCGTATTTATCGTAATTATCGGTGAAAAGCTGACGGGGTGCAGTAGTTGCCATATTGCCCTCGACGTTTGCACTGTCGGGAGATACGGAGAAATCGTTTGCCGTAATACCGTTTGCATCGCAATCGGCACTCCATTCGTCAAAGAAGTTGCTGTCGTCGTCAACTATCTTGAAGGTGACCTTATACTTAACAGGTGTCTGCCCCTTTACATCTACAACGGGCATTGTGAAATGCATAGCTGAGCGTGTGTTATAGCTAAGGCTAAAGCCGAAGTTATATGCCATGACGACGGCTTTGCCTGTTTCGCTGTCGTAAGCGGCGACTGTTTCAACCTCGTTGCCCTCGCCAAAAGCTGTCTTTGAAACGAGTGCTTGCTGCATACCGACCATTTCATAGAAGTTGCGAGCAACGTGCAAGCTGACTGTGGGAAGTCCGCTCCAGATACCTGTGGAAGTATAGGACCACGTTGCGAAATAGTCGATATCGTTATCGATCATCTGCTTGAGGATCCTTGCGTCGTAAGCCGCTTGGAAAGTCTGACCTGCGACACGGCTGCTAAGATCCCAACCGTTAACGCCCTTGATAGTACCTGAAAGGATACGTCCCTCATCAATGCCGTACTTAAGGTCGGTAAGTCCAACGGATTCAGCCTTGTTGCGGAGGATATCTATGGTCTGAACCATGTTTCTGTATGCGGCACTGTTGGGTGTGGAGTCGTAGAATGAAGCGGCAAGGTAAGAAAGTTTCGTACCCTTTGCACCTGTTGCGTAGTTTGTGCCGTTTGCGCAATGCTCGATGAAATCAAGCTCGTCCCAAAGGCCTTCGGAGCAGGTCATACTGTGCGCACCGATGAAGATGTCCTCGCCTAAAACGGACTGCAATGCGGCTACGGTATAGTCGTATATTTTACAGAAGGCGACAAAAGTTTCGTTTTTCTTGTCGTTGATGGTAAACCAATCGCGGTTTTCATACTCGGTGTAGCAGCCCCAGCGCCACGTTTTGACCTCGGCAAGACCGAATTCATCTACCAGCGCCTGGGTTACAGCCTTGATGTAGGTGTAATATTCATCGTAATCGTCGGGTGGGAAAAGGTTTACGCCGAATGTACCCGTTGTATCAACGGTTGAATACTTCTGCGGCACGTTACCGGTTTTGATAAAGGGAGTGAGCCCCTTATCAAGTACGTTTTGGCAAGCACGGATAATACCGTCGAAGTAATAGTCGTCGCGGACGGTTTTGTCTGCGGGGTTAAGGAACAAGTCACGGGAGCTGTTGCCGCCAGTTGCCTGCATGAACTGAATATATTCAACGAAGGGCATACTGTTTTTGAGGTGGTCATCAGCATAAGCTTCGGCTCGGAAAAGCCAATCAATATTGAAGTCCCACATATTGAGGGTGCTTACCTTGTTGTTGATAGTCTTGCCGAGAGTTGAAAAATCAATGGTGTACTTCGTGACATCGCCGACAGGTGCGCCGATGTTGTTGAAATCGTCAACGGGTGTGCTTCCTTCAACGAGGGCGATTCCGTCATACCATGCGGTACCGTTTGTAACGTCCCAAAGTGCCATGATCAAGGATACTACGACGTCGTTGCCTTGCGGCACGGTGAAGGTAACACTTTGAAGCGTCCAATCGCGTGTACCTGATGAAGCCGAGCTTGCTACGGGATCGGCGGCGGTTGTAAAATAGTCTGTCTTTCTGAATTCAACGGAAAGATATGCGCCTGAGCTGTTGCTTACAACCTTATCTGTTTTCACCCAAGCTTGGAATGTGTATGTTTTTCCGGGAGTGAGTGTGCCCGGCTTTATGGGTATAATTACGGAATGGTGCTGTGACGAAATGCGTTCAATTTTGATGGACTTTGTTTCGTATTTCTTTACGGAGCTGTCAAAGCCGATTGCAGAAGATGTCACGGGATCGCTCATCCATGACCCCATGGTGGTGTAGTTGTTAGCTACAAAGTCAGGCGTATATGCGCTGCCAATAATCGTTGCGTTTTCATCCGTAAGAGTGAGGAGAGAAGGAACCTTGTTGTCTGTACCGGGAACTTTTGTTTCAATGTCTACGGGAAGCGGTGTGGGAGTTGCTGTGGGCTGAGGAATGGGTGAAGGCGTTGCCGTGGGAATAGCAGAGGTGTTGTCGGCTACCCAAAGCTGAAGCTTTGTCTTTTCAAGCAATGAGCCTGTCATATTGCCCGAGGGTAGAAGGGAAGAAAGGCTGTTTATTGTAGCTGTATGCGCGTTAAAATCAAAGGTAAACTTTGACGTAACGTCCGTGCCGTTATAGAAAATTGCCGCCTGAGATGCGCTTGTTACGTGGAAGGGAAGCGCAAAGGTAAGGGAAGTGTTGAATTTTGTAAGCCGTGTGGCAGAGCCTGCGGAGTATGCTTGCATGCTGTCAAAGCCGTTTACGATGCTGCCTGCAATGCCGTTATGTGTGTATTTTACGCTATCTGTGGGTTCGATGAACAGCTGTATGGTGTTGAGCGTTTCGTAAGTGTTTGCCGTTATATCGGAAGAGTCGGCAGTGATAGTAATATCTCCGCCGAGAAGTGATGCTGAAAAGCCTGTTGTCTTTTCTTCTGCTGTGATATATGCACAAAGATTAGGGTCTGTTTCTGTGATGGAAAGGGAGTCGATGTATATCTTGTTTGCGCCTGCGGGATAGATGTTTACTGTCATGTGAGAGGGCTCAAAACGATAGGAATCGACCTTGACGATCTCAGGAATGTAAACGATCGTTTTTGCGTTGTACCAGCCGTTTGCATCGACGGTGTTTAAGGGAGAGTTGGACATGAGACTATTGGAAATGCCGTCGAGAAGCATATATCTTGCCCAACCGTTATGTGCATAGGGCATGGGATTTTGCAAAATTACAGTTATTTTGGCGGCATCGACGGGAGAGCCGTTCCCTGCATTTTTTGTTCTGTAGGAAATGGTGTAATACTTACCGCCCGTAACTTCGCTTGTAAAGTGGGATTGACGGGACTTTCCGTCGGTGGAGTCGATGTAATAGACGTTGCCTTTTGCACCTGCAACGCCTGAAACGGAATCAACTGTGCCGTTTGCTATTATAGCGGGAGCTCCACCGTCAAAGTTTGTCCAATATCCCACGTGCTTGCCATATGCTCCGATAGTGGCTGAAAAGGGATTTACGCCGTCCATATAGCTTGCGCCGTCCCAAGTATCATCGGAGGAGATGAGAAGGTTTTTGCCGCCAAGCTGTGAGCTTGAAGCTGTAACGTTTTTCAAAAGCGTCAAAACGTCTGTTATATTGACGGCGGCATCGCTGTTGATATCGTTGTCATGAGAAAAATCGGTTGATGCAGTTATTCTTTTCAGGATGTCAAGAACGTCAACGATGTTTATGGAGCCGTCGCCGTTTGTATCACCGAGATAATTTGAAATATTGTCGGAGGGAATTTCGGCGGCGTAAGCTGTAAAGCTGAAAGAAATAAACAGTATAGCTAAAATAGAAACGAGTATTGTGCGAATGATGTTAGTTTTCATAGCTTTCCCCTTTATAAAAAACAGGAGCGGTATCTTAAGATGCCGCTCCTTAAAATTTGATTATTCGCTGTCCTGCATATCTTTCTTATGCTCTTCGATAATCTTCTGAGCAACCGGTGGCGGAGCATCCTCGTATCTGTCGAATACGAATGAGAAACTGCCTCTGCCCTTTGTCATGGAGCGAAGATCAAGAGAATATTTGTGCATTTCTGCCATGGGAACATATGCGCTTACAACTGTGTTGCCGTCGCTGTCGGTATCCATACCGAGAACGGAGCCGCGGCGCTTGTTGATGTCGCCGATGATATCACCCATGCTTGCGCTGGGGATAGTTACTGTAAGCATACCGATGGGCTCAAGGAGAGTGGGGTTAGCCTGAACAAGACCTGCTTTGTAAGCAAGAGATGCGGCAAGCTTGAACGCCATTTCGGAAGAGTCAACGGGATGGTAAGAACCGTCGGTAAGAGTTGCTTTAAGGTTAACAACGGGATAGCCTGCAAGAACACCGTGTGCAACAGCATCCTGAAGTCCTTTTTCAACTGCGGGGAAGAAGTTCTTCGGAACGGAGCCGCCGAATACGCGCTCTGCAAATTCAAGCTCCTGCTTTTCGCCGGGCTCAAACTCGATCTTAACGTGACCGTACTGACCGTGACCGCCGGACTGCTTCTTATGCTTTCCTTCAACCTCGACCTTCTTGCGGATGGTCTCTCTGTAAGGAACTTTGGGATCGGTAAGTTCCATGGATGTACCGAACTTTGTCTTAAGCTTGGACATGATAACGTCAAGGTGCATATCACCGAGACCGGAAATAACGAGCTGCTTTGTTTCAGCGTTGTTTTCAAGCTTGAGTGTCGGATCTTCTTCCATGAGCTTGCGAAGACCGCTTGTTATCTTTTCTTCATCGCCCTTTGCCTTAGGAACAACTGCAAGAGAAAGGCACGGAGCGGGGAAATCGAAGGGTAAAAATGTTACGGGACGTCCTGCCGTATAGAGGGAGTCTCCTGTGTTTGTGTTAGAAAGCTTTGTTACAGCACCAAGGTCGCCGCTGAAGATCTCGTTTACTTCAACCTGCTTTTTACCTCTTACCATATAGATATGGCTGAACTTTTCAGTCTGACCTGTTGTTGCGTTGGTAAGAACTGTGTCAGAAGTGAGCTTGCCGGAAATGACCTTGAAGTAGGAAAGCTTACCTACGAACGGGTCGGCAACCGTCTTGAAAACAACGAGAGATATGGGATCTGCGCTGTTGTATTTAACTTTAATTTCTTCGCCGTTTGCATCTGTTGCGTCAACGCCATCAACAGCAGCGGGAGAGGGAAGAAGAAGTGCAAAATCAAGAACCTTATCAATAGCCTTGAGCATCATGGAAGAGCAACCGAGAACGGGTGTGATGCTTCTGTCCATAATAGCGGAGCTGAGAGCCTTGTTGATCTCGTCAACTGTGAATTCTTCGCCGCCGAAGAATTTTTCCATGAGTTCTTCATCAGTTTCAGCGATAGCTTCGTTAAGCTGATTGCGCATTTCTTCAAGCATATCTACTGCGTATGCGGGAACGGGAATCTCGCTGGGAGTGCCGCTTGCGTCATACTTGTATGCTTTTTTATCAATAACGTTTACAAAGCCCTCGAGCTTTCTGTCGTTCTTAAGAGGAACGAAGATGGGGCAAGCTGTTACGTTGAAGGTGGAGTTGATGCTTGCAAGAACGCCTGCGAAATCAGCATCGTCTTCCTCGACCTTTGTTACGATAACTGCTTTGGGAAGCTTGTTTTTAAGGCAAGCCTTCCATGCTTTTTCGGTACCGACGTCAACGCCGTCTTTACCGCCGACCATAATATAGCAACCGTCAGCGGCACGAAGACCCTGAACAGTTTCACCTGCGAAATCGAAATAACCGGGGATATCTATAAAGTTTATCTTATTTCCCTTCCATTCTACGGGAACAAGAGATGTAGAAACGGAGATCTTTCTCTTGACCTCCTCGGGGTCAAAATCGCTGACCGTTGTGCCGTCTGCGGCTTTACCCATACGGTCAATTGCTTTAGTCAAAAACAATGCGGCTTCGGTGAAGGTTGTTTTACCGCTTCCTCCGTGACCCATAAGGCATATGTTTCTGATTTTGTCTGTTGCGTAAGGCTTCATTAATGTTCTCCCTTCCGGCTTGTGAGCCATCATATATGCAGTCGCTGAAAAATATTTCTAAACGATTGGTTAGTAAAATAATCATTTCAATGACAACAAGAGTATTATACTATATTCATATTGGTTATGTCAAATGAAATTTATGAAAAACGCCAAGTTTTTTGCAGGTTTTTATGAAAAAATGATACGATTTGACCTCAAAAAACCAAAGAAAATGCGAATTTATCTTTAAAATCAAGGATGATTTTGTTGAATTAACGGCTTTTTATTGTGCAAATTTCACAAAAAAACAAAAAAATCAGAAAAAATTAGTTTTTTAGTCCTGTTTTTTTACCGTTTAAATGTATTCGCCGATCTTTGCTTCAATATCGGCATCATTTTTGAAATCAATATCGCCTACGTTGCGGACGAGCTCCCATTGCTCCGTGTGAGTTATAACGGTGCCGGGGGCTGAATTTACAAGAGGAGACAAGCTTTCTATCTCAATAAAGTCGGCGCAGGTATAGCTTTCAAAGTTGACACCGTAATCGGGATATTGTGCGCCGCTGACATGGGGAATACTTTTTATAAGAGCGTTTCCGCCTTTGACTAGCGCCGCTTTTTTAACGCTGTCAAGAGCAAACTTAAACGGCCCTTTGCAATCTGTTTTCTGGCAGAGAGTGATGAATTTTTCTCCCCAATATACTCGGTCATCGTTCATTTTGCTGTAGGGCCAGAGTGGTACACATCGGTTGGCGAGAAAGCCTGTGTCGTGGGTGGGTTGACGTACAACGACCGCACCGCCTGCCGCGCCGACGCTCAGCGCCCAAATGGCATCGCATCTTGTCTTATCGCTTTTGTTTTCGCTTCTGTGAGTAACAGTTACGCGGTCGGATTTAGGCGACAGCTTTATCTCAACGGAGTTTTGCACTTTGTTGTGCTTTTGTACGGGCGGAGTGAGAATTGCGCCGTTTGCGATCTCCGTTACCTTGACGGAGTCGTTATCGGGGTAATAAGTTTCGGGCATATATTCAGGTGAGAGCCACATGCGGTGACCGCCGTAGATATACCAGGTCGCATCCTTGCCGTATGCGCGAGCCATGGATGCTGTTTGCTGGAATGTCTTGCGAGCTTCGTCCTCAAACATGAAGTTTTCACCGCCGACAGCACCGAATCTTATGATACGGGGACCAAAATCAACTGTTACATAAAGCTCAATGCTTCCGTTGGAAAGATAAAGGCACTTTCCGAAGCTTTTATAATCTCTGTATTCGCGTATAAACATAATAATATCCTTCCTTATAAAGGCTTTTCCGAAGCCAAAATTATAAATTTATCGTAAGGCGCGATATTGGGAACGCGCACCTTTACACCATTTTTAGTGTACTGCGCCTGCATTTCAATTGCTTCGCCGTTATCGGCAACACAGTAAATATGGGGGATGCCCTTGACGCGAAGCACAACGTCAAATTCTTCTGTGCTGTCAAGGGTCGCGCTCATAAGAGTGAGCGCCATGTTGCGCTTGTCGGCAGACATACGGGCAAAGGGTACGACAGCGAGGCAATCCTCGATATAAACAGGCAGACCTTCAGGTGTCATATGCTCGAAAATGTTGAGAAGCTGTGCACGCTTTTCAATAGACCATGTGTATCTCCACGGATTGTAGCCGCTGACAACGACAAGACCGCCGAGCTCGTTTCTGTACGCTGTCTGACAAGGTCCGATATAATCGCCGTATATGCTTGTCATATCAGCCAAAACGCGAGTATCTTTGCTTAAAGGCTCTAAAACGTATCGGGAAGAAAAGCCCATATGATAGCTGTCGCGTATATATCCTGCGTATTCGCCGTTAAGCTCGTCATCTGTAAAAACTTCGCGTACACGGGTTTCATCTGTCGCAACAGCTTTTGCGCCGCAAAGGTGGCCAAGCCCCATTTTTTCAATGCAGACAAGAGCGTAGCCGTCCATATAAGCTCCGCGTGCGAGAATATCGGTAAGCTCCTGCTTTGTGAAGCCTTCAACGAGGTTGCCTGTAAGAAGAGCAGGAGCGTCGCCGTTTGGGTTGGTGGAGATGGGAATACCCATTTTGGCGAAGGTGTACGTTTCGGAAAGCGGGGACATATTTTCTGTGAACCAATCCGTATCGTCACAGCTTCGGCGCACGCCGAAAAATCTGTTATAGGCAGGATAAAGTCCGACGTTTTTAAAGCCCTTGGAAAAATCGCATATACGCTTCCATGCGCCGCTTGCACGTTCGATCATTGCGAGATTTTTTTCATGCTGATGAGGTGCGTTGCTGACGAGATTGTAGGCAATTCCGTTAAGTCCGCAAGCATATGCCGCAAGGGATTCCATCTCAAGGATATGGCGAGATTTTGACAAAGTGAAATAGGGGAAATTCTCCATTTCATATTGCCTGTCCGTGACGAAAGAGGGATAATACTCGTTTTGTGTCGCCATGTCGAACATTTTGTTGAAAAAGCCCGCAGGCATACTGTCGTCGTAAAAACCGCCGCCGGGACGTGCTTTAGTTGCTCCTAAGGTTTTAAACCAACGGGGAAAATCGTTAGTGTTATATACGTTGAAATCCATACCCGACGTCATAAAGCCAAGCTTTATGGAAGGGTCTACGGCGTGAACGGTACGCTTTATAAGCGCTAAAACTCCGTCAATAAGGTCGGAGATATTCTCGGACCAGCGCTGACGCCATATGGGATCGCTTTTGTCGGAAATAGCTTTGCGTAGAGACTCGCGGGTAAAGCTCGTGCCGTATTTCGCACCGAATTTTGCAACGCAGGTATCGCAGGCACAGCCGTCGGCGCTTGCATTGTGATGATGCATACGCAGATCGTCATCCACCCAAATAAAATCGGGGTGCGCAGAAGCGTATATCGTATATTTTTCCGCGAGATACTCTGTATAGCCTTCGGCGTTTACGCAGGCTGTGCCGAGATCGATGGAGCCGTCAAAGCCGGTAAAAGCCGTGAAAGGCATTTGTGCTTGCCACGGTTCAGCTTCGCTTCCGTGCCCGATGGTAGTAAGGATATTGATACCGACGCTTTTTACACCTATCATATGAAGCGTGTCGATACGCTCGGCAAGGATCTGAGCTTCGCTTTTCATTTCGTCGATATCGCGATAAAAATGATGAGTTGGATCGGCGAAAAAAGCAACCTCGTCCACAACGGTTGGATGCTTTGCAAAAAGGGAGCAGAGCTCGTCGAAGGCATCATCGTAAAGCCAGATGACACAGGGGATTCTATAAGAAATAGCCACAGGAAAAACCTCCTCGGTAAATCGATTCCGCAAGGATATTATACATCAACGTGATTAGATTTGCAAGACAAATTTTACGGGGATTGACGAGAAAGATAAAATGATGTATAATTATATAAATCATCAAAAATAAAGGTAGCATCAAATGTTTATAAAAGGACTTGTTGGGCTTGCGCCGATGGCGGGTGTGGCTGATCTTGCGTTTCGGCAGATATGCCGAGAATTTGGATGTGAATACGAGGTGTCGGAAATGGTCAGCGCAAAGGCGATGACTTTTCACGATAAAAAAACTGACGCCTTGCTTGAAAATGACGGCGCACCGTGGGCGATACAGCTTTTCGGACATGAGCCTGAAATTATGGCGCAGGCGACGTCGATGATATTGGAAAAAAAGCCGAACGTAATAGATATAAATATGGGTTGCCCTGTACCGAAAATAGTTTCAAGCGGAGACGGCTCGGCGCTGATGAAAGCTCCGAAGCTGTGTGAGGAGGTTGCAAAGGCTGTAATATCAGAAAGCGCGGGAATACCCGTCTCGGTGAAAATAAGAGCGGGCTGGGATAAAAACAGTATAAACGCCCCTGAAATTGCCAAAAGGCTTGAGCAATGCGGTGTGGCAATGATATGCGTTCACGGTCGTACTCGTGAGCAGCTTTATGCACCCGGTGTCGATCACAAGGTAATAGCTGACGTTAAAAAAGCCGTGAGCATCCCCGTTATCGGTAACGGCGGTATAAAAAACGGCGCAGACGCTGTGAAAATGATAGAGGATACAGGCTGTGACGGCGTTATGATAGGTATGGGCGTTTTGGGTGCACCATGGGTCTTTCGCGAAGTTAAGGCGGCGATAAGAGGCGAAAAATGCGAGGAAACGCCGAAAATAGAGCAAAGACTTGAAATAGCCATGCGCCATGCGGAAAAAACTGTAGCGCTCAAGGGCGAAAAGCTTGGCATGATACAGTTCAGAAAGCATATGGCATGGTATCTTAAGGGAATACGCAACGCGGCACAGTATAAATGTGAAGGCACAAATATAAGCACGCTTAAGCAAGCTTATGCGCTTTGCGAAAAAATACTCAAGGAACAGGAGGAAAGCTGAAAATGCAAAATGAATATGACAGCATGATAGTCGGTCGCATAAAAGGCGGCGACAGGCAGGCGTTTGATATGCTTTTTGATATTTATCAAAAGCGTGTTTACAATATTGCCCTCGGTCTTTGTAAAAATGAGCACGATGCAATGGATGTGGCGCAGGAAGCCTTTTTGCGCATATATAAAAGCATTAAAACTTTCCGTGAGGACTCGTCACTTTCCACATGGATATACAGAATAACGGTAAACGCGGCGTATGACTTTTTACGAGCTCAAAGCAAAAGGTCAGAGGTACCGATTGAAATGGCACAGAATGTTAAAGCGGCGACGACGCCTGAAGCTGTTTATGAAAAGATGGAAAAGCGGCAGGTTGTACGCGCAGCGATAGAAAAACTTAACGAGGAGCATAAAGCGGTAATAATTTTGCGCGATATAAACGGGCTTTCCTATTCGGAAATAGCTCAAGCGCTGTCCATTGAGGAAGGAACGGTAAAATCAAGGCTTTTCCGCGCCAGAGCAATGCTTAGGAAAATTTTGGACGGAACTTTAGAGTAAAAAGTCAGTCTAATGTATATAAAAAGAAAGGAGCTTTGCGAAAGCGAAGCGTGGTTATAAATATGTCATTTTGTGACAATGAAAAATACTTCGAGATGATAAATCTCGATATTGACGGCGAGCTTGGTGAAGTGCAGAAGCAGGAGCTTCACAGCCACATGGCAGAATGCGAGCAATGTGCCGAGCTTTATAAAATTTTATCCGAAAATAAGCAGGCGTGTGCCGAGCTTTCGCAGGATGTACCTGCACAGCTTAAAACAAAGGTCATGGATACCATATATCCGCCGAAAAAAGGCTTTTTGCGCGTTGCCATCACTGTTGCGACGACGGCGGCGGCACTGCTGTTTTTAGTTTTCGGTACGGCACCATTTTGGCTTGCAATGATGCCTGCGGGAAGTGCCGCACCTGAAAATAACATGAGCGCCGAAGCTGATCGCTGTGATGACGTTGGCGCCACGGACGCAGACGACGGACGAGTAGAATTCGTTTTGCATTCAAGCTCGGAGTACAGCGTGAAGGAAGCTGACGGAGGGCTGACTGTAGGAGGATTTGAGCCTGAAAGCAGTCCTGAGGGCAGTGAAAAGCCGACGGGAACGGCAAAAAACAAAGCAATTTTGTATGTAAAAGCTGTCACCGAGGATGCAAAGCAATACGTTGCCGAGCTTTTACAGATGCAAAGTGCCGATACGTTTGAGGTAACGCCCGAACAGCTTGAGACGGTTATGAACGACGACGGAATATATGAAAAAGCCGAGCTTACGCTGTGCTTTGCGGAAAACGAGCAGGTAAGCTGTGTAATAAAAGTCATTGAGTGAGGATAAAACGATGAAAAGCGTAAAACCGGGCAGAGGTCCATCTTTTATGAGCGGAGTTATCGGAATAGTTATGATACTGTTCGGAATTTTCTGGACGGCAATGGCGGCACGGTTCAGCGGTATAATGGCAGTATTCGGCGTGCTCTGGACGGTGATAGCTGTTATGATAACTATATACAATTTTAAAAATGCAACGGGCAAAAACAGATATTCTCAATTCGATATTACGGAGCACGGCGAAGAGCCTGACCCGCTTGAGCAGAGGTTTGGCTCTACGGATGAGAATGAAGTGAAAAACGGTGAAAATAAATTTTGCCCCTATTGCGGAGCAGAATTGGGCGAGGACTTTGTTTTTTGCAATAATTGCGGGAAAAAACTGCCGTAAAAAAAGATGACTAAAAGTAAGGAGGAAGAAAATGAAGAAAAGTTTTTGGATAATATTGCTTGCTGTATTGGTGGCGGTAATGCTTGCCTGCTGCGGCACAAATGAAGCCGCGGAAAGCACGCCTACTCCGCAGGATACGCCGACTTCGGCGGTGGAAGCGGCGAATACACCCACTGATGCACCTACACCGACGGATATGCCTACAAATGAGCCGACACCCACAAATACGGCAACGCCTACACAGACGCCGCTTCCAATAGCGGAAAAAGGAGAAAATATATCTGATCAAATACAGCTGTTCTACGGTAGCACAGCTGTAAATGCCCAACTTCGCCTTATCGGACCGCGAGCATACGTACAGATCGACGGCTTTGCGCTGGCTCTTGGAGGAGACGTGGCGCAATACGGAAATGAATATACCATAGAGCTTTTCGGTAAAAGTGAAAAGCTTGATATAACCAAAGGAGCAACGCACAAGGTATACTCTTTTGACGGTGAAAACTATATGTCCCTTTTTGA
Source organism: Oscillospiraceae bacterium (assembly GCA_015067075.1). Classification (GTDB taxonomy): domain Bacteria; phylum Bacillota; class Clostridia; order Oscillospirales; family SIG530; genus SIG530. The sequence goes on from SVND01000024.1 coordinate 13,277, forward strand.
TGCGGCGCAGATGTTTGACTTGGCTGTCGTATTCAACGAAAACGAAACGGTTTCTGTTTACAACAAGGAGATACCGAAATGGGAGGCTATGTCTTCTACGGGAAAGAAAAAGAGCTATCTGCGCCTTGAAGACATAAACGCTGACTACGGCGTTGGCGAAAGATATACTCATTTGGGACTTGAAAAGCTTCGCGTGCTTTGCGACTATCTTGAATGCACCACAGATGCGTTCTATATTGCATGGATACCTCTTTATATGAATCCGCCTCTCGGCATTGAAAACGATATAAGCAGAAATTTCAATTTCTACAATGCTGATTTTGTTTACACACTCGACTACATGGTGAAAAGCGGCGGTCTTATGGGATTGCACGGACTTACCCATCAATGGAAGGATGAGGTCAGCGCTATAGGTGATGAATTTGGCAAGGATTGCGGACTTACGGATAAGCAGATAGTGGAAAGATTTAATGAGGCAAAGCGAATTTGTACCGATTTGGGATATGAATACACATTCTTTGAATTTCCTCATTATACTGCCACAAATGCACAGATGGATCTTGCAGGAGAGCATTTTGATATAATTTATCAGCAGTATTATAAATTTGATAAGCCGGGTCAGATAGAAACGAAAAAGATAAACGGCAAAACGGTATACTATGTACCGACACCTGCGGATTACGTTTATTCTGAATACGATCTGCAGGGCGTTTTGGGTCGTCTTGATGCACTTAAAGATTATCAGGAACGAAGTTTGTTTTTCCACCCGTCCCTTGATTACAGCAAGGTGGGAATAGCGACGGACGGCACGGTCAGAAGATATACATATGACCTTACGAGAGGCATACTGTCCAATATTTGCAACAAGCTTTACGGTGATGGATACTGCTTCGGAGCGGTAAAGTAACAAAAATCAAGCTGTGAGCATATATTGTATCATACAACGCTTTCGGAGGAATTTGTATGAACGTATGCAAAAAGCCGAGGGGTAAAAACGGCGTGATGGGATATACGCTTATATGTGCGTGTATAGCAATGCTGGCGGCATCACTTTTGCCGAATAAGCTGATAATGCTGGTTATATTTATACTGCTTGTTTTGGCATGGCTGTGCCTTTTTTGACGGCGGGATGTTGAATTGGATTCCCTGTGAAAAGAGGTGATACATATAAAGATAGTCGTTTTGAAAGCGCCGAAATCGCTTCGCTCGTTACTTAAAAGGATATTTAAAGTTAAATAGAAAAAGCACATCTGCTTTTGCAGATGTGCTTTTAGTTTTAAAAGATTATTCGATGCCCCAATCCTTTTTAGCTGCGGCAATATCTGCTTCCGTGGGTGCGAAAGGTTTTGAGCTGCAAGGCAAGGTAACGTTTCCGTTTTCATCGGGGAAGGGAGAGGCGTTGTCATTTTCGTATTTTACGCGGTCTTCTTCCTTGCTGAAATCGGGAATATCGTAGGGCTTGCCGCCTTCAAGAATACTGCGCCAGCCGAGAATAGCTGCGGAAGCCATAGCCGTTGCACGGTATACGTTCCAATAGGGCTGCTGGTTTTTGCGGATAGATTCAAAGAAATTATGGATAACCCAGAAGTCGCCACCGCCGTGACCTGCTTTTTCAGCAAGCTCACCAAGGTCTTTCCACTCAGCTTTATATATCTGGCTTGTGGGCGTATCCTCTTCGGGCTTGCTCCAATGATTGTAGCAAAGGCGAACGCTTCCCTCATCACCGCGGACGACTTCGGCAGAGCCCTTTACGCAGGAAAGGCGATACCAATTTCCGTGAGGTGCAAAGCCTGCACAGCCTGTAACACGCATTATGGCATCCTTATCTGTTTGAAGGAGCATGATAGCTGCGGAGTCGCCTGTGCGGATTGCTGTGCCGGGAAGAAGGTCGGGGTTGAATGCGGCCATAGCCGTAACTCTTGTGGGCATGGCGTCCGTCATCTGCATCAAGGGTGCAAGAGCGTGGGTGATGTAATAGGAGCGCGGAATCCAATTGCGCCAATGGTAGATGCCGGGGGCGAGGCCGTTTTTCTCCTTGGGAGAAACGGGATGGACGTATTCACCTTCAGCGTAGCAAAGGTTGCCGAGCGTGCCGCCCTTGTAAAGGCGTTCAAGCTCAAGGTTTGCGCACATGAAGGGATAGTTTTCAGCCAGCATATAGATAGCATCGGACTTTTCAACGGCTCGGCAAAGAGCAACACCGTCAGCCATCGTTCCGTTAGCCGTGCATTCGCTTAAAACGTGAATACCTTTTTCAAGGCAACGGATGGCGAAGGGAGCGTGCTCGTAGAAATAGTTGGAGAGCAAAACTGCCTCAAGTCCTTCGTGCTCAATAAAAGCGTCGAAATTGTCATAGCAGGTGATGTCGGGAATGGATTCCTTCCAGGAGTTGCGAGCACCTTCGTACTTGTCGCACATTGCAACAATCTCGCCGCCGCAATTCTGGATGATCTTAATGAAGCTTGCGCCTCTTCCACTTCCACCGAATACACCGAGTTTGATTTTCTTTTCCATTATACTTTACCTCCGTGAGATATAATTACTTCTCTAATCCGAGAAGCTTAGCTGCGTTATTATAAAATACGTCTGCTACTTGTTCTTTTGTAAGATTGCATTGCTGTGCCGCGCGCTTGAATGCGAGGATCTCTTCGTACATGAAGAATGTAAGATTGTCAGCCTCTTCGCCTTCGATCTCGCGCATATGGGAGTCGCCCGAAACGTCGCCGTAAGCACCTTTTTTGATAAGGTTGATATACTTGCCGTCTTCACAGATGCGCTTTGTTCTCAAACGCAATATAGGCATATCGCTTCCGAACATGATGCGGTCTGTTCCTACAGCTTCAATAAGCTTTATCATAGCTGTGTCAAGGCAGTTGGCGGAGAAATCAAACAGAAGGTTTTTGCTCTTTGAAAGAACCTCGAAAGCATCGCCAAAGTCGGACTCGCAGTAAGCTCTGCCGATGTGGGCAACGATGAGCTTGAGGTTGGGATACTTTTCATCGATCTCCATAAGCTGAGCAAGATTTACCTTGTCCTTGAGTCTGCCGCTTCTGGGAATGTGGCACATAACTATCCAGCCGTGCTTATCCATAAGAGCGAGATGTTCGGGGGTGATGTAGTCGTAAATGCGTATTTCATTTGCGGGAATATATGAGGGAACATGATCGAGATAAGCCTTTATACCGTAAAAACCGCCTTCGATGATCTGCTTTTCAAGATATTCCGCTGACATTTCCGGATGGCTGTAGTAAAGAGCGGGAAAACCGGACTTTTTTGATGACTCGGAAACGTATGCGTTTTCTTTTTCAAAATTATCCTCAGGTCTTATGCTTGAAAACATGAGAGCCTTAACGTCCTTGTCGGGGAACATGAGCCTGTATGTTTCCTGAAGGTCCTCAATGGAATTATCCTTTGCAACGACGTTCGTCCAGCCGACGATACGTTCGTTGGCGATGCGGCTTCCTTCTACTTCGCGCTTATACACATGGCAATGTATATCTATCATTTTTTGGGGCAGAAAGTCACGAAGCTCCTGCTCGTACACTATTCTGTCCACATCTCTGATTTCAAATAAACTCATTTTTTCATTATACCTTTCGTAAAAAGAGGTAAAGCAAACAAACCTATATCAAAAACGATATAAATTGAATGCTTTACCTCCGTTTCATTTATGTTTTATTGCTTAATTATTGGAGAAGGAATTCCGCGTTTTTCCAAGCTTCGTCTGCGCTTGCAAGGTCTTCTTCAGTCGGAGCATAGGGATTGGAGCAGCAGGGGATGTTTACATGGTAATTTTCGTCGGGATAGCAAGTGATAAAGTCTTTTTCATACTTGAGTTTATCCTCTTCCTTGCGGAAGTCGGGAATATCATAAGCCGTATTGCCGTTGAGAACGCTTCTCCAGCCGAGAATGGCAACGGATGCCATAGCTGTTGCGCGGTATACGTTGAAGTAAGGTTCGGTCTTGTTTTCAAGGCACTTGATGAAATCGTAAACTACCCAGAAGTCGCCGCCGCCGTGTCCTGCAGTGTCAGCAATCTTGCCGAGCTCTTCATCGGGCCAGGAAAGGTCGTATTCCGTTACGTTGTTTTCAACGCCTTCGGGACGACACCAATCATTGTAAATAAGGCGCATTCTGTTGTTGCTGTGGTTTGTTTCCATGCCGCCCTTTGTGCAGCAAAGCTTGTACCAATTTCCGTGAGGAGCATAGCCTGCCCAGCCGATAACGCGCAAAACAGCGTTTGTGTCTGTCTGGCACATGATAACGCAAGCGGCGTCGCCTGTCTGAAGAGCAGTACCCTTAGCGATTTCGGGAGCAAAGGAAGCCATAGCCGTAACTCTCGTGGGCATAGCATCGGTCATCTTCATAAGAGGAGCGATAGCGTGTGTAAGATAATATGCGCGGGGAGTCCAGTTGCGCCAATGACGTCTGCCGGGAGCGAGAGCGTTCTGTTCAGCCATGCTCATGGGGTGAGAATACTCACCTTCGGCGTAAACGAGCTTGCCAAGTGTGCCTTCTCTGAAAACGCGTTCCATTTCAAGGTTTTCCTTGAAATACGGATAGTTTTCCAAAAGTGCATATGTCATACCTGTTTTTTCAACAGCGCGGCAAAGTCTGACACCGTCACCCATAGTTACGTTGGATGTGCATTCACTTAAAACGTGCTTGCCGTTTTCCATAGCCTTGATAGCAAAATCGCAATGCTCGTTGAAATAGTTTGCGAGCAAAACTGCGTCCATATCGTGCTTGATAAACTCGTCAAAGTTATCGTAAACAGCGGCGTCTGCAATCTCGGGGAACTTGTCCTTTACCCAAACGGGTGCGCTGGGACGGCGGTCGCAAATAGCGACTACTTCGCCGCCGGAAGCAAGAATGCTTTTAACGAATGTGTGACCTCTGCCGAGACCGAAAATACCGATTTTAATTGCCATGATAAAAACTCCTTTGAAATGAATTTAAATTTATTTTAATGGTTTACCCAAATTGGATGCTGATTAGTGATCATACCTCGCTGAGAGATACAGCACGCTTTTCATTGTGAGAAATAAGCGATGCGGTATGAAGGGCATGGGAGAAGCGCGTTTCCTCGGGAGTGAAGCAACCGAAATATACCTGCTTGCCTTCAAGCTCACACATAAACGATGCCCACATTTGCAAAATAGCGTCGGTGAAGCCGAATTCGAAAATATCGCCCGTAATGGTGGGGATCATGGGCTTTGTGCCAATGACAACGCTGGACCAAGCCTGATTTTTACCTTCGGAGAAAAGGTAATGGAAGGTGTTGGGTGTATTTGTGGAGAACTTAACGGAAGCGTTAAGTCCCGTTACCTCGATGTACCAATCGTTTGTGGCGGAAGGTGCCATACGCTTCGTTTCAAGGTACATAGCAAATTCGTTGCCGTCCTTGTCCTCGCAAGTGCAGATCATTGTACCGTTATCGTATGTATCGCAAACAGCCATACCGCCCTTTCCGTCGGGACGCTCCTTAACGATGTCGGATAAAACTGCGTATACACGCTTGGGGATCCAGCCCATGCGGAAAGGCACGTGCTGGGTGTGAATGCCAAGGTCGCCAAGGCAACCGTAAACGCCGTTCATTTTTACGGTGCGCTTCCAGTTGATGGGCTTTGTTATATCAAGGTCGCTGGCGTGATTAAAGCCTGCCTTGACCTCCAAAATTCTGCCGAGCTTGCCTGACTCTATCCAGCGGATAAGCTCCTGACAAGCGGGAAAATAGGGAAATTCGCTGGCACATCTTACGATAACGTCGGGATTTTCGTCGATGACCTTAAGAATTGCTTCGTTTGCCGCCTTATCAATGCCGAAGGGCTTTTCACCGAGAAGATGCTTTTTTGCACGAATAATATCGCAATATACCTGCTCGTGCATATTGTGGGGAAGCGCGCAGTAAACGGCTTCAACCTCGGGCATTGCAAGGATCTCGTGATAATCGCTCGTTTCAAATTTTACCGTCGGGAAATTGTCGACGAACCATTTGCGTGCATCAGCACTGATATCGCATACGGCAACTATCTCGGGTCGGGCGATATCCTCTTTAAGATGACACCATCTTGCGGATGCGGAGGCGAATTCTCTGCCCATAAGACCGCAACCGATTATGGCAAATTTAACTGTTTTCTTCATAATTATTCTCCTTTAACTACGGCTTTTTCACCGGGCATAAGCTTGATGTTTTCACCGTTTGCGACAAACCAAACGGTTTTATCCGTAGGATTAGTGATTTCATTTCTGTTTATTTCAAGAGCTTCAAAGGCCTTTACAGCTTCGTATATTTCCATATTCGTTGCCATCCAGACCTGGTCCTTGGCATCGGAAATCGCCTTGAAAAGATCTTCGGCAACATACCAATTGTTGTGGTAATCGAACTCGTTGGCGTGGCCCCATACATAGAAATGGAACGGGTCGCCCACGGGAGTTTCCTTTACAAAACGTTCCGTAAGCGCAGGTAATCCGTCATAATTGTGATGGCAGGTTGAAGGGAGGCGAAGCCAATCCTTCGGTAAAGAAAAGTCGTGAGTTGCATCACAGGTTCTGGAATAAAGGATGCCGCATTTTTTTGCAATTTCGATGACTTGCTCGCTGTATGTGCCGTAGGGGTATGCCATACCTCTTACACGGACACCGAAAACCTCTTCAAGGGCGCGGATATCCTCCGCTATTTCGTATTCAACGTCTGCAGGCTCAAGCTTTTCAAGAAAAGGATGAGTTACGCCGTGAACAGCTATCTCAAAGCAACCGCTTTCATCGCAAAGAGCTTGTCTTGCTTGCTCCTTTGTGAAAAACTCGCCCGCATCTCTTCTTGGCGGAAAGTAGCCTGAATTGAGATTGAATGTGCCGCGGATACCGTATTTTTTCATAAGCTTTGAAAAAGGTATGACGGGATGTCTGTTGTCATCGTAGCTTACGGTAAAGGTTTTTGCCTTGAAGTTTTCAAAACGCAAATAAAGCTCCATATTTATTCTCCTTTGTTACATTAGAGATCTACTTTTTTGCTGCAGTCATTTCCGTAAAAACAAGCTCCATCTTTCCGACGAGAGAGTCGATGAGCGCTTTGGAAGCGATGAGGGGAAGCTTGAGGAGTGCGGCAGGGGGACAAAAAGCCTTGTAAAGCTGAGCACTTACGTCAAAGCCGTATGCGGAAAGCTTCTTTACAAAAACGGAGGTCTCGTCGATATCATGGAATACGATGGCGCTGAGAAGTTCAAGCCCCTCAATGTCGCGGATGATATCGGAATACTTATCCTTGAGTGCTCGCACCTTGCTTTCGTAGTAATTGCCGACAGCAGTTATTTCAGCGCTGTTTTGCTCTGAAAATTCCATAGTGATAAGGTAAGATAAAGAAGCAAGCTCTTCCTGACCGTTTGTAACGAGAGCGCCAAACTGATTGAGCGTATCCATTTCCGCTGTAAGAAGGATCTTGGAAGCGGGATACTGACCGCCCGGGAAGCCCTTGCCGACGACAACGAAGTCGGGGTTGAGTCCGTACTTGCGGAAAAGAAACATACCTTCGTACCACATACAGGACTGTATCTCGTCGCACATAACGGGGGTGTCACCTGCATGGCAGATCTCATATGCTTCGTGAAGAAATTCTGGAGTAAGTCTTATTCCGCCGTAATTCATAAGGATTATTTCGTGAGTAAAGCCTGCTACCTTATATTCGCCCTGATTGTACTTTTCGTATTTGGTGCGGAAGTCGTCAATGTCGTTGATTGCAACGGGAACTACCTTGTAAGCACCTGCGCTTTCGTATTTGCCGTAAAGCTCGGGCCACATATCGCGGAGCGTCTGAGCAAAGGTCGTTGTTCCGTGATAGTTTGCAAGTCTGCCGTTGTCGTAGTCACCCATAATGAAAAATACGGGGATGCGACCGCTGTACTTCGGAGTGGGGAATGTCTTGTCAAGCTTATAGAACTTGGAAAGCATCATCTTAAAGCCTGCCTCACAAGCCAAAGAGCCTGTTTCAAGGTTGATAACGCGGTTGAGAACGTGCTTTTCCGTGCTCTTGAGAATAGCGTCGAGCTTTTCTGTTTCATCCTTTTTAAGACCGTTTGCACAGCGGACAAGCTCGCGCTCGCAAAGACGTGTTATGTATCCGCGAGTATTATTGTGCGTTGCGTTGGAAATACCGAGCGCGCGGGCATTGTCGATGAGGCGGTAGCCGGGAAAGGCGTGACCCATGGGAACGTGGTAATGCTCGGATTTTGTCACGGCGTAAAGACGGCCGTCCTGACCGACACGGTACCAACCGAAGCCGAAAACAGGGCTTGATTCGGGATGGTAAGCGGCGGCAAAGGAATTTGTGGGCGCGCCGTGGACGTTTGTTTCAAAAGCAGGAGCTATCTGTGTGCCAATTTTATCAACCATTTCGTCGAGTCTTGCGGCGAAGGGGGCAGGGTAAAAAGCTACCTGCTCGTCAGCCAAAGCGGAAAGGTCTTCTTTGTTGCCGTAACCTACTATAGCCGCGGCGTTTACGGCGGCATCTGTATATTCCTTGCCGAGAATGTCTCTTAACGACATGGAAATGTTTGTTTTCATCATTTAAGTAATACCCCTTTTTTAGTATTGATTTTCTAACAAGAACATTTTACATCGTTTTATTCAATTTGTCAATAGGTAATTGAATGTTTTTTTCAAAAAAATAAAAGAATATGTCATGAAAAAATAAGTTTTTTAGAAAAAAACTTGACAAGCGGCCAAAAATAATGTATAGTATTATAAATAGTAAAAATTGACGGAAAGGGGCTACTGAATTGGGTAAGCACGCAGAAAGAGAAGAAGCTATTTTATCTGTATTAAGATGTAGATCGCAAATAACCACATTCGAGGCGATAGACCTTTTAAATGTTTCGGAGTCTACAGCGAGAAGATTGTTCAATGATCTCGTTGAAAAGGGAAAGGCGATACGTCAGTATGGCGGAATTCGTCTTGCACAAAACAGCGCGTATGAATATTCCTTCGAAAGACTCATGGATGAAAATGCTGAAGAAAAACAGGCTATAGCTAACAAGGCTGTCGAATTTATCAGCGACCATGATATTATTTTCTTTGATTCGGGTACAACTGTATACAGACTTTGCCTTGCTTTGGCTGAAAAGATAAAAAGCGGCGCGCTGAGCGATATTACCGTGTTCACAAACTCCTCCTCAAATCTTCAGCCCCTGGCTGAAGTGTGCGAGGTCACGCTTGTCGGCGGTAAGTACAGACCGAAGAGAATGGACTTTGCAGGATTTTCCGCAAATAAGTTTATCTCCAACTTTAATTTCACAAAAGCGTTTTTAGGTACTGACGCTGTAAACATAGCAGACGGATTTATGACTACCGATACGGATACGGCTATGACAACGGAGCTTGTAATTGAGCGCTCGGATACGATAATCGTGCTGGCTGATGCAGGAAAGATCGGAAGACGTTCCTTTATGAGCTATGCTAAGCCCCAGGATATTGACGTGCTTGTTACGAGCATGGGCGCAGATATGCAGGTAGTGGAAAAGCTTCGTAAAACAGGCACGAAGGTATTGACTGTAAATCCGAAAATAACGGAAAGATAAGGCTGTTATGGATATAGCCGTCGGAGATATACTGATAATGAAAAAAAAGCACCCTTGCGGAAGCGATAAAATGACGGTGTTGCGGATAGGGATGGATTTTCGCCTTAAATGCAACGGTTGCGGTCATGAATTTATGGTCGTCCGCTCAAAGGCGGAGCATTCCGTAAAGCATGTGCTGAAAAAAGAAGAGATATAAAGGTTCGGCATGATTTCTCATGCCGAATTTTTATGTTTTAATGAAAAAATTTCGAAAAAAGCAAAAAACTGCTTGAAGAAAAAACGAAATTAGTATATAATATGAGAAAAAATATTAAAATGCGGAAAGAGGTATATTATTATGGCACTTCCTGTTGCATTACAGCTTTTCTCTGTAAGAGATGATATGGCTAAGGATTATAAAGCAACGCTTAAGGCTGTTGCTGAAATGGGTTATCAGGGCGTTGAGCTTGCAGGTATTTTCGGCAACGCCGAAGAAATGAAGGCTGAACTTGACAAAAACGGTCTTGTAGCAATTTCAGCCCATGTAGGTATTGATGCTATCCTTAACGATACGGAAAAAACTCTCGGTGCACACAAAACGATAGGATGCAAATATATCGCCATCCCTTATCTTGCTGACGAGGATCGTCCCGACGCTATTGGCTTTGACGGAACGGCGGAGAAGGTATCGAAGGCTTGCAAGCTCATAAATGAGTATGGAATGATAGCTCTTTATCATAATCACGCTTTTGAATTTGACCTTATCGACGGCAAGCATTGGCTTGATACGATGTATGAATGTATTCCTGCGGACGTACTGCAGACGGAGCTTGACACGTGCTGGGTAAACGTAGGCGGAGAGGACCCTGCCGAGTACATATATAAGTATGCGGGAAGAGCACCTGTTTTGCATTTGAAGGATTTCGTACAAAAGGGAAGAAAGCTTGAAGATCCTGAGCTTGATTTTGCATTCCGTCCCTTCGGACACGGTGTTCAGGAGCATGAAAAGATTCTTGAAGCGGCTGAAAAGTGCGGCGTTGAATGGCTCGTTGTTGAACAGGACAGCCCGCAAACAGGAAAAACTCCCATGGAATCTGTAAAGCTCAGCAGAGAATTTCTTAAAAAAGCAGGTTTCTAAATGAACAAAAAGCAACTTACGGCAAATCTGCTTTTGCTGATAACCGCTTTTATATGGGGTGTTGCCTTTGTTTCACAGCGTGTTGGATCGGAATATCTCGGAGCGTTTACCTTTAACGGTGTTCGTTTTGCGTTGGGCTGTGTGGCTCTTTTGCCGCTGTATCTTGCGCTTAACGTGAAAAAAGATGTGAAGTATACGCCGAAGAAGATAAGAAACGATATAAAGGGCGGTATTATTTGCGGCACCGTCATGTTTATCGCAAGCTCACTTCAGCAGATCGGCGTTACATACACAACGGCAGGAAAAGCAGGATTTATAACCGGACTTTACGTAGCACTCGTACCTGTTTTTGCGCTGATATTTTTGAGAAAAAAATCCCCCGCAACTATTTGGATAGGAATGGTCTTTGCAGCAATAGGCTTATATCTGCTTTGCGTTGAAGAGGGCTTTTCCATCGCAATGGGCGATATAATCGTGTTCATCGGCTCATTTTTCTGGGCGGGACATATTCTCGTCATAGACAAATTTGCAAACGAGGTTGACGCCATAGAGCTGAGCATAATCCAGTTTGCCACTTGCGGAATACTCAGCTTGATCGTGGCTTTGATATTTGAGCCTATCACGGCAAAGGGCGTTACACAGGCGGCTGTTCCCATACTTTACGGCGGCGTTTGCTCCGTTGGTATAGCGTACACCCTTCAGGTTATCGGTCAGAAACACGCAAAACCAGCTCATGCGGCAATTATATTGAGCCTTGAATCTGTTTTCAGCGTTCTGGCAGGCGTTGTGATACTCCATGAAAAGCTTGCTCCGAGGGGAATAATCGGATGCGTTTGCATTTTTGCGGCGCTTATAATATCTCAGACGGATTTCAGCAAAATGTTAAAACGAAAAAAAGCGCAGTAAAGAAAGGTGCTTATTATGAAAATCGTAAATATATTGGATTTTGAATCGCATAAGGTTGGAGATGATTGGACTCCTGCCGTGACTGCAGCTCTTGAGAGTATTTCAAAGGATGAAGAGGCTACGCTGTTTTTCCCGAAAGCCGAATATACTTTTTATCCCGACAAAGCAAAGATATGCGAAGTTCATCCGACACATAACGGTCAAGGTCCCCGAAGCGTTATTTTTGACCTTGAGCATAGAAAGAATTTCACTCTTGATGCAAACGGAAGTGACTTTCTGTTTGTCGGTCAAGCGTATCCGTTTTGGTGTTATGAGTGCGAAAATCTTACGTTAAAAGGGTTTTCCGAAGATTTTGACAGAATGTTTCTTACTCAAGCAACTGTTACAGAGTCAAATCAAGAATACTTTGACGTCGAAATTGACAAAGAAAAATATCCGTATAAAATAGAGGACAATGCACTTTATTTTTACTCTGATTATTGGTGCGAGGGCGGACCTGACATGGTTCATTTCCTCACGGAATTTGATCCGAAGACAGGTAGTGTAGCATACGACAGTGCATACTTTTTCCTTTCCGCCAATGCGGATCCGTCACAGATAGACAGACAGCTTCTTTTGAAAAAGCTTGAGCCGTTAACGGATAATTCCTTCCGCTTATACGTCAATAATCCGAAGCCACCGCGCAAGGGAAATGTGGTTGTCTTTTTGCACGCGCACCGTTCGCCGGTAGGTGCATATATTGAAAAATGTACGGACGTAACCGTCGAAGATATGTATCTTTACCATTGCGGCGGCATGGGCATTGTATGTGACAATTGCAAAAATATCAAGCTCAATCGTGTAAACGTAATTCCGAAACCCAACAGCGGTCGTTTGATTTCAATAAATGCCGATGCGACGCATTTTACACATTGTGAAGGCTATATTCGCATAACTGATTGTGTTTTTGAAGGCATGATTGACGATGCAATTAATATTCACGGATTTTATACCGTTATTGACAGCATTGCCGATGAGCATACTGTGTATGCAACGTATTATCCCAGCGCTCATGAATGTATTTGCGACGGGGATAAGCTTGCCGTTATCGACAGAGATACGATGCAAACCGTTGCATATGTTACGGTAAAACATGTTCACAGTGAAAATACACCTGAATTTTTCATGGGAGTTCAGCCGAAAGCGTCAATTCATAACGGACCTAAGGTCAAGCTTGTTTTTGAAGAGCCTATTTCCGAAGCTGTTCGAGAAGAAATGGTATTTCAAAATCTGACTAAAGACCCTACCGAAGTGTATGTTGGCAATATCAAAACGGGAAAAAATCGCCCACGCGGTATTCTTATTTCCACAGCGGCACACACAGTAATTGAAAATTGCGAATTTTATAATTCGGAAGCGGCAATAGACTTTACCTGCGATGCGAAATATTGGTTTGAAAGTACTGCTGCGGCAGATGTTACTATTCGAAATAACCGTTTTGTTGACTGTGCCCACGCATCTTTCTGCGGCGTAATTCGTTCGTGCCCTTTAATTCCGAAGGGAAATACTGTTTTTCATAAGGGTATAAAGATTTACGATAATGTTTTTGAGTCTTTTTCACCCCTTATGCTTGAAATGAATCACGCCGAGTTTGATTTCCACGACAACACGTATATAAAGAAAACCGATGTGTATAAGGAAATTGAAAGGCCGCACATAATCGCAACGTATTGTGACATGAAATGTAACGGTGTAAAGTGATTTAAAAGTGATTTTGAAGCAAAATACTAAGTACATGAGAAAGAGCTCGGTTTAGCACCGAGCTCTTTTTGCTGTTTTATTATTTTGCGTTTATGATAGCTGTCATATAAACGTCGATTTCGGGGAACGTGATCTCGATATAAGCGCCGTTTACGGTGAAATCTGTGCCGGCTGTAAGCTCGACAAATTTGCGTGTAGCGCTGTCCATAAGACGAACGGAAATGTCTTCCTTGCCCCAAAGCGTGTTAGGCATACGAACTGTAGTCTTTACGCCTGCATCTATCTTTGTAAGCTCGTCGCTTTCAAGGTCAAGCTGCATATTTACGATATCGACGAAGAGTGTCTCGTTGGACGGAGCGTAATTGAGCGTTGTGATAACGCTGTCGGGAAGATTTTCAACGGAGAGAAGCTTGTTTAACTTGCCCTCGTCGTAAAGTTCGTTTATAAGGCTTGCAATATCGTTGAGGAAAAATTCGTCAAGGGATTCACGGTCATACTTTTTGTGATAGATCATGTAATCCATGGTAGGATCGCTTTCGTAATAGATGATCTTACCATTGCCCGAATACGTGTTGGCAAGATCGACAAGCAAAGCGGAGCCGTTATAGATATATGAGCTGTCAACTGAACCGATAATACCTGCTTCGTCGCCCGTTATGATAAGTACACCGCCTCTGTCGAGGAAGGGCATGAGAATTCCGTCGATGACATCCTTATCCATGGAGCGTACGTTGGGAAGGATAAGCACGTTGAGAAGGTCTATGGTCTGCTCAAGGCGAAATTCATGGAGACTGCGGTAGGGGATGTTGAGCTCGTCAAAGGCGTGGCACCAGCCCATGTAGCTGAGCGTTGTTGCGTTCTTTTCCGATGTGACAAAGCCGCCGGGAGTGATCTGTGACATTTCACTGTCGGAGGAATACATAACGCCTATTTCAGCGTAAGTACCTCTGTCGGCAAAGTCATTTTTAAGCTTGCCGATAACGTCAAATACCTTTGTCGTTGTGTTGTTTGTTCCTGCTACCGACGTCATACCGTCGCCGAGAGTGATGGTGCAGTTGTAAGCGAGAGCTTCATATGCGAGAACGTAGCCGAGGTTCTTGTTGCGCTCATAGCCCTCTGTATAATACCAGACGTTGCCGTTTTTACTGCGTGCCGTGTTGGCAAGGAGAGAATATACGTGACCTGAATAGCCGTTTGGCGGATAGCCGGCTGTTGTAAAGCCCGTAACGGCGGAATAAGTAGCGTTATACTCCGTATGGACCATATCAAGCGTTTCGCCTTCAAACGCACCGTAAATGAGGTAGGGAAAGTCGTTTGCGCAAACAGCGATATCGTCGCCGTCCCTGCCGAGCTTTTCGGCAGTTTCTTTTATAATGGTGAAAAGTTCAGAGCTGTATTTGCAGTTGGACTGTGCTTTAAAAGCTATATAAGCCATCCAAAGGGGATCGGAAAGCCAAGAGGGATCGCGCCACGTCATAGAGTTTGTATTGTCAAATACAAGGTCAAATTGCGGATCGATCTCCGATGCTTTTTCGCAAAGATATTCACGGATATTGAAGTTCTCGTCGGGGGTAAAGCCTATTTCGGGATGTGCAAGCAAGTATTCATTGAACATTGCTTCGCTCCAATCGCCGAAAATGCGGTTGTTGGGTGTGTTACTGAAGTTGTCCCAGCCGTTCCAGTTGTCGATCCAGAAATAATCAACACCGAGACCGAGAAGATATTCGACGGCGTTGCGTGCGTATTCGTTCCAGAAGGGAGCGGCGCTGTCCTTGCCGATGCCGAGACTGAGCGTGTAATATTCAAGTCCGTTTTGTGCAACAATGTGTATCGTTCCCGTCGTGTCGCCGTCGTAGTTGCTGAGCTCTTCAATGCGGAATACGTCACCGCGGATGCTTTTTGCACCGCAAGCGTCATAAAGCTTTGCAAGCTGAGGTGTGGAATAATCGCCGCCGTCAAGGTATCCGATGGCAGATGCGCCGTCGGGGTATGTGGGCAGAGCCATTTCGGGGTAACTGCTTATTACATACTTACCAAGCCAATCTTCGCCGTTTACAAAGGAATGAACACCGCCGAAAACTACCTTATTTATGACGGGATTTTTCTGGGGACTGCTCATTGCCCAATTCCAGCTGTTGGCGTATATCTTGGGACCTTCCACATACTCACTCTGCTCAAAAGAGCCGTCTTCGTTTTGATGGATACCGAAAATAAAGTTGTTGGTGTCGCCCTGGCACTCTATCCATGCGCCCGTCTTTATGCCGAGAGTTTTTGCAGCTTCTATCGTACCTGCGACGTTTTGCTCGACGGCGCTATATTCACGGAAGAAGGGACCGCGTCCTTCGTCGCAAACGACCGTTCCTGTTGTGTCGGCATTTATATCAAACGCACCGATGCCTGAACCGACGGATGAAAAGCGAGCCCAATTGTCCCACCATCCCAGCGTTTCCCGTACGGCGACCTTATCAGCGGGGGAAAGAGCGTTTGCTACGGCTATGGCATCATACTGTGCTTTCTCGCGAGCGATCTTCTCGGGATCCTCCGCAGGTGTGGGTGTTTCAGCTGATGTGGGTGCAGGTGTTTGCGATGTATCCTGCGGAGTGGGTGTTACATCAGGATTATCTTGCTGAGGCTGACAGGCGCATATTGAAAAAACGAGCGCTGTACAGATGCAAAGAAGAAATATGGTTTTGCCTAAATGCTTCATTTTTTACCTCCAAGTTAATGCGTAATCGGTAACACAATTATATTTCAAATGTGTACTTTTGTCAATAGATATCATAAAAAAAACTTATTTTTATGCAAGAAAGCATTACTTTTGTGCTTTTTATTATTTACATTTGTAAATATAACGATACAGTGGTATAATATATTAAATACGTTATGATAGGAGCTAAAATATGCTTGCCATACTGTTTTTGGTGCTTTCTGCAGGAGTTGGATTTTTTGTTGTAAACTCTGTTTTCCCGCAGCTTTGGAGAAAGGAATATAAAACGCTGTCGGGGAAAGACGTGCAAATAGCGCCGCTGATGATAGTTATTCCTGCCGCTGTTTGCGTCGGCGTAGTTATGATGACTTGGCTGTACTACTTGATGGGCTATGCTTTTGCGTTTACAGGCAAAGGAATGATGTGGGGCGCGGCGATAACTATTCCCGTTGCCGCTTGTATTTGCGCGCTGTTTTTATGCAGGATCTTTATAAAAAAACGCAAGAGTCTTGAAATACCGAGAATAAAATTAGGCGAATATATGACGGAAATATGCGTTGTTACCATAACGGCTGTTGTCTCGTCGCTGATGATGTATCAGACGTTTTGCGTGGAAAACGGTCAAATAGGTGTTTCCGTAAACGTATTTTCTGATTTTTCGCCCCATATTGCGCTTATCCGCTCGTTTTCCTTCGGAAATAATTTCCCAACGCAGTATCCTCATTTTCCCGATGGCACGATAAGATACCATTTCATGTTCCAATTCCTTGCAGGTGTGCTTGAATATCTGGGACTTGAGCTGACGACGGCTTTTAATCTGCCGAGTATTTTGACTTTTACGGGGTTTGTTTGTCTGCTTTATTCTCTCGCTGTAATTATCACGGGTAAAAAGCTTGGCGGTATATTGACGGTTATATTTTTCTTTTTCAGAAGCTCCTATGCGTTCGTACCGTTTTTGATGAAAAAGGGCGAGAACGTATCGTGGATACAGTATATTTTCGGAAATTTTGAGTTCATTGGAGAAACGCAAAACGAAGCGTGGGGACTTTGGAATCAAAACGTATATCTCAATCAGCGCCATCTTGCGCTGGGTATGTCCTTTGTAGTACTGATGATAATTCTGTTTTACCCTCATTTTGTACGGGGATTTGATGCTTTTTCAAGCAGATACGCCGTAAAAGCGCGTAATATTGAAGCTGAAAACGGTGAAATGGAGCAACGTGTCACGTTTATACAGCGTATTTTCGGCGGATTTGCGCAAATGTTTTTCTGCAAAGAAGCATGGCTGTTCAACAAAAGTGAGCTTTTAACGGCTGTATGTGCAGGATTTGCCCTTGGCTTGGCATCGTTTTTCAACGGTGCGATGGTAATAGCGGCGCTGATGGTGCTTTTCGGAATGGCCGTTTTCAGCCACAAAAGGCTTGCTTACCTTATTACAGCCGTTATAACCGTAATAATGGCGTCATTACAATCTAAGGTGTTTATGGATGGCTCTGCGGTTGATATGCAGATAACGGTCGGATTTTTAGCGTATGACAAGAGCCTTATGGGAATACTTTCGTACGTTTTACAGCTTCTCGGAATTTTCGCGGTGCTGGCTTTGGTCGTCATATTGGCAGGCAGGGCGAGAATGAAATGCTTTATGCTTTGTGCGCTCATTCCCTTTGCTTCGGCGTTTATTTTGCAGATGACGCCTGATATCGCCGTTGCACACAAGTATATTATGATAGCTGTTATTTTGATGAACATTGGCGTTGCCGATATGCTCGTAAGCTTTTTTGAGTCGAAAAATGCGATGCTCAAGGTGATCGCGTTTATGCTGTGCATCGTAATGACTGTTACGGGTGCAATTGACCTTATTACAGTTTACAACAAGGGCAAGAGTAAGCTTTACATTGACGAGAGAAACGAGCTTTACGTATGGATGATGGAAAATACACAGCCGGGTGATATTTTTATAACGGATATGTGCACCATACACCCTGTATTTTCAACGGGACGCTTCGCTTATTTCGGCTGGCCGTACTATGCGTGGAGTGCAGGCTACGACACTTACGGCAGACAGGCTACCCTTGAACGCTTGTTCCATCAAACGGATAGCGAAAAGCTTCGCAAGCTTGCAAAGGATACGGGTGCAAAGTACATTATAATTGACCGTGATATTTTGCAAAGAGATGAATATGAGCCTGTAAACAATTTGCTTATTGATGAGACGTTCGAGTGCATTTTTGAAACTGCATGGAACGAAACGAAGGTCTATTTAGTGGAATAAGGGAGGCATAAAATGATTAAAAAAACAGTAATATGCTTGATGGCTGTTTTGCTTTTGGTCGGCTGTGCTCAGCAGTTGACGCAGGAAGAAATTACTCCGACACCCATGCTGACAGAGCCGTTAGCACCACTTGATATGCGTATTTTAGGTATAGGTGATGCCGATGCCATAGTCATAACGACGGGTGGAAAGGCTGTCGTTATTGATGCAGGTGAAAAAAAAGATGGCAAGCTTGTGGTAGAGTATTTGCAATCACAGGGAATTTCGCAAATAGAATACATGGTTATAACGCATTTTGACAAGGACCATGTGGGCGGCGCCGATGAAATAGTTGATGCTATGACAGTTAAAACGGCTATTCAGCCCTCCTACGATAAAAATTCGACACAATACAATCAGTATATAAACGCACTTGAGGAAAAGGGACAAGCGCCGATTATGCTTACGGAGGATTATGAGTTTTTCGTAAACGATGCACATTTTACCGTTTATGTGCCGCAAAGAAGCGATTACGGTCAGGATAACGACAACGATTTTTCTCTTGTAATAAGCATGAGATACGGAAATAAGAGCTTTTTGTTTGCGGCAGATGCTATGGAGATGAGAACGAGCGAGATACTTGCCATGGAGAATCTGAAGCATGATTTTCTTAAAGTGCCTCATCACGGACGCTATAATGATAAAAGCTATGAGCTTTTTGATGCGGTAGATGCAACTTACGCCGTGGTAACGGCTGAAACGTGCGAAGATAAAACGCGAAATGCTCTTGTAATGTGCGGAACGCGCGTTTTTGTAACAGACAACGACGACGTAATGGTAAAATGCGACGGTATTGAGCTGACTGTACAGCAGGAATAAAAAAATCGCCCGAAGTTTTCTTCGGGCGATCAATCTTTGTTACGGCTTTTTATAAATGGTGTTTCCCTTGCTGAACGTTTCACAAATGTTAAATTCTTCATCGGCAATGATAATATCAGCGTCCTTGCCTACCTCAAGAGAGCCGATGCGGTGCTGTTCGTCTATGGCGCAGGCGGGGTTAAGGCTTGCGGCGTTGACGATCTCCCAAAGGGGAAGATCAGTATGATGCATGACGTTGCGCACGGCGCGGTCAAGCGTTAAAACGCTTCCGGCGATAGTACCGTTTTCCAAACAGCATTTGATACCCTTGAGGAAAACAGGAAAGCCTCCGCTTTCGTATTCACCGTCGGGCATACCTGCGGCACGGATGGAATCGGTTATCAAAACGGTCTTATCTTTTTTTGCGCGGAAAACAGTTTTGAAAAGGGCGGGGTGAACGTGGAACGTATCGGCAATAAGCTCACAGTATGCGCTGTCGCATTCGAGTGCCGCGCCGACTGCACCGGGATCGCGGTGGGAAAGAGGCGACATGGCGTTGAAAAGGTGGGTAACGTGTGTTGCACCTGCATTAAAGCCTTGCATCATAATGTCGTAGTTTGCATCGGTATGGCCTAAAGCGACCCTTATACCGACGGCGGTGACATCGCGTATAAACTGCTCTGCGCCGTCAAGCTCAGGCGCTAACGTGACTAGCTTGACAATATCTTTGTTGCGAATGATAAAATCGCTATCCGGGGTAATAAGCAGGCTTTCAACGTGGGCACCGCGCTTTTTTGCGCTCAAAAACGGACCTTCGACGTTTACACCGAGTATATGCGCGCCTTTTCCGCTTACTTGCGCCTTTTTTGCCGCGTCGAGGGCGTTTTGTACTTTGGGCAAGGGAAACGTTATGGTCGTTGGAAGCCAGCTTGTAACGCCCTTTGAGGCGAGATAAACTGCCATCTGTGTAAGCTCGTCGGAGTCGCCGTCACAGCAATCTTTGCCAAGACAGCCGTGAAAATGAACGTCGATAAGTCCTGGAGCGACGTATTTACCGCTTGCATCTATAACTTCGCAGTCGGAGGGAGCGTCTTTGCTGTCGACTATCTGCAGGATCTTTTTGTCGAACAAAAGCGATGCTCCGTCCAGGATTTTATCCTTTAAAATTATTCGTCCGTTTTTTATGCATTTCATAAAACAACTTCCAATCATTATAATTAATATTACTTTGCTATTATATAACAAGCCGCAAAAATATGCAAGAGCAATCGTGCGAAAAACAAAAATTACGACAAAAAAAGATAAATAAACGGCAAGTTTAGAACAATAAAATAAATAAATCATTAAAAATTATAAAAAAATGTCGGTTGATGCTTGACAGTAATCGAGTTGAATGATATAATTTTGTTGAATGTTGAGAAAGGGATGTTTTATGCTAATGGATCGAATTGATAATGAATATTTTGCCGAGCTTGGAATTATAGGCACAAGCGGATGTGAAGAAATGGTTAAGAGAATTTCCGATTACATCGGCGGTTGGCGCGGTGTGCTTAAACCGGACTATGTTCTCAATACATCTTTCCCGCGTTTCAGCAGCGGTGAAGCAAAGGCTGTTTTAAATAAATCTGCCAGAGGTAAGGACATTTTTATTATAAATGACTGCTTCAACTATGGCGTTAAGTATAATATGCGCGGATATGAAGTGCCCATGAGCCCTGACGATCATTTTCAGGATCTTAAGCGTACTATCTCCGCTTTGGGTGGTAAGGCTTCTCGTATAACTGTCGTTCAGCCTATGCTTTACGAAGGAAGACAGCATGGCCGCTCTACACGCGAGTCTCTTGACTGCGCTATTGCTTTGAACGAGCTTGTTGATCTGGGCGTTAAGAATATCGTTACCTTTGATGCTCATGACGACAGAATGAGAAACGCTGTGCCGTTCCACAACTTTGACAACCTTATGCCTCATTATCAAATGATCAAGGCTTTCTTCAATACTGTAGATCATGCAAGCTTGCAGAATCTTATGATAATTTCTCCCGACGAGGGAGCTATCAACCGCGGTATGTATTATTCGTCCGTTTTGGGTGCAAAGCTCGGTATGTTCTATAAAAAGCGCGATTACTCCGTTGTAAAGCAGGGACGTAATCCAATCATCGCTCATGAATACCTTGGCGACGATGTTACGGGACGCGACGTTATTATCGTTGACGATATCGTTTCTTCGGGCGACTCCTTCCTGCACATTTCCGAAAAGCTTAAAGAGCGTGGTGCAGGACGTATCTTCGGATTTACAACGTTTGGTCTTTTCTGCAACGGTCTCGAAATATTCGACAAGTATTACGAGCAGGGTATGTTTGACGCTGTATTTACCACAAACTCCATTTACAATGCCCCTGAGCTTCTTGCAAGACCGTGGCACCGTGAAGTTGACGTTACAAAGTATATCGCATATTACATCGAAGCTCTCAACAGAAATAAGTCCCTCAATCTTCTTCTTGATCCCACAAAGAAGATCAACGACTTGCTTTCAAAAATTAAATAATGATTTAAAAGTAAAGGCATCCGCTGAAAACGGATGCCTTTTGGTTTATCTTCTTTGTTTTGATGGATATGGATTTGCTTCATCGGTCAGATTTAAAATATAGTCGGTTGATGTGCCAAAATATTTTGCAAGAAGTATGAGCGTGTCGATAGGCAAGCTTCTTTGACCGTTTTCGTATTGAGAATACGTGTTTTGTTTGATATGCAGAAAGTCGGCAATTTGCCTTTGTGTAATATCGCGATCTTCGCGGATGTCCTTAAGTCTCATATTGTCCTCCGAGATTACATATATAATATATACGATTATAACTATTATATAAAATCTCGATTTGAGATATTGACAAATATCTCAAAATGTGATATTATACTATTATAAACAGAGATATCATATAGCGGTAATAAAGAAGGTGCGTGTGGTGAGGACACTGCTTGGAACGAATATTGCGTATTACAGGAAAAAAGGTGAGATGACACAGCGGGAATTGGCAGAAAAGCTTGGTATATGCACCCAAAGTGTGTCGAAATGGGAACAGCACGTAAGCTGTCCTGATATTATGTTACTGCCGAAGCTTGCTGATATCTTTAATATAACCATTGAAGAGCTTTTTAATAAGCATGAAATTAAATAAAAAAATCCCGTCGGAAAAATCCGACGGGATTTATCATAGCCTGATTTATTTTGCAGCGTCAACGATTGCTGCGAAATCGGGAGCCTTGAGAGAAGCACCGCCGATAAGACCGCCGTCAACGTTCTTCTTGGAAAGAAGCTCAGCTGCGTTCTTAGCGTTCATGGAGCCGCCGTACTGGATCGTAACAGCTTCAGCAGTAGCGCAATCATAAAGACCGCAAAGAGTGTTACGGATAATTCCGCAAACCTCGTCAGCCTGATCAGCGGTAGCAGTTCTGCCTGTGCCGATAGCCCAAACGGGTTCGTAAGCAATAATGACCTTCTTCATTTCTTCAGCGTCGATACCGATAAGGCCGCACTTTGTCTGCATAGCAATGATCTCGGGCATAATGCCAAGGTCGCGCTGTTCAAGAGTTTCGCCAACGCACATGATAGGTGTAAGACCTGCTGCAAGAGCTGCCTTGACCTTGAGGTTAACAGTAGCGTCTGTTTCAGCAAAATACTGACGGCGTTCGCTGTGGCCGATAATAACGTACTTTACGCCGACAGCCTTGAGCATATCAGCGGAGATTTCGCCTGTGTATGCGCCGGAAGCTTCCCAATGCATATTTTCAGCGCCGATCTCGATGTTGGAGCCCTTTGCGGCTTCAACTGCGGCGGCGATGTCTACATAAGGTACGCAAAGAAGTACCTTGCACCAATCGGCTGCGCCTACGAGGGGCTTCATATCGTTAATAAGTGCTGCTGTTTCAGCTGGTGTTTTATTCATTTTCCAGTTACCTGCGATAACTGTTGCTCTTGTTTCCTTGTTCATTATAAAGATCCTTTCTGGTTTGAAATGTGGGAATTATTTGTCGTTAAGGCAAGCGATGCCGGGAAGCTCGAGTCCTTCAAGGAATTCCAAGGATGCGCCGCCGCCTGTGGAGATGTGAGACATCTTGTCAGCAAAGCCAAGCTGTTCAACAGCTGCTGCGCTGTCGCCGCCGCCGATGATAGTTACAGCGTCAGTTTCAGCAAGAGCCTTAGCTACAGCTATTGTACCTTTTGCAAGAGTGGGATTTTCAAAAACGCCCATAGGTCCGTTCCATACAACTGTCTTTGCGCTCTTAACAGCGTCAGCAAACAGCTGGCGAGTCTTTTCGCCGATATCAAGACCCATAACGTCGTCTGTAATGGAATCAGCGGGAACTGTCTTGCAAGCAATCTCAGCATC
This sequence comes from Oscillospiraceae bacterium, assembly GCA_015067075.1. Classification (GTDB taxonomy): domain Bacteria; phylum Bacillota; class Clostridia; order Oscillospirales; family SIG530; genus SIG530. The sequence continues at coordinate 36,813 of SVND01000024.1, forward strand.
GATAGGATCGGGGAAGGATTCAGCAACAACTGTGTCGATGGGGAGGAGGAGCTTTACGCCCTTTGCTTCAGCCTTTGCAAGCATATCCTTGCAGTAATCAACCTTTTCAGCATCGAAAAGAGACTTACCGATGGAGTAGCCCTTTGCCTTGAGGAAAGTGAAAGCCATACCGCCGCCGATGATAAGTGTGTCTACCTTTGTAAGAAGGTTGTCGATAACCTTGAGCTTATCAGCTACCTTTGCACCGCCGAGGATAGCAACGAAGGGACGGGCGGGATCGTTGAGAGCCTTGCCCATAACGTCGATCTCTTTCTGGATAAGGTAACCGCAAACAGCGGGAAGGTAATCTGCAACGCCTGCTGTGGAAGCGTGAGCTCTGTGAGCTGTGCCGAAAGCATCGTTTACGAAAATTTCAGCAAGAGAAGCAAGTTCTTTTGCAAATTCGGGAACGT
>SVND01000025.1 GCA_015067075.1 Oscillospiraceae bacterium
TATTTCAAAACCCGTTGACGAAAGTGGGCTTCTGATGTTATAATACTCATTGGAAATAGCTCCTTTGTGATTTTTTGGTTGTGTGGTTATTACCATTATATCACATTTGGTGCTATTTCTCTTTTTTATTTGTCACCTATCAATTGTATCACAACAAAGAGTAAATTCGCAAAAAATATATAATATCTTATAATTCTTATTATATATTTAGCATTGCTAAAGAAAATCGTGCTGTGAAATTAGAAAAATAAAAAAGTGAAAAATGTGAAATAAAAAAACGAAAAAAATAATTTCACAAAAACAAATGTATTACGGGTTATAAGGCAGTCAAAGGTAAAAAAGCGGCAAAAAAGATTTTTTCTACTTTTTCACAAAGATTTTCACAGAAAAAAATGAAAAATGCGAATTACCAATTTAAAAAAGAGCTTTTTTAAGTAGTTTTTCAAGTTTTCCACAAGGTTTTCCACAGATGTTTTAATATTTTTTTATTGATTTTCAATCAGATCATATACTTTTACAAATGAAAAATAAAAATTATGAAAAAGATTCTCACAGAAAAAAAGCAGAGTAAAAAAGTAATTTTTTTCCGTGTTTTTATGAAAAAAATCCATTGCTTAAAAAGGAAAGCAATGGATAAAAAAATTATTCAGCATCTAAGGGAAATATTTTTGTTTGCCCGTTGCGGATCGCAAAGCAAAGGTCTTCAATGCATTCAACTTCGTCTGGCACGTACATTCCCGCTGTGCCTGCTTGCTCTTTTATGTGCATATCTGTGCCGCCTGTATAATAAAAGCCGTCAATATCTTTGGTCAGCTCTTTTACTTGCTCCGTGCCGGGAGAAAAATGGGGATGTCCGTTGTAGATTTCCATTCCGTGCATGTATTTGAGGTCAAAGGGTTGATGCTTTTGTTCAATTCTGAAAGGATGAGCTTGAATCATTATAACATTTTCGCTACAGCAAAGCTCAAAAAGCTCTTTTTGCGAAAGCTCATAAAGAGGATAATGCTTTCGGATGAAGCTTTCCGTTATGCCGTAAAGTAAAAAGTCAGCGTGCTTTGTTTTTTCCTCACCGTTTTCCATATAGCGTTGCCAAAAAAACACCTCTGCACCAAGCATAGCAGTAACGCCGATTTTTTTGCCCATTTCTCGAGCCATGTGAAAATCAGCTAAAAAGCCTTCGATTCTGTCGTTTTTATCTTCACCGAAGTTGACGATATGGTTATAGTGATTTGTCAAAACGTACATATCAATTCCCGCATTATGATGAACCTCGGAAATTCTTGCAGCAGGGATATGAGAGCAGGCACTGACGGAAAGAGAATGACAATGTGTATCTATTTTTTTCATTTTTAACAACCTTTACAATATGGATTTAATTTTCGTAACCTCTTCATCTGAAGGCGTAATATTCCCGTAACGAGCTTTTTCATACGCATGAATAAGAGCTTGCGATTGTTCGTCGTTTATTACGCCCTTTTTAACAGCTTTTTTGCAGTTGTCGCGCGGAGTATACGCAACGGGACTATCCTTTAAAACGGAAAAAAGCCCTTTTTTATAGATAAATCGTGTCCGTGCGATATTATCTGAAAGCTCGCTGTATTTTTCTTGTTTTTTAAACAGCGAAGAAAGCTTTGAAAATGAACTTATTTTGCTGACGGAATCGCCTTCTATAAAGTCTTCTATGTCTGATACGGACATATCTGTTATAAGGCTTTTCCTGCTTTCAATGCGTTTTTTATATGAAGAAATGCTTGCTTTTATAACACCAACGATAAAAATGACGATTCCTGCAATTATTATAAGTATGGCAATGCCTTCAACTATTTTAATAAAAAGTGAAGAGTCCATTTTTGACAGTATGTCATTGGCACTATCTGTATGGCCCGGCTTTACCATGGCGTCGCCTGACGTCGTATTTCCCGGATTACTTATATAACTGTCAGGGTCAATGCCTGAAAAAACGGAAAAAATCGCGCCGACAAGATATAAAATACCCTTTGAAAGCCACTGAGCCAAAGAGCTTGTTGCGGCAAAAGCTACAACAAAATTAGCAAAAAACAAAACAAGTGCGGCAAAAACGGCTATATACACAATATTTCTTTTTTTAACCGAATTATTTATGGGTATACGCGTGTTTACATACCATCCGCTCATTAAAACGCGCTCGCAGCAAATGAGAATAAGCGCCGCAAAAACGGTGATAATGCTAAGCAGCTCAACGATCCATCTATCCTTAGAAAGTTCGGGACGGGAAAACATAAGGGATGCAATAAGGAAAAAAATGCAGGCAATAACGAGAAGCGGAGCAAGGCGCATTCCCGGAACGGCGTACCTTGGAAGCACGACCTGTTTTATGAAAAAAAGTGCTGATAAAACAACGCCAAAGCCCAAAGCTATTTCACCGATATTGAAAACCAACGCTAAAATAACGGCAAAACCTGCACTTAAAAGGAAAAGAATAAATTTTAAAAGAGAGGATCGTGTCTTTGAAGCAAAAATTCCACAGCTTATGGCAAAAGGAGTAAAAGAAAAAATAGTGAGTATGTCTAAAAATTCGATTCCGAAAACGTAAAGAAAGATGGGCATCAGCCAAAGACAGGCGGCAAGAAGAATTATTGATTCAACACAGTTGCGCGAAAGCCTGTAAAAATATTCACCTGTCATGACATACCTCTCCTTCTGAGTTTATTTTTTGTAAAAATGCTCAAGCCCTATATTAAAAATTTCAACGAAGTTACCTTTTTCACGTAAAAGCTGTGCTTGCTGTAAAAGTCGCTCGTCCATAAAAGCGGTAACAAGCAAAATATCCTTTCCCGTGACACCGTCTTTTAATTTATCTTCAATAAAACGGTAAAAGGAGTGATAAAAACCGTATTCAACTCTGGCAAGCTCTGTTAAAATAGTGTAAAACTGCGCCGTACCATTCAAAGGCTCAATACAGTTGATATTTCCGCCCTTACTGCTGAAGGCGTTGCTGTCAAAGCCGACGCGGACACCGTTGTCTATTGCCGTTTCTGCAAAAGTGGCACAGCAGGAGATACCGAAATCAATAATTTTTTGAGAAACGTCATCGGAGCTCATCTGTGAAAGAGGATCCACCTCTGCGTTAAACCAAATAAGCATGTCCGAATGAGTGGAATGGTCGTATTTGTACGTCTGTAAGCTGTCTGTACGAGCCGTAGCCTTCCAGCTTATCCTGTTAAGCGGGTCGCCGTATTGATATGGGCGAGTTCCCGCAATAAAGAAAGGATCCTCCATAATAAAACGGCGGACGATAAGATCACCCATCCAGTTATGAGAAGGCAAATTTATCATACTTTTATCGGCAGGAACGGGATAAACGACCAAGGGTGCATCAATTGAGTATTGCTTTGACATTTCCCCTGAAAGCCCCAAAAGGTCCGAGGTAGTAATACTAACGGTATTAAGACTGTATTCACCACGTTTTTTGCAACGGATAATGTTTTTTCTCGTAACGCTTGTATAAGGTAAAAGACTAAAAACGCTTCTGCAGTATTTATTATATCTGACGTAAATACCGGGACGCGGGAGAATTTCAAGATTTTCGCTTAAGCCGATGTCTGCGGAAAGCCAGCCGATGGGTAATATCTTTTTATTTTCGATCTTTTCATATAAAAAAACCTCTTCGCCCTCAAAAACGGCGTTTTCGGAAAGCTCTCTGCTGTAATTGAGATTACGGAAAACAAAAAGCCTGTAGATAATAAATTCAATTATCATAAAAATCAAAAGAGAAATGACAAGCTTTACAGCGAATGATTCCATTTACGGATTCTCTCTTTTCTCTGCCGGAGCTTCTGTAACGGCAAGGATTTTGTCAATAAGCTCAGATGCGTCGTCGCGACGGGAGCGGGATAAAACACGAAGAACAAGCCTGTGAGAAAGAACCTTTTTCGCCATGTATTTAACGTCGTCGGGGATAACAAAGGAGCGTGAATTAACGGCGGCATAGGCTTGACAAGCGCGCATAAGCGCCAAAGCCGCACGAGGGCTTGCACCCAACGCCACGTCGGAGTGGTTGCGTGTAGCTTCGCAAATAGCGATAATGTAAGCCATAATATCGTCGTCAACGTGGATATTTTTGCAGTCTTCAACTATTTGGCGAAGCTGCTGTGCGGAAACGACCTGAACAAGCTCCTGCTCAGGCGTGCCGACACGGTATCTGCGCAAAATTTCCATGGAGTCCTCGCTGTTTGTATAGCCGATGTCTATTTTCATTAAAAATCTGTCAAGCTGTGCCTCGGGCAATGCAAAAGTGCCTTGTGTTTCAATGGGATTTTGCGTTGCAATAACGAAAAATATATCACTTAAAGCTTTTGTTTCACCGTCAACGGTGACCTGCTTTTCCTGCATACATTCCAAAAGCGCCGACTGCGTTCTTGGCGTTGCGCGGTTTATTTCGTCAGCAAGAACAATGTTGGAGAAAACGGGACCGGGACGGAAGGTAAATTCGTTTGTCTGTCTGTTGTAAAAATTGATGCCCGAAATATCGGAGGGCAAAAGGTCGGGTGTAAACTGAATACGTTTAAAGTCACAGCCAATACTTTTTGCAAGAGCACGCGCAAGCAGAGTCTTACCAACTCCCGGTACGTCCTCAAGCAAAACGTGTCCGCCCGCAAAAAGAGCAGTTGTAACTAAAGTAATGACCTCATCTCTGCCGATAAAGGCCTTTCTGATATTTTCTTTAATCGCCTCGGCAAATTTACCGACCGTTACAGCATCCATAAATGCATCCTCCCGAAAGATTTGTTTTTATTATACAACAACCGCAAATAAAAGGCAAGAGAAATACAAACAATTTATTTGACATTTTATTGACATTGTTGTCGCAATGGGGTATAATAAATATAAACTAATATATAATAGGGAGAATATTTTTATGTCTGAACCTAAGATACTTTGCGGTAAAACAGTAGCCGCCGCAGTTGAAGCTGACCTTAAGGTACGCGTTGCGGCGATAATAGAAAAAACGGGAAAGGTTCCCGCTTTGGCAACGATTCTCGTTGGAGAAAATCCCTCCTCCGTTACATATGTTCGCATGAAGGGAAATGCTTGCCGTCGTGTAGGTATGGAGCCCGTTAAAATAGAGCTGCCTGAGGAAACAACGACGGAAGAGCTTTTGGCTGAAATAGACCGTCTTAATAAAGACGACCGCATTTGCGGTATTTTGCTTCAGCATCCTGTACCGAAGCATATTGACGAGCAAAAATGCTTCAACTTTATTGCGCCCGAAAAGGACGTTGACGGTGTAAACGTAACAAGCTTCGGCGCAATGACGATGCAGCTTGACGCATACAAGTCAGCCACGCCTTTTTCCATCATGTCTATCCTCAAATATTATAATATCGAGCTTGAAGGCAAGCATGCTGTTGTTGTGGGACGCAGTCCCATTCTCGGCAAGCCTGTTTCCATGCTCCTTCTCAATGAGAATGCGACGGTTACAATTTGCCATTCCCGTACAAAGGATCTGCCCTATTATACAAAGCAGGCTGATATTCTCGTTGCCGCTGTGGGCAAGCCAAAGTTCATTCAGGCTGATTGGGTAAAGGACGGCGTTGTTTTAGTTGATGCAGGCTATAATGCCGGAAACGTAGGCGATATTGACCTTGAAGCGTGTGCGCCGAAGTCAAGCGCATATACACCTGTACCCGGCGGAGTTGGCCCTGTCACCATAGCAAAGCTTATGGAGCAGACGGTTATTTCAGCTGAAAAGCATATGAGCAAATAAATTTTAGCGAGAGGCGATAGCATTTTGAAAAAGCTTGCTTTTATCTGTACGGGCAATACGTGCCGCAGTCCCATGGCAGAAGCTATGATGAAAAAGCTTTTGGCTGACGCGGAGATTAACGATATTGAAGTCAGCTCAGGCGGTATCAGTGTAATTTTTCCTCAGCCCGCAAGTGAAAACGCCGTAATTGCCGCCGCGGAGCAGGGCTTGGATATTTCCGGGCATAGCTCTCGCCATATGAACGAGGCTTGCGATGGCGCGGATTATATTTTTGGTATGACACAGGCACATTGCGATGTGCTTCGCCTTGCCATGCCTGAAAAAAGCGATAAGATTTTGCGCTTGGACCGTGATAAGGATATAACCGACCCTTACGGCGGCACGCTAGAGGATTACAGAGCGGCGCTTGCGCAAATTAAAGCGGCGGAAAAGAAGCTTTTGGGAAGGCTGTTTAGATGATGGAGCTGCGCTATTTAAAAAAAGAGGATATACCGATGCTTGCAAAGCTTGAATCGGAGATATTTTCTGACGGCTGGAGCGAAAAAAGTCTTTTTGAAGCAGTCTTGAATGAAAATTACAAAATTCTCGGTTCTTTTAAAGGCGAGGAGCTTTGCGGCTATATTATTTTGATTTTTACTGCCGATGAAGCGGAGCTTGCAAGGATTGCCACAGCGCCGCAATACAGAAAGCAAGGCATAGGGGCAAAAATAATGGAAAAAGCCTGCGAGCTTTGCGAAAAAAGTAATATAAAGGAGTTTTTCCTTGAGGTGCGCGAGCAAAACGAAGCTGGACAGCGCCTTTATAAAAAATTCGGTTTCACTGTGTGCGGAAAACGAAAGGGGTATTACAGCAACCCGACGGATAATGCTGTTTTGATGAAAAAAGAGATGTAAGGAGCTGATAAGCTTGGAATTATGGGATATTTATACGCGCGACAGAGTTAAGACAGGACGCTTGCACCGTCGCGGAAAGCCCATGCGCCGCGGTGACTATCATCTTGTGGTACATATCTGGATAAGAAACTCAAAGGGCGAATACCTTATTCAAAAAAGAGCTGATACAGTTGAAATGTGTCCGGGCTTATGGGCAGTAACAGGCGGCTCTGCCGTTGCAGGCGATGACAGCGTTACTGCGATGCTTCGTGAAACGAAGGAGGAAATGGGCTTAACGCTTGATATAGAAAAGGCTCAACTGATATTTAAACTCAGAAGGCGCAATTCCCTTGCTGATATATGGCTGTATACGGCGGATATCGACGATGCTGATATAACGCTTCAAAAAGAAGAGGTAAGCGATTTCATGTGGGCAACAAAAGAGAAGATATATGAAATGGCAGACAGACGTGAGTTTTTGCGCTATGAATATATTGACCGCTTTTTTGCCGCGGTGGAAGGAAGTATAAGTAGCTGAGGAGAAAGCTATGGAAGAAGAAAGAGTACTTGCTGTCTGGCTTGCTCAGGCGTGCGGCGCAGGAAGTCCCATCGGCGCTCGAATGATGGAGCATTTTGATTCATTTGAAAAGATATGGCTTGCCGAGGAAGAGGAACTTGCGCAATGTAAATGGGTAAAAAGAGCCGATGTAAAAAGGCTTTTGGACAAGGATCTGACGAAGGCAAAGGAAATAGTAAAGAAAGCAGATTCTAAAAAAATACGGATAATTACCATAAAGGACAAGCTTTATTCCTCCCATATGAAAAGCATTTATGCTCCGCCCGTTGTGTATTACTGCTTCGGCAAGGATATAGATGTGGATAAGCGGCTTTGCATCAGCGTTGTCGGAACGAGAAGATGCTCAAAATACGGAGCAACGGCGGCGATAAAATTCGGCACGGAGCTTGCGGAATGCGGATGTGTTATAGTAAGCGGACTTGCCGATGGCATTGACAGTCTGGCACAAAAAGCGGCTGTACAAGCAGGCGGAAGTGTAATCGCTGTTTTAGGAAGCGGAATTGACGTGCCGTATCCGCAAAGTAATAGGCCGCTTATGACGGATATTGTGAAAAACGGTTTGATTATTTCTGAATTTCCTCCCGGAACAAGACCAAACAGAGTTCATTTTCCAATAAGAAACAGACTTATAGCCGGACTTTCCGCAGGATGCCTTGTGGTGGAAGCCCCTTATAGAAGCGGTGCGCTTATTACTGCAAGCTACGCCATAGATGAGGGTAGAGATATTTTTGCTGTGCCGTCCAATATAAATTCCGAAACAGGCAGAGGCACTAACAAGCTGATAAAGCAAGGAATAAAAGCTGTAAATACAGTTTGTGATATCCTTGAGGAATACATAACGGCGAAAAAGACATTCAGCATGGATATCGCTCAAACCATAGCGTATGAGGAGCGTTGGGGCGAATATGAAAAAATAGTGCCCGACGATATACTGATGCGTGATGAGGATGAACGCAGAAGGGATGCAAGAAAAATACAAAAAGCAAAGCGCGATGAAGAAAAGACAAAAGGACGCGTAGCTCTTGCGGAAAATGAACGAGAAATATACAAGGTCATTTCCGAGGCAAACGAGCCTGTTTTACTTGACGATATCGTAGCAAAAACCTTATTGCCCGTATCAAAGGTAGCGGCTATACTTTTGATGCTTGAGGTAAAGGATGTAATCAAGGCTCTGCCGGGAAAACGGTATAAGATTTTATAACATAAAAGGCTTCGGTTATCCGAAGCCTTGATTTTTATTGAATTATTGTGCGTTTTTGCAAACGTCGACCCATTTTTCATATACCGTTATTTGTTCAAGCTGATCGGGTGTCAGTTTTATTGCGCTGTTTGAGCTACCGCAAGCGGGATAAACGGTTTCAAAGCTTTTTAAGGAAATGTCGAGATAGATCACAACGGCATCATTTACACCGAAGGGGCAAACACCGCCTGCCGCATGGCCGATCATTTGCTCAACATCGTCAAAGGGTATCATTTTTGCTTTAGTGTGAAATTCAGCCTTGAACTTGCTGTTATCGACCTTGGAATTTCCCGATGTAACGATCAGAATGGGCTTTTCATCGACGATAAAAGACAGAGATTTAGCGATCTCCGCTTCCTTACAGCCAATGGCTATAGCGGCTTTTTCAACCGTTGCGGAGGAAACGTCAAATTCCATGATCTTATCATCAAGTCCGTATTTTTTTAAATATTCCTTTGCTCTTTCTATTGCCATGATCGTTTACCCTTTCATTTTCATCATATTGCTGTAATTATATCATATTTTCCGCTCAAAATCAACGGCTTATAGCCTTGGAAAAAGAACTACCTGTATGCTTTTGCATACGGGTAATTTAGCTTTTGTTGTAAGATATCACCCGAAGAGGGAGATATTATACTTTTCGGGTAATCTTCTTCCGCATATAAATCTTACGACTGATAAACAAAATAAGTTACTCGGATTCGCTACTGATTACTCAGCTTTGTTCTTTGCAAAGCAATCGCTGCAATAAACCGGTCTGTCGTTCTTGGGCTCAAACGGGATCTTTGCTTCGCCGCCGCATGCTGCACATACAGCTGTGAACATTTCACGGGGCTGCTTGCTTGCGTTCTTTCTGGCGTCACGGCAAGCCTTGCATCTCTGGGGCTCGTTCATAAAGCCTTTTTCAGCATAGAATTCCTGTTCGCCTGCGGTGAAAACGAAATCGTTTCCGCATTCTTTGCATTTGAGTGTCTTGTCTTCGTACATTTTTTTCTCCCTCGCTTGGTTGAATTATTTTTCTCGTCCCGTCACGGAATTAAACCGCAGTCTTTGCTGACGCAATGCTTTTTCTTTAAGCTATATCGGGACGTATTTTGCATATAATGATTTAAAGAGCTGAAATAAGCTTTCTTTTTACTCGCTGAATAGCATTATCCACAGATTTAACGTTTTTTCCCGTTTCCTCTGCTATCTGCTGATATGATTTATTTTGGAGATAAAGGGTAAACACCTTTTTTTCAAAGGCAGAAAGCTTTTCATTTATATAGGCTCTTACGGAGCGAATAGTTTCCTTATCGATAAAAAGCGTTTCAGGATCTTTTGCAGTATCACGAACGAGCGCCGTATCAAAGTCGGGGGAAGCTTCATCGCCATCCGTTTCCTCTGTGCCGAAAATCGAAATATATTCATTAAGCGGCATGTGCCTTTTACGGGAAGCGCGCTTAACGGCAGAGATTATGGAGCCGGTAATACATATATATGCAAAAGTAGAAAAATTCGTGTTCTTTTCGGGGGAGAAATCGAGGACAGCTCGGAACAGACCGAGAGAGCCCTCTTGAACCGTATCACTACGGTCAGCGCCTAAAATAAAATATTTCGACGCAATTCTATTTATCATGGGAGAGTAACGTGTAAAAAGCTCTTCAAAAGCGGAATCGTTTCCGCTTCGAGCCATGATAACAAGAGCTTCATCACTATCAAAGTAAGTGTTTGTCACGTTTGATCTCCACACGCTGATTACAAAATGAATATACAAAATTGATGTATATAAGATTATACAGTTTTTTTTGCAATAAGTCAAGAAAAATTTCAAAAAATTTTTTATTTTTTGTATACTTTTTTATGCAAAATGCTGTTTTTATAAAAATCTCGCTGCGTTTTATGCAAAAAAATCCTTATATTTCCTTTTTAGTTAAGTAAAAAAGCGTTACCGCTTTCATGCGACAACGCTCAAATATTTTTTTTCGGGAAATTTTTTTGCTTTTTTGCCTTTACAAAGAGTGATATTGTTAGATATAATAATCAATAGCGATGCTCTTTTCCGTCACGCTGTGCATATGTGTCTTAACAACATCCACATGGTATTTATCTTCTTGATAATCGGCTAAAGCCTTTTCATCGTCAAGGTCGACTTGCAGGATTATATCAAAAGAACGGGCGGAATGAAGAAAATCTACCCCGACGGATATATCGCGGACGAGCGAAACGTTTTCGCGCATGGAAAGAAGGATATCCTTTGTTTTTTCACAGAGCTCTTGGTTGTTGTCCTTGAGCTTGAAGCAAACGATATGTCTTATCATTTTTATTTCTCCTCGTAATATTATGATAATAAAATTTAACCATGCGAAAAGATAAAAGTCAACGGCAGAAAGCAACTTTGTTTTTTGTAATCTTTGCAATATATTTTTTAAGATTAGCAATAGACAAGAGAGCTTTTTTATGATAAAATAAAATAAATTCAAAGAAAGAAGGACAAACCATGAAAAAGTTTTTGGCAATCTTTTTGTCGGTCATGATGATCTTTTCTGTTTTTGCCATGGGTATGACTGCATCTGCGGCCGATCTGCTTATTATGCAGCTTGATACTCAGTACGCAGGAACGGAAATCACCGTCGGCGGTCTCAGCTCCCATGCAAACGTAACGCTGGAGATCTATCTTCCCGATGCATCGGAGCCGTTCATAACCGAACAGCTTACCATTGCTCCTAACGGTGCATACGGAACGACCTTTACCCTTGCGACAGATGTTTTCGGTCAGTATAAGGCTGTTGCAAAAAATGCAACGACAACGACTGAAATGCTTTTCAATGTAGTTGAAAAGACAGGCGACAGTGAAACCGACTCAAAGGAATTTGAGATAGTTAACGACTATTCCGAAAAGGAAATTGGCGGCGTTCGCGTTTTCGTTGACGGCGATGCCCACAAATATTCCATCGATTGCTTCGATAAAAACGGCGACGTTATGGCTCCCCTGGCAGAGCTTTGCGGCGTTATCGATATTGAGCTTTCCGAAGTCGACGGCGGTTGGTTTTTGAAAAAAGGACTTATTGAGCTTACTCTTAAAGAGGGAAGCGACAAGGCTGAAAAGCTTGACAGAGCAAAGGACACACCCGAAACATTTACAATGCCTGCCGCACTTGAAAAGAGCGGCGACGTGCTCGTCGTTCCCGTTGGATCTATCGCCGATGCATTCGGTTGGCATAATACATACGACAAAGAAGCAGGTATAATCGCCGTTGGCACAAAGGAAAAAGACGAATGGTTTTATAAATATCCCACTCAGGCGGAGTCGAATATTTTTGATGACACTGAGGTAAGGAGCGTTCGTGCCAACTTTGGTGCAGACTTTACATGGGGTCTTTTACAGCAGCGCTCCAGTGCCGCGGAAACACAAAATACAAAAGAGCTTGTAAAAGCATACAGACTCAAGGCTTTGTCGTATTTTGAGTCAGCAGGACAGATAACTCTGCCTACTATCGGATATTATACAGAGGATTTTTCCAAGGGCTTTGATATGCATTCATGGGGCTTTGCGGCAAATCCCGGAGCTATAAAAAACTGTGTTCATTTTGCCGTATCGGGTATACATCTCGAAATAAACAATGACATAACGACGAGAGAAATGTTTACCCGTGAAAGTCTCGGCTATTCCGAGCCTACCTATCCCGACGGATCTTCCGCTTTAGGCTATCTTGAAGGAACAGATCTTCCCTATCCTCTTACGGCGAAGATATATGACTCTGCCGCGGTTAAGGGCATAGACGGAAATATACAGGTAATGTATAGCGGAACACCTGACGCAGAAGGCGTCGAAAAACTTCCCGTTCAGGTAACAGTCGGAAGCTCCACTCTTCGTTCTCTTTCCGGTTATAATAAGGGTGATGTAGTTCCGTTCCTTGAAGTTAATATGTCCAAGGATATCCTTGCTCCCGTATGGCTTGAGCACACGAGAGTTACTATCCGTGAAATGGTAAACAACGGAATGGACGGTATGTGGTGCGATAACTACGGTCCGTGGAACAATTTTGAAAGCGTAGCAAACGCGTTTGGTGATTGGAGCGAATACAGATTTAATGAATATCTTCGCGCACGTCATACAGATGCGGAGCTTGCAGAAATGGGTATTGCTGATATAAACAGCTTCAATATCCGAGAATACATGGTTGCAAAGGCAAAAGAGTTTTTAGGCATGGATGATCTCGGAGATCTTGAATATCAGTTTTTGTATAGCAATACCAGCCCGATATTTACGGATACGTTTTGGCTCGACGACGTAATGTGGGGTGCATATAAGACGTTTAAGGCAGCGGCATCCTTTGATTATCTCAAGAGCCTTTACGAGATAATCAAAGAAGAAGCGCATAAGGGCGGACTTGAAGAAGGCTACTTTGTTCTCGGTAACGACTCTCCGGGCGTAAGCCACGGATTTATTGAAAGCGATTATCTTGACGCTGTAGGCGCAGAGGTTTCTTACGGCTGGAATTTGAGCTTTGGCTCAAGAGGATTATCCTTGCTTCCCGAAGGTCGCATGTCCATTTTCTATAAGGTATCAAATGAGTTCGGTTCAGCGCCCTATTGTGTTCCTTGGGTATATGCAGGAAACAACAAAGCTCTTAAGGAAACAAACGCAGGTAAGATACTTCTTGCAGAGGCTTTTGCCAATAACGCATTTATCAGAGCGGCAGACGGTGACGTTGGCAACAATAAGGCACATCGCTGGCTCAATAGATTCCTCTATGCAAATGAGGATGCATTTGGCATGCGTTATGCAAAGGCAGACATTGCCATCATATTCTCAACAGAAAATCAGCTTGCCAATATGAACACAAACTATGTAAACGGTGCAAATATGGATAAGCAGTATCATGCACAGGGCGTATGGGGCACATCCCATGTGCTTGTAAATGCAAACGTTCCCTATGCAATTATTCCCGAATGGCAGGCAAACCCCGAACTTTTGGCAAATTACAAAACGGTCGTTATCCCCAATCTTGAAGCCATGAGCGACGAAATGTATAAGGTATATACGGATTACGCAAATAACGGCGGCAGACTTGTAATAACGGGTGCAATGGGATATCGTTACGGCGGCGACGACGGATATTTCATGAAGCGAGATACAGCGCTTATTACACAGCTTTTGGGCGTAGACGTAACGAGCACACCGAAAAACGACCTCTTTGATTATGCATCAGTTCCGGAAGATTTCATAACAGCAAAAATCGGAAACGGAACAGTTGTCTGGTGCGAACAGCCTTTAGGCAATATGTATATGACCACTCCCGGCTCTCGCGAAGTGGTAGCTCCCATGATCCTTGCAATGTGCGGAAATAACAGCACGCTTATCGACAGCACAAATATTCCCGAAAACGTATCGGCGTACTTGCTTCAGAGCAAGGACGGTCAGGACGTTTTCGTTGACCTTGTAAACTTTAATATCGACCTTTCCAACGATACTGTTACAGTGCCTGAAAGTTTCACCGTTAAAGTAAAGCTCCCCACAGGTGCGGATCATAGCGCATACAAGGCGAACGGACTTTCTCCCGACGGAAATTCCGACCTTGCAATGACGGTAACCGACGGCTGGGCAGAGGTAACGATAGATTCTCTCAATATCTACACTTCCGTAAAGCTTTCCGCAAAAGGATTGGTAGAGGAAACGCCTACACCTGAGCCGACAAAGGCGCCTGCAGAAGAAACGCCTGTTCCCACAGACGTACCTTCCGAGGATACACCTACCGAGGCTCCCTCTGATGTTGTACCCGCTTCAAGCTCTACAGGTATTATTATCGCTATCGTTGCCGTTGCAGTTGTAGCTGTCGCAGTCGTTTTAGTTGTAATAATGAAAAAGAAAAAATAAAGTATAAAAGCTTTTAAAAAAGAAAAAATAACGGATATGCAAAACATATCCGTTATTTTTTTGAGAGGTTTTTATATGAATAATAAAAATAAAAAAGGAACAAAAACTACGATAGGCGCTTTTGAGACGCTTGCAGAGCACGATAGCAAAAGAAAAAGAAAAGGCAGCAATACGACCGTACCGACAGAGGACGGCGTTGAAAGAATGAGAGATTTCTCGATAGAAAACAAAAAATAAAATCAAGACTTTTTATTTTTTTTGTATCGTTTTATAACGATAAACGCACCGATAACGACAACAATACAGATAACAATCAGAGCGATTTTTGAATATCCGTCGAAATATTTGACGTATTTATGCCATGCACTTCCGCCTAAATTTCCAAGCAGCAGTAAAAGAAAATTCCAAACGGAGCTTCCAATCAGCGTTAAGATGGTGAAAAGCGGAAAAGACATATGGGACATTCCTGCAGGTACGGAGATAATACTTCTTACAACGGGAATACAGCGGCATATTAAAACTGCTTTATTACGATATTTTTCAAAAAAAGCAAAGGCTTTTTCCATATGCTCTGCGCGAAGATGCAGTATTTTTCCGATTTTTCCCGAAATGATTTTGTTTAATCTGTCCTCATCCAGCAAAGTGCCGATAAAATATAATGCGCAAGCGCCTGCGTATGTGCCGATAGTTGCGGCGATAAACGCCATAAAAAGATTCATATCCGTACTGCTTGTCATAAATCCGCCGAAAAGAAGAATTACCTCCGAGGGAATCGGAGGAAAAATATTTTCAAAGAAAATAAGAAAAGCAATGGCAAAATAGCCGTAATCATTTAATATATTAATTAAAAAATCTTCCATGTATTGCTCCTGTTTTATTATAAAAAGCGTAGCCGTATTTTTTACAGCTACGCTTCAAGTATATCACGAAAAAATATGACTGTCAAGACGTTTTACGTCAGCTCGCTTTTATTTGCAGCCGAAGTCTGTCGGCGATCATGGCAATAAATTCCGAGTTTGTGGGCTTTCCCTTATTGTTGTGGACGGTATAGCCGAAAATCGTGTTTATGGTGTCAATATCACCTCTGTCCCATGCGACCTCGATAGCGTGACGAATAGCTCTTTCAACTCGAGACGGTGTCGTAGCAAAGCGCTTTGCTACAGTCGGATAAAGGACCTTTGTAACGGAATTTATCATATCCATATCGTTTATGGTGTAAATTATTGCTTCGCGCAGATATTGATAACCCTTTATGTGAGCAGGGACGCCTACATCGTGAATAATTTTCGTAACCTTTGCTTCCAGGTCGTATGGCTTTGTGAATCGAAGAGGCGGCAATTGAGCGCTCTTTTTCGGCTCGGGCGGAATTTTGCCGAACTCACATATGCGCTCGCAAAGCGTGTCGTAATCGCAGGGCTTAAGTATATAGTAAGCGGCGCCGTCGTTAAGCGCCTGCTCCGATACCTTTTCGTTTGTTACGCAGCTTACCACGATAACGGCAGGGAGCTTTTTACTACCCATCTTTTTCATTTGTTTAAGTACGCCAAGTCCGTCAAGCTTCGGCATTACTATATCCAAAAGCATTACGTCGGGCGTACAAGCGGAGATCGCATCGATTGCTTCAAGTCCGTTTAACGCCGTGCCGACAACCTCCATCCCCCGCATTTTCAGCTCCTCAGAGCATCTTTTTACATATTCCTTGTTGTCGTCGACGATCAAAACCTTGACCTTGCTTTCCATGAGTTGTTCCTCCGCATTTATTGTAAATTATATTTATTATTTGACATTTATTGTCAAATATATGATACCACATTTTGCGGAAAAAAGCAAGTGTTTTCAGAAAAAAACACCAAATATTGTATTATTAGTCGAGTTTCGACAATATATTTTGTGTTTCTACAATATCAGAGCTTTTTTTCATAGGTTAAAAGACAAAATTCAACTTCTGTTTCAAGTTCATCCAGCGAAAGAAGCTTTTCGTAATCTTTTTTCGAGGTTTTATAATAATAAGGTGTCATTTGGAAAAGGGATAAAATATCCTTATTGCTATCCAAATTTATGCGGAAACGAAGCTCCTTTGCCGAAACTAAAGAAAAAGGCGGTGAATCATAGGATTCAGGCTCATTTTCATACGGCTCGTCGTAAACGGCGCTTTTCAGCGAGAAAAGATGGCGTCGCAAAGGGATCGCGCGAATCAAAATACCGCCGTTATCTAAAATGCGGAAAAGCTCTTCGTTGCAGTTCGGAGCAAAGAAGTTGAGCGCTATCTGACAAGAGCTGTCGGCAACGGGCATATCGTAGATGCTTGCAACGGCGCAGTCGATATTTTTTGTGCGCTTATTGATGGCGGTCAGCGCGTGCTTTGAAATATCAATCGCACCAATATGGCAATTGTCACCTGCGGCGTCGGCGACGGCAGCGCTGTAATAGCCCTCGCCGGCACCTGCATCGAGAATGCGCGAGCCTGTTTTTGCGTATTTTTGTATTTGCTCACAAAGGGCGTTGCGCAAAGGAGCATAGTAGCCCTTGTCGAGAAAGTCGCGGCGTGATTGCACCATGAGCTTATCGTCGCCATGGCATTGCTGTTTTTGCGAAATAAGCAGATTGACATAGCCGCTTTTGGCTATGTCAAAGCTGTGAGAATTTTCGCAGATATATGTTTTTTCCGTCCGTACAAGGGGATTTTTGCAAATAGGACAAAGAAATTCGAACAAAGGAATACCTCCGTAAAAGTTTAATTAATTGCTTTTACAGCTTGCGTCCCTCAAGAAGCTGAGGAGGAAGCCAGATTGATTTCAGCGTAAAATCGTCTACGGCGCGAAGCTCGTCGTAAAGCTTTTTGCGCATCTGAGCCAAAATCTCCGTATAATTCTCGTCGTAAATAAGGTTTGTTATTTCGCAAGGATCTTTTTCAAGGTCGTAAAGCTCGTCAACATCTGTCAGATTCCATATATATTTATATCGCTTGTCGCGCACCATGCGCTGGAAAAACAGACCGAATTGCTGACCGTTACAGGTAACCATCGCGTTTTGACGTCCGTTTGGATGTTCCTTGCCAAGGAGATAAGGCATCATTGATACGGCGTGAAGATCGTCGGGAACGTCACATCCGGCTATTTCAAGAAGCGTCGGGACAAGGTCAAGAGTATTGATGACAAATTCATCGCAACGTGTATTTGCCTTGACCTTTTCAGGATATTTGATAATAAGCGGTGTGTGCGTTACCTCTTCGTAAAGCACATAATGCTTGTCTATCATATGGCGCTGACCGGCCATATCACCGTGGTCTGAGGTATAGATAACGACGGTGTTTTTATCGAGTCCCTTTTCTTTAAGGTGGTCAAGAACCTTTCCGATGGCATCATCGACCTGTGAAATATAGCCATAATAAAGAGCGACCATTTCCTTGAAGGTATCCCAAGTGGAATTTTCAAGCTGCCAATTTTTAACGTGTTGCTTTTGTATATAAGGCTTATTTTCAAAGGGATCGTCAAAACCGTCCCACTTCGGTACAGCTTCCGGGTCATACATGGAAGCAAAAGGCTCTGACGGGCGGCAAGGTAAATGAGGCTCGGCAAAATTCATACGGATAAGCCAAGGCTCCGTCTTGTCGGCAAATTCATCAATAAGCTCGTTTGCAATGCATGCCTGCTGATGAGTCGGTGCATCCTCAAGAGGAATGGGATTTTTACCTCCGAGAATACCGACAAGAAAGGGCGGCCACTGCACGTTATATTTTTTTGATGCCTTGCAGACCTCGGAATTCGGTATGTACTTATCGAAGCCGAAATCCAAAGGCG
The DNA here is from genome assembly GCA_015067075.1 of Oscillospiraceae bacterium. GTDB lineage: Bacteria > Bacillota > Clostridia > Oscillospirales > SIG530 > SIG530. The sequence continues at coordinate 18,096 of SVND01000025.1, forward strand.
TGTGGGTTGGGCTATCGTGCCATACGCCGATATAACCCGTATTATAGCCTGACTGCTTCAGCGAGCGAGCCCATGAAAACGCATCCACGGAAATATGTCCCATGGGAATACCTTGGTCGTAATTGCAAAGAGCACCAAAGCTTTCGGGGCGTTTTCCGCAAAGCAAGGCCTGCCTTGCGGGACAGCAGGAGGGCAAGGTGGTATAAGAGCGGTCAAAACGCATACCTTCTTGGGCAAGCTTGTCCAGATTAGGTGTTTTTACAGGATAGCGATCGTTGTGACCAAGGCAATCCCAGCGCTGCTGATCGACGCATATAAATAATATGTTAGGCTTCATTTTAAAGATCCTTTCGTTTTAAGGCTTATTCATCGAGCCAAGTGGAAATGGAGGTTTCACCGTCACCAAAGAAAATTTCAACGGTGCGCGTGTCGCGCAAAATAGCCATATCTCCGCAATGTGTAAGCAGATGCTGTGCTTCCCTTACGGGATACATGCAAAGCTTGCCATCCTTGTTGAAGGAAAGCTCACGGGGAATGGACATAGCACCTGCATAAGGCAAACCGGGAGTTACAGTTTTCCAGCAATGGTGAAGCCAGCCGATGGCTAAGCGTCGTCCGTCAGGCGCGGCAAAGGTTTGTGTAGCGTAAAGGTCGGGACCTATTTCGGGGTTGTGGAAAGAAATAGGTGTAAACTTATCGCCGTCAAAATCGCCGTAAATGAACAGAGTTGAATGAGTAGGAGCATAAATGAGGGAGCAGGTGAGAATATATTTGCCCTCAAAGGGGAAAAAGTCGGGACATTCAAAGTGTGAGTGGCGTATTGTGCCGAAAAAGTCGGGAAGCTCCCCATGAGAATTATACTTATCGCTTTCAAAGAAAACGCCCTTATATTCCCAATTCATAAGATCGGTGGAGTCATATTTTAAAATGCGAGCCATTTTGTCACGGCCGCTGGCAACGAGCATACAGAATTTATCGCCATACTGAAAGACCTTTGGATCGCGGAATTCGTGACAGCCTTCGGGAGGAGCAACTCGGACAACGGGGTTACCCTCATATTTTTGGAAAGTTATGCCGTCCTCGCTCCATGCCATGCACTGCGCCTGACCGTATTGCTTTGAAACACCCGTATAAAAAGCGTAGAGCTTACCGTTATATTCAAGCGTGCTTCCCGACCAGCAGCCTCCTTGATCTTCATAAGGCATATCGGGGAAAAGTGCGGGCGTCATCTCTTCCCATGTAATAAGGTCGTCGGAAACGGCGTGCCCCCAATGCACGCCCTTAAATTCGGGCCAATAGGGGTTATACTGAAAATAAAGATGGTATTTGCCCTTGAACCAAATCGGTCCGTTGGGGTCGTTGAGCCAGCCTTTTTTTAATTGAAAATGGTATTTAAGTCTTTCTTTCATAGCTAAAACTCCAATCTTTTGTAAATAATAAAATTGGCAAAATAAAAGCAGGATATATTGATTTTTATAAAAAAATATGGTACAATAATAAAAAACGAGAAAGAAGGATCATATATGAAAAATATAAAAAGATTTTTTTCAATATTTATTGCAGTTATGCTTGCTTTTGCTCTTTGTGCTTGCAACGATGAGCCTGTAATTCCGAAGAGCGATAAAACCTTTACAGAGCTTGCTGTCGATGGTTTAGGCATTACCTTCAGCTATCCCGAGGTATGGGAGATACAGGGTCAGGCTAGTGACGGCGCAGCATTTTTCTATGGTGAAGAGCTTGTAGGTATGTATATTCGCAAGCTTGATATCAGCGAAGGTCTTGCATTTGAAGATATAACAAATAATACTCGTTATACAATACTCGGTAAATATACACAGCCCGCAGAGATAACAGAGGATAAGACTTTTAAAATAGATGGCCGTGATGCTTGTCTTTTCACATACTATGACGGCGCAACTATAAACCCTGTCCACTATACAATGGTTCTTATTCTTGATGCTGCGGGAAATGCAGGATACCAGATAGAGATATCTTCAACAGAAGCATCCGCAGAAGTTGCAAGAGCAGACTTTGAGGACGTTATCAACAGCATTAAATTTAACTAAGCTTAATAAAAAGACGGCATAAGGCAACAATGCTTTATGCCGCCTTTTTAATTTATAAGAATGGAGCCTATATCAGACTCGTCAAAATAGCCTCTGCCGATAAAGTATTCGTCGAAAATATCCTTTGCTACCTCGGCAACGTAGTTACCGTGGGCACCGTGCTCAACGACTATAGCGACAGCTATTTCAGGATCGTCGAATGGCGCAAAAGCGATGAAAACACCGTTTGCCGTACCGCTTGAAACTGACGCAGTACCTGTTTTTCCGCCGACGGGAACTTCGTAATTTTTGAAAACCTTCGAAGCAGTACCTGTTTCGGTAACGTCGCGCAAACCGTTCAGAATGGTTGAAAGCTCTTTTTCCGAAAGATCGACCTTGTCGAGAACGACGGGCTCCTGTACAAAAACAGTTTCGCCTGTCTGATATGTGCGTATGCTGTCGAGCAAATGCACACTGTAGCGTGTGCCGCCGTTTACAATGGTTGCGGTCATGTTTGCAAGCTGTAAAGGAGTGAATGCATTGTAGGACTGACCGATAGCCGCCTGCAACGCGTCACCGCCTTCCCACTTCATTTGCTGCGATTTAGCGAAATCACGGCCGGCTAAAACGCCTTTTCGCTCCGCAGAAAGCTCAATACCCGTATATTCGCCCAGACCGAGCTTGCGGCAGACTTCGTTCATGGCGTCGATACCCGTTTTTTCGCCGACTTGATAGAAGTAGCAGTTACAGGAAACTCGTAAAGCATCCTGAAGATTTATTGAGCCGTGTGTGCGATGATGGTCGCTGTAATACCAGCAGTAAAAGTCGGTGTCGTAGTAATGATAAATGCCGTCGCAACGAAGCTTTGTCGAGGTAGAGATGGTGTCGGCGCTGAGACCTGCAATGGCAGTTGCCATTTTAAAAGTAGAGCCCGGTGCGTAAGTACCTGATATGGCGCGGTTGAAAAGCGGCTTTGACTCGTTTGCCAAAAGGTCGTTGTAATCCTTATAAAAAGTAGTAAGGTCAAAGGTAGGATATGAGGCAGAAGCTAAAAGAGAACCGCTTTTTACATCCAGCACAACACAGGCTCCGCTGTCTGCATCTGCGCCCTCACCGCCTGTCGCAACAGCGTTGGCGGAAATGGATTGTATTGTTTTTGCAAGGGATTGTTCTGCGACATATTGAAGGTCAAGGTCGAGAGTGAGGAAAACGTCGTTTCCTGCGACGGCTTCCTTTTCAATAAATTCGTTAACTACCTCACCTTTTGAGTTTTTAACGACTATTTTTACTCCGTCTGTGGGACGAAGAATATGTTCAAAAGCTTTTTCGACGCCGTCTCTGCCGACTTGAGCATCTAAAGAATAGCCGAGAGCTGTGTATTTCTCTGTCTCCTCGGGATAAATGGAGGTAACTCTGCCCAAAAGATGGGAAGCTACGCCTGAAACAGCATATTCGCGCGTTGTTACAGTAGATATCTCAACGCCCGCGAGCTCAAAGGAATGCTCCATTATACGTGTTGCCGTGTCGGAGTCGATATTTTTAACTACAGTAAAAGGGTTTTTAGCTGAAAAATTCGCTTGCTCCATATCATAACGCAAGCCTACCAGGCGGCGCGCTGTATCCTCTGATACGGTGGAAATATCCAAAGCATAACGCTTGCAAAGAGCCTCAAATGCTTCGTCAGCCGTAGCATTTTCGCTGATCTGTAAAAAGTTTTTGCAAAGGCGGGCAAGGCGATTAAGCTCGACTTCGCTTCCGTTTTGACCGATGGTATAAGTAAACGGCGGATTAGATGAAATGGGAAGCGAATCGGTATAAGTGCAGCCGTTTTCTTCCATGATATTAAGTAAGCGTAAGAGTATCTGCGTCTGCTCGGCTTTGCCGTTTGGCATATAGGCGCGGTTTAATATCAAAGAATAGCTGCTTTTATTCACGACAAGAGGCGTGCCGTTACTGCTGTATATTTCACCGCGAACGGCTTTTATCGGCACTTCAGTGTATGTATACTTTTCAGCGGATGCCGCCAAAGCCTCGGGACTCAACTGTGCCGAGACGAGCTTTCCGCTGAAAAAAACGATTATTACGGCAAAAAGTACGCCGACGATAAGACAACGAACCCAAAGCCTTCTTTTATCAAAAACTTGTTCTTGTTCCATAATAGCTCACTTTTAAAAGTTAGATGCGCCCTTTCTTGAAAGGCAGTGTTACAAGGGAGGTAAGCCAATATACAGGTAAAATAATTATTGCTGTATAGATGAGCGATGGCAGGTATGTACCTGTCAAAAGGGCGAGAAAATTGCCGTGCTGCCATATGGCGTGGAAAATAAGGTAGCCAAAGCCGCATTTTAACACGGCGGCAGTTAAGGAAAAAAGCATAATCCAAAGAAAATTACGGGATATGAATTTTTCCGTTATAAGTGCGGCAAAAAAAGCAAAAATGGGTAATGCGATAAGATTATAGCCTAAAGTAAAGGCTGTTCCGTCAGCAATTATCCCTAAAACAAGGGCGTAGATAACACCGACTTTTCTGCCGTAATACATTGCAATCACTACTGCGGAAACGGAGAGCAGGTCGGGTACTGAGCCGAACAGCTTTATCTGGGGAAACAAAGAAAGCTGTATTGCCGATGTTACAGATGCGAGAATAAAGCCGAAAAGCCCCATCATAACTGCGGCGGCTATACTTCTGTTTTCTGCTGTTTTGCGGAATTTACGAAACCGCAACGGTATCGCCGGTAATGACAAAGATCTCACGCACCTTTTCAAAATCAACTATTGGAGCTACTGCCGCATAAACAGACGTGCCGTTGCTGTCAGAGACGACCTCGGTAACCTTGCCAACGGACAAGCCACGGGGATATATATCGCTTATGCCTGAAGTTTCAATGTAATCGCCGACGATTATATCGCAACCGTCGGGTAACATTGTTAATTTGCAAAGTCCCTGTTCTGACAAACGAAAGTCACCTTGAAGCAGAGCGTATTCCCCTGTCCTTGTTATGACCGTCCCGATGGAGTTAGCGGCGTTAAGAACAGTGGAAATGCGGGCGGTCGTGGGGCCTACTTGGCTCACATAGCCTAAAAGACCGTTTTCCGTGACAACGGGATCGAGATATTCAATGCCGTCGTTGCTGCCCTTATTTATAGTAAGGGTATAAAAAGGATTTACAGTATCCTGTCCGATAACACGCGCCATGACATACTGAAATTCCGGATTTGTTTCATATATGCCCAAAAGCTCATGTAAATGAGCGTTTTCTGTGGCAAGTGACTCGTATTCCAGGAGCTTTTTTTCAAGCTCCGTTATTTTATTTTTAAGCATTTCGTTTTCTTTTATGGTTTCATCAACACCCACAAAATAAGTCGGAATGGATGAGAAAAAGTGGCCTACCGATGTGAAAAAATCTGACATAGGCTTTTGCACGGTGCTTATAATGTTTTCAATTGGATTGACCGTTTCGGGCCTTGCCGCGTATGCAATAAGCGCGACAATGGCGATTATCAGCGCAACTATCGTTACGATGACTTTTCTTCGTGAATGGAGTTTCACAGTAATAGTCTCCTGTTATTTCATTCTGCGCTGGGGAAGCTCAGTGAAGTTTTGGGGCTCGTTGACAACTCTTCCTGTACCCTCTGCAACGCAATCCAAAGGATTTTGTGCAATGTTTACATGTATGCCTGTTTCTTTCTCGATAAGCTTATCAAGCCCCGTCAAAAGAGCTCCGCCGCCTGTAAGTGTAATACCGCGGTCGATAATATCGGAGGAAAGCTCGGGCGGAGTTGCCTCAAGAGTGGATTTTATGGCATCGATAATTACAGAAAGAGGCTCGCTAAGCGCCTCGCGCACCTCGGGCATAGTTATTACGATAGTGTTGGGAAGACCGCTTACGAGGTCGCGTCCGCTTATCTTCATGACGACCTCGGGTTCGTTGGATGAACCGAAAGCATCGCCGATTATTACCTTTTTGCCGTCGGACTCAACGGGCATAGCAGTGCTGACGCGAAGCTTCATGTCCTCGTCTGCAACGGGATAGGCAGAGCCTATACGAATTTTTATATCTTCAGCTGTGCGTTCACCGATGAGTAAGCTATATTTTTTCTTTATGTAATTTATAATGGATTCTGTAAGCTCGTCACCTGCGACTCTTACAGATTTTGCGGTGACGATGCCGCTGAAGGATATAACAGCAACCTCGGCCGTTCCGCCGCCAATATCAACTATCATATTTCCCGTTGCGTCAAAAACGGGCAGACCTGCACCGATGGCGGCGGCCATGGGCTCTTCAATGAGCACGACCTCGCCTGCGCCTGCAAGCTTTGCCGCATCCTCAACAGCGCGGCGTTCTACCTCTGTAACGCCTGAGGGAATGCAGATGACCACGCGCGGACGGGAGAAAAATCCACCGTGAACGACCTTACGAATAAAATATTTAAGCATATCGGCTGTGACGTCGAAATCTGCGATAACGCCGTCTTTAAGGGGACGCAATGTGCGGATATTACCGGGAGTACGTCCTATCATACTTTTGGCTTCGTTTCCGACTGCTTGTACCTTGCCTGTCGTATCGTTTACGGCGACAACGGAGGGCTCACGCAAGACGATACCCTTACCCTTTACGAAAATAAGTGAATTGGCTGTGCCAAGATCTATTCCAATGCCTCGAGAGAGAAACATATCAATTATTATCCTTTCTTTTTTTGCGGCAAAACGAGTCAAAGCGCACAAGCCGCTTGTGCGCGAAAAATAATACTAAAATTACAGATCAAATACGTTGATGCCGAATTCTTCTTTAAAAATTACTGCAACCTTGCATACGGGAAGACCGACTACATTGAAATAATCGCCGTCTATTTGCTCAACAAGTGCGGCGCCTCGCTCCTGTATACCGTAGCCGCCTGCTTTATCCTCGTATTCCCCTGTTTTAACGTATGCTTCGATCTCTTCTTCGGAAAGATCGCGGAATTTAACTCTTGTGCGGCAGTAATCCACCACTTCTTTGCCTTCGTGAATAACGGCAAAGCCTGTGTACACGTCGTGCCAGTTTCCCGAAAGCATATTGAGCATGGCAAAAGCTTCGCTTTCGTCTGCGGGCTTACCCATTATAAGGTCGTCGTAAACAACGACGGTATCTGCGCCGAGTATCATATCATCCTCGTCGCATTCCTTCGCCGTTTCCCGAGCTTTTTTTACTGCGAGCATTTCTACAAAGCTTACACAGTCGATATCGTTGGGGATATCCTCGTTAATGTCTGCAGGCTTTACCTTTACGTTAAAACCCATTTTACTTAAAAGTTTTTGTCTTCGCGGTGATTTTGATGCAAGTATCAGCGTACTAATTTCAAGTCACTCCTTAATCTTTTTAATGTATCAATAATCAGTTTTGAGAAATTCCTGTTGAGCCAAAGCCACCGCTTCCCCTCGCTGTTTCGTCCAGCAAGTCGGTAAAAAACGGTTTTGCTTTGATTATGGGTGTTATAACTATCTGAGCTATCCTGTCTCCGTCGTTGATGGTGAAGACTTTGTCAGATTGATTTATAATTCCGATTTTTATTTCTCCGCGATAATCGCTGTCGATAACGCCGACGCAATTTGACAGCGTTATACCGTGCTTTACGGCAAGTCCGCTTCGCGGATAAAGCATCGCTGCCGTGTTTTCAGGCACGGAAATTGCCAGCCCTGTGGGAATGAGTGCGCGCTGCATCGGTGCAAGCGTTACGGGTGCATCAAGGCAAGCGCAAATATCCATGCCTGCCGCGCCGTCTGTGGCGTACGAGGGAAGCTGTATGTCGCGCTCGGTCAGTTTTTTGAATGCAACGCAGGTCAATTTATTCACCGTCCGTTTTCTTTTTAAGCACATCAAGCTCAGCGAGAGCCTTGCCGAGTTCGTTACGAAGTTCCGTAAGCTGTCTTACGGTTTCCTCTTGCTCGGTGCGTAAAGCGTGATAATCGTCAAGAGCTTCTTTAAGCTTTGCGCGAAGATTTGCGTTATCTGTTTGAAGCTTTGTGTTTTCGTCGCAGTAGTTTACAGCTGTAAGAACAGTTGCCTGAAGAGCAGAGAGCTTTCTGTTGGCAAACATCATGGAGTTTATATTTTTATCCACGTATGCGGCACAGCGTTTCATATATTCAGGTGTTTCAGGAGCGGTAAGCGTATATTCCGCACCGCCTATGGTCACAGTTACTTTATTCAAATGGATCCCGCCTTTTGTGTATAACATTACAGTATACATTATAATATATATTTGCGATAAAAGAAAGTACTTTTTTAAGTTTTTTTAAAAAATTTTTATAAAACAAATTTTTTTCTCGACAAAGTTATACGGAGATGGTATAATTTATAAAAAGAAAGGAGCTTGTTATTATGAAAGTTACATCTGATCTTCACGTACATACGTCTTTATCTCTTTGCGGAGATCAAACGGCTGATTTCAGAGATTATTTTCCTGCGTTAAATCAAGCGGGTATAGAAACGGTGGGATTTGCCAATCATTTTTGGGATAAAGCAGTTTTTCCTGCGGATCATGGTTTTTATGCGCCGCAGACCCTTGAAAGAATGCTTGAATGGAAAAAAGAGCTTGATGCGGCGGAGCATTACGGCATCCGTGTGCTTTTCGGCGGAGAAACGGAAATGTACTACGATACAAGTGTAGGCATAACGACGGAAAATACGGAAAAGCTTGATTATTTGCTAATTCCCCTTACCCATTATCACATTACGGGTTTTTCAATAAAGGATAATAATTTAAGCGATGAACAGGTAAAGCTGCTCAGCATTGAAAGAGCAAAAGCGGCGGCAAAGTTTGAGTCGAAATGCCCTGTTGTTTTAGCGCATTTTCCTATGTTTTTCGGAGTATTTGCGGAAAGACAAAAGCAGATACAAGGCGTTTTTACAAAGGATGAGATACGCTCGCTCGTAAGCTTACTTGCGGAAAGAAAGGTAGCCCTTGAATTGCATTCGAGTTTTGCCTGCACTATGGATGAATGGATCGTTGAATTTATGGCGACAGCAAAGGAGCATGGTTGTAAATTTACTTTTGGCGTGGATTACCATTCGCCGAAATCTGTAAAAGAGCAGGATTATGTAAAGCTTGGTGCCTTTGCCGATGCTTGCGGTATCGGAGAAGATGATCTGCTTAAAATTTGATAGAAAAAAGGTCGGATTTTTGAAAAAATTCGACCTTTTTGTTGGATTTGTTACGATTTATCGCCGCCTTTGAAAATAAGCGCGGTAAGCCAGCCAAAAAGGATGGCGGCGGCAATACCGCCTGCCGTTGCGCTCAAGCCTCCTGTCAGCGCGCCGAGCAGACCTTGCTTATCAACAGCTTCACGCACGCCCGTTGCAAGACAGTAGCCGAAGCCTGTAAGCGGTACGGTTGCTCCTGCGCCCGCAAAATCGACGAGAGGCTCATAAATTCCAATAGCCGTAAGCAAAACTCCCATTGTCACATACAAAACAAGGATCCTTGCGGGAGTGAGCTTTGTATACTCTATCAAAAGCTGTGCTATGAGGCAAAATGCTCCGCCGACTAAAAAAGTTTTCAAATATATTAAAAAGATTTCCATATATATCTCCTTATCTGCTTTGAAAAAGTACGGCATGGGCGATACCTGGTATGGTTTCTCCTTGTTGCTGGCTCGTAGGGCTCATAAGAGCGCCCGTAGCTACGAAAAGCACTTTTTTTAAGTTGCCGTCGCAAAGCCGCGGTAAAATGTGAGCACAAAGCACGGCGGCACTGCAGCCACAGCCCGAACCGCCGCTGTGGACGTCCTGGCTCTCTCTGTCAAAAATAATAAGTCCGCAATCATTGTGCTTTTGCCGTATATCAATTCCTTCGCGGTACAAAAGTTCACACAAAATAGAGCTTCCCTGTTCACCCAAGTCTCCCGTCAGCACAAGGTCAATATCTTGCGCAGTTAAGCTCGTATCGGTGAAAAAGCGTTTTATAGTGTCTGCGGCGGCAGGAGCCATGGCGGCGCCCATATTGTTGGCGTCGTTTATACCCATATCGACTATCGTTCCAATGGTGACGTGGGTGATGACGGGAGCTTTCTCGGAATTGCCGAGGATCACTGCGCCGCTGGCGGTGGCTGTCCATTGGGCGCTTTGAGGTCGCTGACCGCCGTATTCCAAGGGCAAACGGAACTGCCGTTCTGCAGAGCAAAAATGTGACGAGGTTATGGCGGCGCATTTTTCCGCAAAACCGCCGTCTATGGCAATACAGGAAAGAGCGATGCCCTCCGCCATAGTGGAACAGGCGCCGTAAAGCCCGATAAAGGGAATGTTGAATTCGCGCAAGCCGAAAACAGAGCCAATACATTGATTGAGAAGGTCGCCCGAAAAAATAAGGTCAATTTTTTTGGGATCAAGCTCGGCGTTAGCCAACGCTTTTGAAAGAGCAATTTGCTGCATTCGGCTCTCGCTTTTTTCCCACGTTTTTTCGCCAAAGGTATTGTCGTCGCTTATATAATCAAAAAGTCCCGATAAAGGACCTTCATCCTCTTTTTTTCCTGCGGCAGAGCCGAATCCAAGCACGGAAACAGGCGTTTCCATGACAAAAGTTCCTGTACCTATCCGTTTTTTCATAATTTTTTACCAAGCTTTCTTTAAGTGATCTTTTTGCTTGATTAGTTTGTCCCGAAAACGGGAAAATATATTTAAAAATTAAAAAAAGCTATTGCAAATACAAAGTCTTTATGATATAATGTGCCTGCGTAAACGATTACGCCGATTAAAAATGTATGGAGTGATATACATGGAAAAAAGCTTCTATCTGTCTGACGGATGGAAAATTATCACCGACCCCGACAACAAAGGCAAGGAAGAAAATTTCGCTGAAAAAATTCAGGAGCAAGTTAAGGATGCTCGTGTCCCCGGCATTATTCAACAGGCATATACATCTTATAACGGTGTTGTATGGTATTATAAAACTATAGACAAAGTGCCTGAGATATCGGAAAATGAGCAAATACTTCTCAAATTTGAAAGCGTGGACTATTACTGTGACGTTTATCTCGACGGTGAGTTTCTCGGCTCACATGAAGGCGCACAAGCTCCTTTTAATTTTGTTGTAACGAAAAAGGTTCGTGTTGGATCGTTGCTTGCTGTTCGTGTAATAAATCCCCGCGAGGATGTGGCGATAGACGGACTGCTTTTACCCGAAACACCTCACAGCTGTAAGGGTGGCGGAGAATTTCCCATCGGCGGACTTTATAATTTCGGCGGTATAACCGAGCCTGTCTCACTTTGTGTTGTTCCTAAAGTATATATCAGCGATATTTTCGCCCACGGAAATATTCATACGGGAGATGCGGAGTTTGAAATAACTGTTTTCAGCTTCGATGACGATCCGATGACGTGCGAGCTTGACCTTTCCGTTTGCCATACGACGGAAAGAATTCCTTGCGCTACGGAAAAGGAAAAGATCACCGTATTAAGCGGTGAAAACGTATATAAAGTTGCCGTAAACATTGAAAATCCCCTTTTATGGAGCTTTGAAACACCCGATCTATACAAGCTTACGGCGCGAGTTACGACCATAGATACACCTGACAGCGTTTTTTGTGTCAATTTCGGCTACCGTGAATTTAAAATTGAAAAGGGATTTTTCTTCCTTAACGGCAAGCGTGTTTATCTCAAGAGTACCCATACAACAAGCCTGTATCCCATCACTATCGGTTTGCCGCCTCCGGGACTTCAACAGCTTGAATACCGCGATTTCCAGATACTTAAAGCCGCAGGCTTCAACTGCGTTCGCTTCATTGCTTTCCAGCCGTCGCCTCGTCAGCTCGATTATTGCGACAGCCTCGGTCTCATGGTCTATTCAGAAAACTTTGCTTCATGGTATCTTAACAACAGTCCCCGTGCAAAAGAACATTTTTACAGAACGACTTTAGCCGCTGTTAAGCGCGACAGAAGCCATCCGAGCCTTATTATATGGGGTATGCTCAATGAGACCTTTGGTGGCGACGCTCACGACAGCGCAGTTTCCATTTTGCCCGAGCTTCGCAAGCTTGACAATACAAGACTTGTTTTGCTCAGCTCCGGTAAGTTTGTACGCGATTTCTCCTTGGGCTGTGCCGCAAATCCCGGCTCGTCGGAGTGGGAGTGCGTATGGGGTGATGACGGCAACACCGAGGGCGATGATGCCAAAAAGGAAATAGGCGATTATCATACTTATCCTCGTTATCCCCATAATGAGGAGGCGGAATTTAACCTTATTCGCAATTACGGAAAAGGTAAAAAGCCTGTTTTCCTTTCGGAATACGGCATTTGCAGCGTAATGGATGTAATTTCCGTTTGCCGCAACTATGAAAGATACGGTGCAGACATGACTGCTCCCGATTGCAGGCTCATTGACAGAATTCGCCGTAAATACGAAGCGGCGTTTGAAAAGTACGGGCTTGATAAGGTCTATGCCCATCCCGTTGATTTTCTTCACGATTCGGAGCGTTATAACGCAAAGAGCCGCCGAGATCAGTTTGATATGCTTCGTTCAAATCCGCGTTTTTGCGGATATAACCTGACGGGCTGTCTTGATCAGGCTGTTTCGGGCGAAGGACCCATAACACTGTTCCGTCAGGTGAAAAAGGAGCATTTTGATGCACTCAGCGACGGATGGGCAGACCTGCGCTGGTCTTTGTTTATCCGCAAGGGTCATATGTACAGCGGCGAGGAGCAGACCTTTGAAGCCGTGCTCTCCAATATAGACGTGCTGGCTGACGGTGAATATAACGTAACGTTTGCCGTTGCAGACGAAAACGGTATGCCCTATTGGAAGAAAAAATGCAGCTTTACTTTGCCGATGTATGATACAGAGGGACTTAATCTGCTTGCGTTCCCCGTAATGAATGAAACGGTAAAGCTCACGCTGAAGCCGGGTAAATATAAGCTTTGCGCATACCTTGAAAACGGCGGCGCTCCTGCGGCTTACGAAAAGGAATTTTTCGTTTCCGAAAAGCCGACGGATATGCTGAACAAAACAGTCGGCGCAATCGGTCTTACACAGGAAAGCGTTGATTTCCTTAAGGAGCATGGCGTGACGGTAACGGATGAGCTTGAAAAATGCGACACTATTATCGTGGGCTCGCTTTACAGCGAGACTATCATCGGCGACAGCGCAAAGCCTTTGGCGTATTGGCCGACGCTTGACCACCATGAACCGCGCTCCGAAGCAACGCGTAAAAACGGTGCAAAAGTTATGGAGCTTTGCAAAAAGGGTAAAAGAGTTTTGTTCCTTGAAAGCTTTTTCCTTCATAATCATAAGGATGGCGCGCCGACAAATTATCTTGATTTCCTCGGCATAAAGGATCTTTCATGCTTCCTTTCTCCCGACTGGTTCTACCACAAGGACACGGCTGTTATGCCCCATAAGTATACTGACGGTGTGAAAAAGGGCTTCCTCGATTGGAGCTACTACTATAACTGCATTCCCATTGACGCTATCGTAACAGAGGAAAACGCAGACTGCGCATCGGCATTTTTCTACGTAGCCGGACCTATCTGGTGCGCGCCTTATTCCGAAATGCTGGCGGGACACGTTTTGTCCGAGTTTAAATTTGGCGAGGGCAGCTTTGTAATGACGGCGTTCCCCTTGTTGCAGAACACCGGTAATTCTCCTGCGGGCGATAGAATACTTCTTAATTTACTCAAATAAAAACAAGGAGGGCAAACACAGTAACGTGCTTGCTCTCCGTTTTTATATGAAAGAAAACTGTTTTAAAAGGAAAAAGATGCGATTGACAAAAGCGGCGCGTAATGGTATCATATTATATTATGCAAGGCTAAAAGGAGGTGCGCAAAAGTGGATACGGAATATTCATCGGTAGAAGGTGTAATTGAGGATATCAGGTTTAAAAATGATGTAAATGGATGGAAAGTGTGCACGGTTGCGCCCTTGGACGGCAGTGCAGAGGTTACGGTTGTGGGGCTTTTGCCCTTTGTCGGCGAAGGTGAAACGATAAAAGCATACGGAAATTGGGTGACACACCCCATTCACGGTCAGCAGCTTGAGATAGTTTGCTATGAAAACGTTTTGCCAACGAAGGATACTGTAATTTTGAAATATTTATCCTCGGGAATTATAAAAGGCGTCGGTCCTGCAACGGCTCTGCGCATGATAAAGGCGTTTGGTCATCTTACCTTTGACGTTATTGAAAATCACCCTCTTGAGCTTGTGAAAATAAAAGGAATCAGCGAAATGAAGGCGCTTCAAATAAGCGAAAGCTTCAGAAAGCAGCAATCGCTTCGCTCCATAATGATGTTTTTGCAAAGCTACGGTATAACGCCCAATGCGGCGATAAGAATTTACAACTCCCTCGGCATAGATGCGGCGGATAAAATTAAGGAAAACCCCTATCTTCTTTGCACGGAGGGTGTGCTTACCTTTGAAAAAGCAGATAATGTGGCAAGGAAAATGGATTTTCCGCAGCTTCATATAAGCCGAATTTGTGCGGCGATACTTTACGTTTTACGCCATAATCTCGGTTTGGGACACACATTTTTGCCTAAAGAGCAGCTTTGCCTTGTCGCCCAGCGCCTTTTAGCTACGGGAGAAGCTGTGGAGCTTTCACAGTTACAAGGAGCGTTGCCCGTTTTGGAGGCGGAAGGCGAGATCGTAATGAAGCAGGTCGGCAATGTCAGCGCTGTATATTTGCGCAGGTATTACGAAAGCGAGCAGTATATTGCGACGAAGCTTTTTATTTTGTCATCGGCGAGATATAAAGCGACACACCCTGCGGTGCGCCTTGACGAGGCGGAGCGGGAACTTGGTATATCTCTTGCTGATATGCAGAAAAAAGCGATGGAGCTTGCCATGGAAAACGGCGCTGTCATTATCACCGGCGGTCCCGGTACAGGCAAAACGACTACTTTGCGCGGTATTCTAAGCATACTTGACGGTATTGGGGTCAAAACGGTCTTATGTGCGCCGACGGGTCGCGCGGCAAAACGAATGGCTGACCTTTCGGGCAGAGAGGCAAAGACCATCCATCGCCTTTTGGAAATGGAATATTCAGATGAAACGGGTGCTCCCGTGTTCAATCGCGATGCTGAAAACCCGATAGATGCGGGTGCCGTTATTATAGATGAAATGTCTATGGTGGATACGCTGATTTTTGAGGCACTTTTGCGAGCACTTCGCACAAACGTGCGCCTTATTATGGTGGGTGACGCGGACCAGTTGCCTGCCGTTGGCGCAGGTAACGTGCTTCACGATATGATAGCATCAGGCCGCATTCCCGTGGTGGAGCTTGACCATATTTTCAGGCAGGCGGAGGAAAGTCTTATTATTGTCAACGCACACCGCATAAATCACGGCGAGCTTCCCGATATATCTCACAAGGACAGGGACTTTTTCTTTTTACCGAGCAAGGAAGCTGTTGAAACGGCGGAAACTATAGTCGCTCTTTGCAAAACACGGCTTCCGAAAAGTTACGGAGAAGCTATCCGCGAAAAAATACAGGTCATAACGCCGACGAAAAAGACAGATATCGGTACTGTTTCGCTAAACAGAGCCTTACAACGTGCGCTCAATCCTCCAAGTGCGGAAAAGGAGGAATATCGACGGATCGAAAATATATACCGCATCGGTGACAAAGTCATGCAAATACGCAACAACTACGACATGGAGTGGGTAAGCGACAGCGGCGAAGAGGGCGAAGGCGTTTTCAACGGCGATATCGGTGTTATCACCGATATAAATTCGGAGATTCAATCTATTGACGTGCGCTTTGACGACAGAATGTGCTCGTATTCCTTCGATATGCTGGATGATCTTGAGCTGGCGTATGCGATGACTATCCACAAAAGTCAAGGTAACGAATTCGGAACGGTAATTATTCCGCTGATAGGAGCAAATCCCAACTTGTATACGCGAAAGCTGCTCTATACGGCTGTTACAAGGGCGAAGGACAGACTCATTTTGGTGGGTGATCCTTCCGTGCTGAAGGCAATGGTGGAAAATGACCGTGATACAAAGCGGTTTTCAGGCTTGAAGTATTTTTTGGCGAGCCAATAAGGTGAAATTTTTTGAAAGCAAGGGTTTTATTTTGAAAAAGGCGGCTTTTTTAATAGTGATAGCAGGCGTTCTTTGGGGCGGTATGGGTATTTTTGTGCGCACGCTGTCGCCGTGGGGCTTATCATCTCTGCAGATAACATTTATACGGTGTATCGTAACGTCTGTGCTTCTTATACTTTATCTGCTTATAACGGATAGAAATGCTCTTCGGATAAAGCTACGCGATATTTGGATATTTCTCGGCTCGGGAATACTGAGCATACTGTTTTTCAGCGTTTGCTATTCCAGCGCCATAGTTTTATCGTCCATGCCCGTTGCGGCGGTGCTTCTTTATACAGCGCCTGCTATGGTGACGGTGATGGCGGCAATATTTTTCCGAGAAAAGCTTACGGCGCAAAAAATAGCTGCACTTGTCGCCGCCTTTGCAGGCTGCGTTTTAGTAAGTGGCATCGGTACGGATACGCGCCTTACTGCGGCGGGATTTTTAACGGGGCTTGGTGCAGGATTTGGCTATGCGCTTTACAGCATTTTCGGCAAGGTTGCACTGAAAAAATACAGCGTTATGACGGTGACGACGTATACTTTTACGGTGGCGGCTGTTGCGGCAATGCCCTTTGCAAACATACCGCAGATACTACAAGCGAGCGTGGAAAATGAGCTTGGATGGCTCGTCGTACTGCTTACGGGTGTTGTAACTGGTGTTATTCCGTATGTACTTTATACGCAAGGGCTGAAAAACACGGAGGCGTCCATCGCGTCCATTGTTGCATCTGTAGAGCCGCTTACGGCGACGGTGCTCGGTGTGACTTTGTATCAGGACAGGCTTTCCTTTGGAAATGTTATGGGCATTGTGTGCATAATAGGCGCGATAATTATTTTAGCTATAAAAATACCGAAAAAAGCGAAGTGAACTACTCACTTCGCTTTTTTATACCTGACCATAAGATAATTATTATTTGCGCGGGAATACCCAAAAGGAAAATTGCCCATAAATTAAAGGAATAAAACCATAGGTAGACGCAAGTCAAAAAAGACCATGCCAAAGCTGAAATTATTATGTAATTCAGCTTTTTTCGTCCCCATATGGAGTTAAAAACGAGTAAAACGACACAGCTGACGGGAACGGCGGTAACGAAGAAGAGCCAGCCTCTTTCAAAATCGCTGAAAAATATGTTTCCTATTACGAAAAGAGCAGTTGCGATAAACCAGACAAGAAGTGTTGACAAAAGCGTTATGATAAGCCTGTTTCGAAGGGCTCTTGGCTTTTCTATGACTTGCTCCTGCACTTTTTCGGAGGTGTTTGTTAAAAGAAAATCTACAGTCACGCCGAAAAGATCGGCGATTTGTTTTAGCACGAGCACATCGGGAACGGAATCTCCGCGCTCCCATTTCGACACGGCTTTGTCTGTGTAATTAAGCTTTTCCGCAAGGTCAAGCTGTGTCATTTTATGTCCTTGGCGCAAAACGGAAATATTTGTGCCGATTATTTTTTTGATATCGTTCAAGTGGTAGCATCTCCTGTATATATGGATAAAAACCGTTGATATTCAACAGACTCTCCTGCGAGTAGAGCGAGAAAAAACGCAAAGTAGAGCTGTCGGAATTTACGGTATAGTGTGTTCGGTGTAAAGTGGGTGGACTTTTTTTGCCGACCGAATATAATAAATTATACATCAAAAACACACATCTGTCAAATTGTTTTTCAGGAGAAGGGATTTAGTAAATGAGCAAAATAGATATATTTGGTGATTCTGTGCTTAAGGGCGTGATATATGACGAGCAGGCACAAAAATATATGCTTTACGAAAACAGACTGACAACCGTTGAGAAGGACGGAAATATTGTTAAAAATAATTCCCACATGGGGGCAACTGTTGAAAAAGGATACGCTATGCTGTCGCGGCGCATGGACAGCGACGTTGTGATATTAAGCTATGGAGGCAACGATTGCAATTTCGATTGGAGCAAAGTGTCGCAGGCGCCCGATGAAAAGCATTTGCCGAACACTCCGCCAGAGAGGTTCGTGAAAATTTATCGCGATATAATAGAGCTTGCACGCTTGCGCGGCGCAACTGTTTACATGACAAATCTCGTGCCGCTGGATGCTGAAAAATTCATGGCGTGGATATCAAAGGATTTATCTTACGAAATATTTTGCAATG
>SVND01000026.1 GCA_015067075.1 Oscillospiraceae bacterium
CTTCGCCACGACCATAACTACCTTGCAAACCAACAAACCATACACGGTCACCAAAAGTCTCATTTAATGTCTGTAAAAAGTTTTTCATCCAAACTGTAATATCTATCATTTTAATCACCTCGTCAAATTCGTATTTATCGGTGAGTTTATTATATCATAGAACTGCTTGTGTGTCAAATGATGCATCGCCAACATCATTTGCCGAAGGCAAACATCATTCAAAAAAGCCTGATTTGTCTGGTAGACAAATCAGGCTTTTTGTTGGTAGAGATAGTAGGGCTCGAACCAACGACCTCTCGCATGTGAAGCGAGCGCTCTGACCAACTGAGCTATATCTCCTTATATTTTTATTATATCACAAAAGCTACACAAAAACAATACTTTTATTATATTTTTATTCATTCTCTCTTGAACTAATTTTACTTTTGCATATTGACACACAGTTTTATATCATATATAATAAAAATAACAGCATTATTTTTATAAAGGAGCTGATCTCCATGAAAAAGCCATCTGTTTTATCTGTAATTTTGAAAATTATAGCTACCGTTTTCGTTATATGCTTCTCTCTTATCATCTCTGCGCTCCCGATGCTGCTCTTAAGTGTAAGCGGTCTTTGGCTGATATTTGCATGGTTTGTTCCTTTATTCATACCTTCCCTTGCAATACCGCTTATTTGGTTTAAAAAATACAAACGCATCGTTATTATATGGCTTTCCTGCGTGGCCGTCTATATTTTAGCCATTTGTATTAACCTCGGCATCATTAAATATAACGCTTCTATCACGATAGATACCTCTCCGAATATCAACGTACACGAGTATCTTCCCTTCGAAGAAGATTCAAAAATCGTTAAGATTGAAAACGAATTACTGTTCGAGGATGAAGTGCCTGTAATCGACGGTGCCGCCGCCGTATTTCCCGTTTATTCAGCTTTCGTAAACGCAGTTTACCCTTCCCCTATGCCGCTTAATGAAAGCGAATTTCAATACAACAACACGTCTTACGGTTATCAGCTTTTGGCGCAAAGGGAAACGGATATTTTCTTTGGTGCATATCCCTCCGAAAAACAAATAGCGTATGCCGAGGAATGCGGAACAGAGTTTGAATATACACCTATCGGCTACGAAGCTTTTGTATTTTTCGTCCATAAGGACAATCCCATTGACAGCTTGACAACTGAACAAATACAGGGCATATATTCCGGAGAAATTACCAACTGGAAGCAAGTAGGCGGTAAAAACGAGGAAATTGCCGCATTTCAGCGCAATGAAGGAAGCGGAAGTCAAAGCATGCTTATTCGTTTCATGGGCGACAAGCCTCTTATGACACCGCCGACTAAAATGGTAAACGACTTAATGTCAGGTATTATTGAGCAGGTTGCCGATTACCAAAGCAAATCAAATTCAATCGGTTTTTCCTTCAGATATTACGTTGAAGGTATTATTAAAAATCCCAATATAAAGCTTATAGCCATCGACGGTGTTCATCCCACAGTTGACAGCATCAAAAGCGGCAGCTACCCCATCGTTGCGCCGCTATACGCAGTAACGTACAAAGGAAATGAAAACAAGAACGTCAAATTGCTTCTTGATTGGGTGCTCTCCGAGGAAGGGCAATATATTATCGAACAAACAGGCTATGTTGGACTCGGAAAATAAAGGAGAAAAAATGAGGCTTGAAGATGCATATTATTTTAAAATATTACTGTTAAACGGCATATCGGACGGATACAGCGAATGGTTAAGCACTCTTTTAGACCAACAAGATCCCTTAAGTGATATTTTGTTAGAACTCTCATTTTGCATTTCAGACATTAATAAGACTATTTCCCTTCTTAATAATTACTGTTCTGGTCAACCTTTTGACGAAAAGGAAGTCTGCGATATGTTGCGTAAATTTCTCAAAAACACTTATAAAGAAAACCGTTTCACAAAAGAAGAAATAATATCTTTGATGCACCGTTTTGTGTCAGCCCACGCAGCTCCCTGTGATTTTGATTATGCGACATGGGGTGATATGTTTTACATTGATGACTATTATTCTTTAGCCAAGGATGGCACTATGTCAATGGAAAAATTCGACCGTGCTTTTTTTGAATACCTTGAGCACGGCACTACCATAGACAGCAATTCATTGTGGGCTTTCAAAACCGAGCAAACATTACTTCAAAAAATCAAAAAACTATTTAAAAGGAGCTGATTTTTGTGAATAACGTTTCAATCGTTATAGAAAACGATGTATTTGTCACTTCATACACAGAGAATATCAGCACCGCTTTTCACATTGAAATTGACGGCAAAGCTTTTCCAAATGATACTTGGACTGATTTTTCCTATCCTGCTTTAGAGCTTTGGAAAAACGAGCTTATCAAGCATGAAAGCATCAGCAATGTATCATTCACCCTGTATTTTTTTGACGGACCTTTTCATTTGGAGGTTTTTAAAGATAGCCATATGTCTCTGAAAATTGATTGTATCGACCGGCGCGGTAGTGATACAGTTGTTTTCACAGCCAAAATCGGATACTATGACTTTTTGCAACAAGTTTATACTGCTATGAAAGCTCTTTCGAAAATAATTTACGACAATTCCTTGCATGAAAAAGGGTTCACTTCCAACTACAATAAGACATTAAGCTCGATCAAGGAAGTAAAAACAGTTTTAAACAAAAAATAAAGGAGAAAAAATGAGAATACTTGTTGTTGAAGACGAGCGCGATATGAACAGCATTATTGTAAAGGTGCTAAAAAAAGCAGGCTACAGTGTTGACGGTTGCTATAACGGCGAGCAAGCTTTGGAGCATCTTTTCGGCGCTGAGTACGACGGCGTTATCGCTGACATAATGATGCCGAAAATGGACGGATACGAGCTTTTGCGCCGAATGCGAAGCGGCAATATAGACGTACCTGTTTTGTTCCTTACCGCCAAGGATACCGTCGCTGACAAGGTCGCCGGACTTGACATGGGCGCTGACGATTACCTTGTAAAACCCTTTGATTTTGACGAGCTTTTAGCCAGACTGCGCGTTATTACACGCAAAAAAAGCGGTGTCAAAAGCAATATTTTCACCGTTGCGGATCTTACCGTGGACGTGGCGCGCCGCACGGTAACACGCGGTGGCGTCGAGACAACTCTGCTTCCAAAGGAGTTTACCATCCTTGAATACATGATTCGCAATCGCGGTATCGTTATTTCACGCCAGCAGCTCGAAGATAAAATATGGAACTACGAGTATTCCGGCAGCTCCAACAATATTGACGCGTACATGAGCAGGCTTCGTAAAAAAATAGATGGCGAGCGCGAGGATAAGCTGATCCACACCGTAAAAGGCTCGGGCTGGGTTCTCCGCTCCCTCAATGAGGAGTAAAAATGAAAAGATTTTCTGTCAAATCAAAGCTCACCTTGCTTTTGACCGCCTTAGCCGCCGTCGTTGCAATACTTATTTTCTCCCTTTTGCTTTTTATCAGCAGCTCCGTATCCGTTTCATCATCAATGGCCGCGCTGAGCGACACCGCACGCAAAAATGCATCGCTCATTTCAATGGAAAACGGCAAGCTCGCCTTCGACGACAGCTTCAGCTTTTATCATCACGGTATTACTACTCTCATCTACAGTAAAAGCAAAGCCCTCGTCGCAGGTCAGCCACCCGTAAATTTTAGTTTTTCCGACGATTTTCAAAACGGTACTGTGCGCACCGTACCTTCGGATGACACAAGCTACCTTGTTGCCGATATTTATCTGCCTTTCGGTTGGGATGACGGAGTTTGGATAAGAGCCCTTTCGGAAGCGCCCGACAACGGTCGGATAGCCGCTGATATCACCTTTGTTTTTTTCATCATCTTCCCTGTTTTTCTCCTTCTTGCCGCCTTGGGAAGCTACCTTATCGTTAAGCTTTCCTTCCGCCCTCTCGACAAGATATCACGCACCGTTTCTGCCATAAACGAAGCAAAGGATCTTTCAGGCAGGATAGGCTTAAAGGGGAACGATGAGTTTTCACGCCTTTCCGACGCCTTTGACGGTATGTTTGAGCGCCTTGAACGCTCATTTGATGCAGAAAAGCAATTCACCTCCGACGCTTCTCACGAGCTGAGAACGCCTGTGGCTGTTATAAAAAGCGCCTGCGAATATGCGGAAAAATTTGATGAAACAGCTGAAGAGCGCCGTGAAACCATTGAAATGACCCACCGTCAGGCAAATAAAATGTCCGAGCTTATAAATCAGCTTTTGAATATAACACGGCTCGATCAGGGCACGGAAAAGCTCAGCATCGCCGACGTAGAGCTTGGCTCGCTCGTTCACTCCCTTTGCTGTGAGCAGGGCTACGATATAAATCGGCTGCATATACAAGCGCAGGAAGGCGTTTTCGTCAGCGGCGACAGTATGCTTTTATCAAGACTTATTAAGAATCTCGTGGATAACGGCTTTAAATACGGCAAGGAAAGCTCTTGCGTTTGGATAACCGTCTATAAAAACGAGGATGAAGCCCTTGTCAGCGTTCGCGACGATGGGATAGGCATCGCCGATGAATATAAGGAAAAAATATGGCAACGGTTTTATCAGGTAGATGCTTCCCGCGGCGAGGACAGCGGAATCGGCTTAGGGCTTTTCATGGTTCAGCAGATCGCCCGCGCCCACGGCGGATATGTTACCCTTGACAGTACCCTTGGCATCGGAAGCGAATTTATCCTGCATTTGCCCCTGCGCAAATAGGTACTCGCTCATTTCAGCCATATAAAAACACCGCTTTGTATGCGTAGGACACTACGCATACAAAGCGGTGTTTTTTGTTTTATTATCAGAAATTATAGCCGAGGTCAGCCGCTTTAAGATTGGGCTCAAGAAGATGAGCTTTCTTTGCGGGAACCATTGCGCGGATAACATCCTTAAATTTATCGTAATCAATAAATGCCGATGTATGAACGATCTTCGCCGCCATAATGACGTTTGCAAGTCCCTTAAGTCCGTTTTCGTTAGCCATCTGCGTTGCAGGGATATAAACTACGTTTACGTCGTCGCGCTCAACCTTTCTTGAAATAAGTGAGCTGTCGACGATAATTGTACCGCCGGGAACAACGCTGTTTTCAAACTTGTCAAGGGAGGGCAAATTCATCGCCATGAGAATATCAGGCTCAACAACGATGGGAGAGCCGATGCGCTCGTCGGAAACGATAACGCTGCAGTTAGCAGTACCACCGCGCATTTCAGGGCCGTAGGACGGCATCCAAGTTACTTCCTTTTCAAGCTCCATTGCGCATTTTGCCAAAAGCTTACCCGTAAACAAGATACCCTGTCCGCCAAAGCCCGCAAGAAGTATATTACAATTATATGCCATTATATAACATCCTTTCCGCAGTAAGCTTATCTTTCGCCCTTGAACAAGCCAAGGGGATATTGAGTCATCATGTTTGCACGAAGCCATTCAAGAGCTTCTGTGGGAGAAAGTCCCCAGTTTGTCGGGCAAGTGGAAAGCACCTCAACGATAGAAAAGCCCTTACCTGCAAGCTGGCACTCAAAAGCGTGCTTTATCGCCTTTTTTGCGGAAAGAATATTCTTTACGCAGTCAACAGATACTCTTTCAGCGTATGCAACGCCATCCAGAGTGGAAAGCATTTCGCAAATTCTTATGGGCAGACCGTTAGCCTTTGCATCACGTCCGTAAGGTGTGGTCGCTGTGACCTGACCGATAAGGGATGTGGGAGCCATCTGACCGCCCGTCATGCCGTAAATAGCGTTGTTTACGAAAATAACCGTAATATTTTCGCCTCTCGTTGCCGCGTGAACAGTTTCAGCTGTACCGATAGCCGCAAGGTCACCGTCACCCTGATATGTGAAAACAGTTTTGTCAGGTCTTGCACGCTTTACGCCTGTAGCAACGGCAGGCGCTCTTCCGTGAGCCGCCTCGATCATATCGCAATTAAAATAATTATATGCAAAAACAGCGCATCCGACAGGTGCAACACCGATAGTATCGCCTTCGATGCCAAGCTCGTCAATTGCCTCTGCAACAAGACGGTGGATTATACCGTGAGTACAGCCGGGGCAATAATGAAACGGCGCATCTGTCAATGCATGGGGCTTTTCAAATACAACAGCCATGTTATTTTACCTCCTGTGAAAGCTTAACGATTTCGGCAAGGATCTCGCGCGGTGTGGGCACTACGCCGCCTGTTCTGCCGAAGAAGGATACGGGCTTTTTGCCGTTTACAGCAAGCTTAACGTCTTCAAGCATCTGACCCATATTCATTTCAACGCACAAAAATGCCTTTGCCGTGTCAGCAACCTTTGCGAAAACTTCATCGGGGAAGGGCCAAAGAGTGATAGGACGGATAAGTCCCGCCTTTATACCCTGTTCGCGAGCCGCTTTGATAGCATTTTTCGCAATACGAGCTGTAATACCGAATGCGGCAATAACGATATCCGCATCCTCTGTCATATATTCTTCGTAAAGAGTTTCCTCTTTCTTTATGGTCGCGTATCTTTCGAAACGCTCTTTAACGATATTTTCAAGCACATTTGGCTCAATGTAAAGGGAGTTTACTACATTGTGCTCGCGCTTGTTTCCGTGACCGCTTGTAGCCCACGTTTTTTCAATCTTCTCTGCATCGGAGGGCTCAGGAAGAACGACCGGCTCCATCATTTGACCCATAGCGCCGTCGCCGAGGATCATAACGGGTGTGCGGTACTTGTCAGCAATATCAAAAGCCTTTGCTGTAAGAGTAACCATTTCCTGAATTTCGGAGGGAGCAAGTACTACGGCATAGGAGTCGCCGTGACCGAGAGCACGCGTCGCCTGGAAATAGTCGGACTGCGCCGCCTGAATACCGCCGAGACCGGGACCACCGCGCTGAATATTTACGATAACGCAAGGCAGATCGCAACCGATTATGTAGGATATACCTTCACTCTTAAGGCTTATTCCGGGGGAGGAGGAGGACGTCATAACACGGACACCTGCTGCCGCCGCACCCATAACCATATTTATTGCGGCAACTTCAGATTCCGCCTGAAGAAATACGCCGCCTTCCGTTTTCGGCATACGCTTTGCCATGTATTCGGCAAGCTCCGTCTGAGGAGTTATAGGATAGCCGAAAAAGCACTTGCAGCCCGCTCTGATAGCGGCTTCCGCAATGGCTTCATTGCCTTTCATTAAAACTTTTTGTTCAGCCATTATATATCAATTCCTTTCTTGTGTACTTTCTTACTTTTCGACCGTTATAACAACGTCGGGGCACATCGTGGCGCACATAGCGCAGCCTATACATTTTTCAGGCTCTGCAACCTCTGCGGGATAAAAGCCTTTTTTGTTAAGTGTCTTATCAGACATACGGATTATCTTCTTGGGGCAAGCCGTGACACAAAGACCGCATCCCTTGCATAAATCCTTATTAAATGTAACCTTGGGCATTTTTCTTCCTCCTGACTATATGGTAAAATATTTTTAACTTTTTTATACAGCTTATACGATTTGCTTTGCGTAGATGGAAACGGGATAAAGCCCGTCTACCTTCTTTGCAAGCTCCTTGCATAAGGGCTCATAAACAGCCGTCATCAAAACGGGCTTACCTGAAAGCTCCGAGACCTTTTGGGCGTATTCCACGGACTCAAGCACAGTTTCCGCATCCGTTTCAAGCTGTAAATGTGTGTTGTTGATAAGTCCCGTAACGCAAAGCCGTGAGGCAAGCTCAATATTGCGCACCATCTCCGCCGCATATTTCGGCTCGGAAATAAGCGGTCTGCGTCCGTTTATAACGCAAAGCATAGTTATGGGGACGTTTTTGAAAAAGCGATAAAGCGTACCGAGAGCGACAGCTCCGTCGTCATCACCGCCAACGTCAAAAATAACATTGTCATAATCAAGGGCAAAAACGCTGTTTATCTCCGCAGGAATTGCGGGAATGTCAACGTTCGTGTTCGCATAGGGCGAAACGATAACGTCTATCCCCTGCTCCATCAGCATTTCCTTGTTGTCAGATGTTCGGAAATAAGGATTGACCGTATCAAAATCGACGATAGCCACCTTGCGAGAAAGCTTTTTAAGATCCATTGCGATATTCAATGCAAGATTAGTCTTACCTGTGCCGAAATGACCTGTGACTATGATAAATTTTTCAAAATTTCCGACCATGCTTATCTCCTCAACCTCGGACAGTGATACTTTTGATAAAGAATATTATACACCTTTTAACGAATAATTGCAATAGTATTTTTTAACTTTTTATTGTAAAAATATTGACTCGGCTGACACGATAAAAACGCCCTGCATCAGAGGATACAGGGCGTAATCTTATAGCTTTACCGATTATACACCGAACTTAGCCTTGCGCATCTGTTCAACAGGTGTGTAGTTCTTCTGAGCTACATAGCCTGCGATGGGCATGATCTTCTCATGGATAGCGTCAATGATCCAAGAGGGCTGCGGGAAGAATTCCTTCTCATATTCATGAGCAGGAGTGATCCAGTTTTCGCTGCCGACAACAACCGGAGGTGCATCGAGGTAATCGAATGCAAGCTCTGTGATGTTGCGTGCAAACTCGTTGAGGATGCTTCCGCGTGCGCAAGCATCGCTGGCAAGAAGGATCTTACCTGTCTTCTTTACAGACTCAACGACCTTTTCATAATTGAAGGGAACGATGGAGCGTGCGTCGATGATCTCAGCAGAAATACCGTACTTTTCTTCAAGCTCCTTAGCTGCCTTAAGAGCAACGTAAAGAGTTGCGCCGACTGTAAGGATAGTGATGTCCTTACCTTCCTTCTTAACATCGGGCTCGCCAAGAGCGATTTCATAGCTTTCTGTGGGTACGCCGCCCTGATGGAACTGTTCACCTGTGTCGTATACTCTCTGGCTTTCAAAGAATACAACGGGATCTGTTCCGTTGAGAACGGATGTCATAAGACCCTTAGCGTCGTAAGGAGTTACGGGGAATACGCACTTAAGTCCGGGAATATGAGAGATAAGAGCTGTCCAGTCCTGAGAGTGCTGAGCACCGTACTTGGAGCCAACGGAAACACGGACGACAACAGGCATCTTAAGAAGGCCTGCGCTCATTGCCTGCCACTTGGAGAGCTGGTTGAAGATTTCGTCGCCTGCACGGCCGATGAAGTCAGCGTACATAAGCTCAACGATGATTCTACCGCCTGCCATTGCGTAACCAACAGCGGAGCCAACGATAGCGGCTTCGGAAATGGGAGAGTTGAAAAGTCTGTTGTAAGGAAGAGTTTCTGTAAGACCACGGTATACAGCGTATGCGCCGCCCCAGTCACGAACGTCTTCACCGTAGCTGATGAGAGTCGGATCTTCGTAGTACTTGTCGTGGATAGCCTCAAACAAAGCGTCACGAACACCGAACATTCTTGTCTTCGGAACAGGCTTGCCTTCTGCATCGAATGCAAAACGAGCCTTATTTGCAAGCTGTATCTTTCTCGGGCATTCGCCGTAAGGAAGAAGTGTTTCAGCTTCGCGGTCGTCCATCTTAGCGATCTTCTGGTTGGAGAACATGAGCTTTTCGATGGAGTCGGGATTTGCAACGTAATCTGTGAAGGGAGATACCTTTTCGTCGATAGCAAGAGCAAACATCTTGTGGTTGCGTTCTCTTACTTCGTTCCAGATCTCGTCAAACTTCTCGTCGGAAGCAACGCCTGCTTCAACAAGATCACGACGGAAGCATACGATCGGATCCTGTTCTTCCCAAGCTGCCATTTCTTCCTTCGTTCTGTATGTGGAAGCGTCGGAAGTGGAGTGACCGGAGAAACGGTATGTGACAAGGTCGAGAAGGCAGGGACCCTGACCTTCTGTAAGAAGCTTCTTAACGCGCTTCATAGCGTCGATAACTGCAAGAGGATTCCAGCCGTCTACGCGCTCTGCATGCATCTGCTCGGGGTTGATACCTGCACCGATTCGTGCAAGCTGTTCGTAACCCATCGTTTCGCCGCATGTCTGACCGCCCATGGCGTAGCTGTTGTTGTTGAAGTTGAAGAGGATCGGGAGACCGCCCTTATAGTCGCCTTCCCAAAGCTTCTTCATCTGATCCATTGCTGCAAAGTTCATGGATTCATAAACGGGACCGCAAGCAAGAGAACCGTCACCGATGTTAGCAACAACGATACCCTTCTTCTTGTTGCACTTCTTGTAAAGAGCAACACCTGTAGCAACAGGAGCAGAGCCGCCAACGATAGCGTTGTTCGGATAGATACCGAAGGGAAGGAAGAAAGCGTGCATAGAGCCGCCGAAGCCCTTGTTGAAGCCTGTATCGCGGGCAAAGATTTCAGCCATAGCGCCGTAGATAAGGAATTCACGGGCAAGCTCCTTAACGGAAGCAGCCTGAGTATGCTCTTTTACGATATTGTAGATCTTACCGCCGAGGAATTCGGACATGATCTTTGTAAGCTCTTCATCGGAAAGCTTTTCGATTGCAGAAAGGCCCTTAGCGAGGATTTCGCCGTGGCTTCTGTGAGAACCGAGAACAAAGTCGTCTGTGTCAAGGATATAAGCCTGACCTACAGCTGTAGCTTCCTGACCTGCAGAAAGGTGAGCAGGACCTGCATACATGAATTCTGTATCATTGTAGCGGCCTTCCTTCTTGATGCTGTTGAGCATAGTCTCGAATTCACGGATAACAGCCATATCGTGATACATTCTGAGAAGCTGTTCATCAGTAAAGTTCTTACGCTCTTCCTTGATGGACTTCTTATACTGGTTTACGGGAATGTCCTTAAATTTGATCTTGCCCGCCGCGCGAAGCTTATTCGGGTCTGTATATTGTGACTTAGGCATAGTTTTCTATCTCCTTATTCAAAATTTATTTAAACATAAAAAGTGCTTCACGGATAATTTCGGAAACGGAGGGATGGGGGAATACGATTTCCTTAAGGTCTTCTATGGTCATTTCCGTTTCGATCATCATAGCCGCGCCGTAAATAATTTCGGATGCATATCCGCCGATAAGATGTGCGCCGACAATTGTTCTGTACTTTTTGTCCATAAGTATCTTGCAGATACCGTCGCCACCCTCATTTTCAGCAACGTAGCGTCCGCTGTACTTCATTGTAATGTTGACGATCTCAACGTCAAGTCCCTTAGCCTTTGCAGTTTCTTCCGTTTCGCCAACGCCTGCAACCTCGGGGTTTGTATAGATAACGGACGGGATAGCGTTGTAGCGCATTCTATCCTTTTTGCCGATAATGTTGTTAATTGCAACCTCAGCTTCACGGTAAGCTGTGTGTGCAAGCATGGACTTGCCGTTTACGTCGCCTGCCGCCCAAACGCCTGCGATATTTGTACGTCCGAATTCGTCCGTAATGATAGCGCCGCGCTCTGTGTATACGTTGAGGTTTTCAAGACCGAAGCCCTGAGTTACGGCACGTCTGCCGATGGAAAGAAGAACCTTGTCAGCAGCTACTGTGCAAGCCTGACCGTTTTCTTCGAAGGAAACGCTGTCTGTGCCGATACCTGTGACCTTGCAGCCGAGCTTGAATGTAACGCCCTTCTTCTCATAATTCTTTTGAAGAATGGAGGAGATCTGACGGTCTGTGGGACCTGCAATATGGTCAAGCATTTCAATAACCGTTACCTTAGAGCCAACGGAGTTGTAGTAAGATGCCATTTCAAGACCGATTACGCCGCCGCCGACGATAACGAGCTGAGCGGGGATCTCCTGAAGGTCAAGCACTTCACGGTTTGTCATAACAAATCCGTTTGCAAGTCCTTCCTTTGCACCCGGAATGGGAGGTACAACGGGAGAAGATCCTGTGGCGATAAGAAGCTGCTTTGCAGTGTAGACCTCTCCGCCTGCTTTAACGGAGAAGCCTTCAGCTGTTTTGCCTTCGATGTAAGCCTCTTCCTTAACAACCTTAACCTTATTTGCCTTCATAGCGGCTTCAACACCGCCGACAAGTGTTGCAACGACCTTGTTTTTGCGTGCAACTACCTGCTTTTGATCAATTGTAACGCCTTCAACGTGAACGCCGTATACATCGCTGTGCTTTGCATGGTCGTACATTTTAGCGGAATTAAGAAGAGCCTTTGAGGGAATGCAGCCTTCGTTAAGGCAAACACCGCCCATTGCACGCTTTTCAATTACTAATGTGTTAAGTCCTGCATGGCCTGCGCGCTCTGCAGCAAGATAACCTGCAGGGCCGCCGCCGATAACTATTAAATCGTACATTGTTTTCCTCCCGATTATTTAGCCATAAGAAGGCTGAAGCTTTCAAGGTTTGCGCTGAGAGCCTTAAGGAATCTTGCTGCATCTGCACCGTCAAGGGCACGGTGGTCAAATGTAAGAGAAAGGCCCATAGCAGGATAAAGCTTGATCTCGCCGTTTACTTCCTTAGGACGCTTTACGATAGTTGTAACGCCAAGGATAGCTGTCTGAGGCGGATTGATAACAGGTGTAAATACTTCTACGCCGAAAGCACCGACGTTGGAAACGGTGAAGGAAGCACCCTTGAGCTTGTCGGGGCTGATAGCACCCTTCTTGCAGTCGTTTGCCAAAGCCTTGGACTGAACGGCGATATCGTTAAGAGTGAGCTTGTTTGCGTTGAAGATAGTGGGAACCATAAGTCCGCGCTCTGTATCAACAGCAACACCCATGTGTACGTTCTTGAAATAGTGCATTTCGTCGCCTATAAGGTGAGCGTTAAGAGACTTGAACTGAGGATCTGCCAACGTCTTTGCCGCGGCATAAAGGATAATATCGTTGAGTGTGATATTTGCAAGACCCATGGGCTCTGCCTTCTCCTTGAGCTTTGCACGGAAAGCCATGATCTCCGTTGCATCGAACGTGGAGGACTGAGTAAGCTGAGCCATTGTGGAAAGGCTTTCTACCATCTGCTTTGCAATAACCTTACGGATATTTGTAAGACGTGCAACCGTAACCTCTTCCTCTGCCGCTGCGGGAGCTGCTGCAGGTGCAGATACTGCTGCGGGTGCTGCTGTATCGCCTGTTGTGACTCTGCCGCCGATGCCTGTTCCGACTGCATCCTTGTCTGTTACGCCTGCTGCAGCGCTTGTTGTAAGCACGCCGTCAGCGATGAGCTTGCGAACGTCTCTTTCAATGATTCTGCCTTCAGGACCTGTGGGCGCTGCAAAGCGAAGGTCGGCGTTGGACTTTTCTGCAAGACCCTTTGCTCTGGGAGATATTTTCATCATATCGCCCTGTGCCGCTGTAACAACGGGAGCTGCTACGGGGGCTGCTACTGCTGCAGGAGCTTCAGCAGGTGCTGCTTCAGCTACGGGAGCCGGATCTGCTGCGCCTGCAGGAGCAAATTCCGCTGTGGATTCGCCTGCATTACCGATAACGCAAACATTGTTAAGGCACGGTACGTCGTCGTCCTCATTATAGAAAACGTCGAGGAGTATACCGTCAACCGTGGATTCTTCATCTGCTGCAGACTTGTCTGTTTCATAGCTGAAAAGAATGTCGCCTTTTTTAACCTCGTCGCCTTTTTTCTTGTGCCACTTGGTAAGGATGCAGCTTTCAACCGATATGCCGAGCTTCGGCATTATAATTGCTGTTGCCATAATGATCTATCCTCTCTTAAATAGTTTTTTATCAATCTTATTTGAGCATTTCCTGTCCGCCTGTTACGGGGATAGCTTGACCTGTTTCGTACTTTTGCTCTACAATATAGAACAGAGCTCGAGCAACGTCGATAGGCAAGCAACCACGATTGAGGGGTACTTTTGCTTCATAGAAACGCTTTACGTCTTCAACAGTCTTTGCGCCGGGAACCTTGCCTGCGTTAAGATACTGTACAAACAAGCCCTTTACGGGATCCATCCAAAGCGGTCCTTCAAGGTAATTACCGGGGCAAATGGAGTTTACCTTGATGTTGTATTCAGCAAGCTCAAGAGCAAAGCTCTGTGTAAGACCGATGCCGCCGAATTTGCTTCCTGCGTAAGCAAAGTTCTTGTTGCTTCCCGTAAGACCTGACTTGGAGTTTATTTGGATGATATCGCTGTAGTAATTGTTCTTTATCTTGTGCTGTATCTTCATTATCTTGGAAGAATACTTTGCACCGAAGAAATACGCCGTATAATTTATCTTTGTTACAAGGTCAAACGCCTGAGCAGTCATCTCATCGAGTGTGCCTGCTTTAACGATACCTGCATTGTTTACGAAAATATCAAGACCGCCGTAAAGGAGAACTGTCTTTGCAACCATAGCGCAAACAGATTCTTCGTTACCTGCGTCAACCTTGACAGCCGCCGCACGGCCGACAGTGTTAGCCTGTTCGATCTCCTTTGCAGTTGTCTTAGCGCCGTCTTCGTTAAGGTCAGCGATAACTACGTTACAGCCCTGAGCTGCCATCTCCTCTGCGATACCGCGACCGAAGCCCTGAGCACCGCCCGTGATGATAGCGATCTTTTCGTTAAGACGCTTGGGAGCCGCACCGGAAAGACTTACCTTCTGGCGAT
Organism: Oscillospiraceae bacterium; assembly: GCA_015067075.1. GTDB lineage: Bacteria > Bacillota > Clostridia > Oscillospirales > SIG530 > SIG530. The sequence goes on from SVND01000026.1 coordinate 14,416, forward strand.
AGCTTTCAACCTCCCAATTGCGGATGAAATCGATATTTTCCTCAGCCATAAATCTGTGACCGCCGAAGCTTTCAGCATAAACGGAGATCTTTATCTCGTCCATGAATACGTCAGCCGCGATGTCAGCTTCCTTCTTCGTCTTGCCGCAAGCATAGAAGCCAAGACCTTCAACGAAGACTATCTTCGGAGCATGGCCGTTGCGAGCCATATACTCGTCAAGAGCCTTTGCAAGTGCTTCATACTGTGCTTCAATTTCATCGCAAGCTTCAACAAAGAGAGGCTCGTGCTTGCAGTAAACGATATGGTCGGGAGAATAAGTGGACATGACGGGTGCCATGGACTGCTTATCCTTGCAAAGGCCCATAACCTCTGCGTTAGTTCTGAACGTGACGATGGACGTTGCGTTTTCGTCGTCAGCCATGAGCATCATACGAAGAGCAGGTGCAATGGCAACAGCCTTTTCCATATCAAATTCAACATCAGAGAAATCGGGAGTACGCTTTACGTTTGCGCGAAGCTTTGCGAAAACGTCAGCAACGATAGCGTCAAGCTCCTCCATCGTGTTTGCTGAGAAAAAGATACCGTGATTTTGGATGAATATTATCTGAGGATACTTTCCTGTCTTAGCCTTATGAGCTTCCATAACATTCTTCGTTTCAAGAGCGAGAATGTAGCCGGGCTTTGTTTCATTTATCCAAGCCGCATCGTTTCCGAAAATGCGGTTCATTTCAGCTTCGCCCTTCTGACCACAGGTAAGACCGTTTACCATAGGGGGATGAACGTGAAGCACGTATGTTTCAGCGAAAAGATCGTGGAGAAGAGTCTCAACGCTGGGGCGCTTGTTCATATCCTCGGGGAAGCGTGCCGCCATAAGGTCCGCCAAAACTTCACTTTCGCGGACAGCTGTGTCTGCGGAATATTCCGTAGTCCAAAGCTTTGCAAGCTTTTCACGGTTCATCTTAACGAATCCTGCTTCTTTTATTGTGGCAAGAGTTGTGCCTGAGCCTTTAATGTAAAGCTCTTTATCTGTTTTATAGGACGTGTTACCGCCGCCTGCCAGAACAAATTCGGGATCGCTTCCGTACTTGTTTGACATTTTTACAAGTTCTGCAACTGACATGAGTGTGAACCTCCCGATTTAATTACAGAGCCTTTGCATTTGCAAGAAGATACTTCTCGCAATCTGCGCTCCAAAGACCGTTGTTAGCCTTAACAAGCTTTGCAAGCTCTGCGTACATAGCGTTGTCCTTGCCCTTTTCTTCAAGGTCAGCAAGAGCAACAAGCTCCATATCGATGTTTGTATAGATGAGCTTCTTTCCGCCGGGGATCTTGGGAAGATTAAGTGTTGTTTCAGCAGCAGCTGTAAGACCGCCGACGTGAGTGATCATAGCGGAGGGATCGATAAGACCCTTTTCCATCATGCTGATGGATTCCTTCATATCGTCTGTGTTACCGCCGCTTGTGCCGATAACGTGAGTGAAATTGTAATGTACGTTGTAGAAGTTGAAGTTTGCAGAGAATTCGGGGTTTGTAGGACCTGCGAAGAAGTTGAGGCAGCCGCTCTTTGCAAGGATAGCATCACCCTGCTCAACAACGGGCTTAACGGGAGCAAATACGAATACGTCGTCAAATCCGTGACCGTCTGTGATCTTCTTGAGCTCTGCAACGGGATCTGCAAATTCAGCAGTATTGACATACATAAGCTTTACGCCGTTCTTTGCCGCATCTTCAACTGTAAGGATCTCAGCTGCACGGGCAAGTCTTGCGTTGTCGATATCTGTAACGACCAAAACGGCAGGCTTTCTGTCGTTGTGGATGGCGTAGTCGATAGCACCGAGACCCATGGGGCCTGCACCTGCAAGGATAGCTGTGTAGCCGCCTTCCTTGATGCCCATTTCATGTACGTATGTACCCTGAGGAATGTGGAAGTTTGCATGGTATGCGCCAACGATGCAGCTCATAGGCTCGGAAAGAGATCCATAGAAGTATGCGTCGCCGTCATAAGGAAGAAGGCATCCGCAAAGCATTACTTCTTCGGGGATAACGATGTATGTAGCCGCGCCGCCGATATACTTATAGGAATAACCGGGAGCATCCAAAGAGCCCTTATAGTTCATAGCAGGCTGAATCGTGAACTTTTGACCTTCCTTGAACTGGTTCTGCCACTTTGCACCGACCTTAACGATCTCGCCGCAGAATTCATGACCGATGATGATGGGGTTTACGTCGATATCGTTGGGAACGCGCTTATGGTCGCTTCCCTGCATTGCTGCCTTGTAGGAAGACATGCAAACGCTGTCGGATACGATATGTGCGAGTATCTCGCCTTCTTTGATCTCCGGCAATTCAAACTCTTCAAGACGAAGATTATTTTTACCGTAAAGTCTTAATGCTTTTGTTTTCATTTTCATTTACTCCTTTATTCTGCAATTATAAGTTTTGCTTTATTATCAAAATATTCGCCGGGGTCCGCATCGCTTATCAGAACGTCCACGTCATCAGGCACCGCAAAGGTGTAAGGAAGCGTTCTATCAAGCTTCGTTTTGTCCATCAGAACTATCACGCGCCGCGCTTTTTTCACCACAAGGCGCTTAAGCTCCGCTTCGGCAGGATTGCCGCAGGTAAAACCCGCGTCCTTTGAAAGCCCCGATGTTGCCATAACGGCAAGGTCAATGTTAATAGTGGATATGAATTCCAACGCCGCCGAGCCAGAAAGCGAAAGATTGTCGCGATTAAGCAGTCCTCCTACCATGGTGACGGGCGTTGATATTTTGCTCGCCAGCTCAAGAGCAATATTCGGACCGCACGTTATGGCGGAAAGCCGCTTTGCCGACATATGCTTTACAAAGGTCATGACCGTTGTTCCTGCGTCAAAATACACGGAGCGTCCTTCCTCGATAAGCTCAGACGCCGCACTTGCTATTTTCATCTTAGCGTCGAAATTGGTAAGCTCTCGATCGGTATATGCCGCTTCCTGTCGGCTGTTGTCCGAGCCCTTAAGCGCTTTGACGCTCATGGCTCCGCCCTTCGTCCTGATTATATCTCCGCTGCTTTCAAGATACTCAAGATCGCGTCTGAGTGTCATGGAAGACACGTCGGGGAATTCCTGCTCAAGCTCGTGAAGCGATATTGATAACCTTTCGTTTATCAAACGAAGGATCATTTCTCGCCGTTGCTTCAAAACGGCACCTCCCTCTTCTTTTACTGCGTTTTCACGTTAATTTTGTGAAGTAAAACCATGAATTTGTGATTTTTTCACACATGCATTTATATTTTACACTATAAGCTCAAGATTGTCAAGTAAATTTTTCACAAAAACCGCGTTTTTACATACTTTTTACATTGTTTTTTTGATTTTGCTTTTGTTAAACCTGTCCGCCTGTAATACACCCTCGTTCAGCAAAGGAAAAACACCTTTAAAAAGCTCTGTAAAACCGTAATCCTTTAACACAAAAAGTGCCGTGCGGAAATCCGCACGGCACTTTAAAATTATTGCTTTTCTCACTCAATGTAGCAAGCGAGATAATACGGGAAGATGTAGTTTGCATTTTCTGTACTGCGTATGTTTATATAAGTCTGATCCGTGTTGACAACATCGTAAACAAAGTAATTGATGTAGAACGTCTCTGTCGAGCCGTCAAGCAGCTCAACATCGTATGTTTCCGACTGCTTTTCAATCAAGGTCGGCGCAATTCCGTTGCACGTCAGATCAACGTAAGCCGTTTCGCGTCCTGCATGCATAAGACCCATAACTACGACGTGGTATCTCGCCTCGCCCGCCGGTTTACCGGGATCAAACCAATAATAATCATTATCCGCGTAGTTGTAAAGCCTGTAGATAGTACCCATAACGGTCTGTCCGTTATCAAGCACCTCTGCATTTGCCATAGTATTGTTGAGCGACTTCTGTGCATTTTCTCCGTTTTCTTCGGACTCGACCATATTGAGAATATCAAGCATAGATATAGCACTGCCCGTTTCTTTACCGAAATCCTCCGGTGTTATGGGATTGGATCTGTCGAGCTTATCAAGGTTGCTTACCTTTGCCGCAAGATTGATATTCTGACCGTCCTCCGCAGTGAGAATATTTACACCGATAGCTTCGCCATACTCGTTTACAAGAGGACCGCCGCTGTTACCCGAAGAGATGGGCGCCGTCGTCTGGATATAATCTACGCCTTCAATTTCTCTGCTTGCCTGGGAAACAATACCCTCCGACAAAGAGCCTGTAAGACCGAGGGAGCTTCCGATAGCATATACGGTTTCACCTGTTTTTACTTCCCTTGTGGAAAGCTGTATCGTCGGGAGACCTTCCGCTTCAACCTTAAGTATTGCAAGGTCGTAATCCGCATCATACGCAAGTATCTGCGTTACTTCATATACCTTGCCTGTAGAAAGCTTCACCTCAAGCTTGAATGCGCCGTCAATTACATGGTGGCACGATACGATAACGCCGTTGCTTTCAACGATAAAGCCCGTACCAAGGGACTGCTGCACCAATCCACCCATGCCGTAGTTGTATATCTCAACGGTTGCAGGGGACACTTTTTCATATACCTCCTGTGCCGTGACGGTAGCCTTTACCCAGCTTGCTTTTACTGAAATGTCGGATTTAACGGAATCAAAGGAAGTATCCCATCCGTTGAAATTGTATCCTTCGCGGGACGTCTTCGGAGCAGTTGCGCTCTTGCCGTATTCAACGGTCTGCGATGTCTGACCCTCGTCAAGCTTTCCGCCCGCAAGGTCAAATGTTACTGTAAACTTTTTGATCTTCCATTTTGCTGTTACGATAATGTCGTCTTTTACGTCATCGTATTTTCTATCCCAGCCATTGAATGTATAGCCCTCGCGGGACGTCTTCGGAGCAGTTGCCTTGCCGCCGTGGGAAACAGTCTGCGCGATATCTCCGCTTTCAAGCGTACCGCCGTTGAGATTAAAGGTTACTTCATATTTAAGCTCCTTCCAAAGAGCCGTGACCTTCATATTTTCAACTATGCGTTCAACATCCTGATCCCAGCCGCCGAAGCGATATCCCTCACGCGTTACCTCGGGAAGCACGGCGCTCTTGCCGTATTCAACCGTTTGTGTCAGCTGACCGCCGCCTGTGCGCGTACCGCTTGCCGTATCGAAGATTACCTCAAATACGTTTATTTTCCACTTTGCCGTAACTGTGATATCCTCGGTGATACTGTCAAAGCTCTTGTCCCAGCCGTCGAAGGTGTGGCCCTCGCGCATGACGAGCGGTACAGTTGCCGCCGAGCCGTAATTTACAGTCTGTGTCGCTTCGCCCTCGTAAATGTTACCGCCTGCAGGATCAAAAACAACAGTATAGGAATTTATCTCCCATACAGCCTTCGACGTGACATCCTTTGTGATATTGTCCGTAGCCGTATCCCAGCCTTTGAACGTATATCCCACTCTTTCAGCTGTCGGTTCAGTTGCCGCACCGCCGTACTTTACAGTTTGCGTTGCCTCGCCCTTTACTTCACCGCCGTTGCCGTCGAAAGTAACTGTATATTCATTTATCTTCCAAATAGCCTTGAATGTTGCATCAGCTTTGATACCGCTGAAATCGCCGTCCCAGCCTGTCTGCGTATAGCCTTCTCTGGAAAGCACAGGAGCGGCAGGCGCGGCGCCGTGATCCACAGTTTGCTCTAAAGCACCGTTTTCAAGCGTACCGCCGTCGGGATCAAATACTACTTTATACGTATTTAGCTTCCAAATGGCTTTTACAGTAATATCCTCTTCAGGCGCAGAAAAATCAGCGCTCCATTTTTCAAAGGTATAGCCTTCTTTTCGTACAGACGGTGCAGTTGCCGCAGTACCCGCTTCGATAGTTTGCTCAAGGGGAACAGAATCCGTCTGTTCGCCGCCTGAAAGGTCAAAGGTTACAATAATCTCCTTTGCACATCCCGCGGACAAAAGAAGCATCACACTCATTAAAATGGCTATTATTCTTTTTGTCATATTTCTTGCACTTCCTTTCTTTTCTACCATTTTTTATTGTAATTTAATTATACAACACTTTTTTATGCTTGTCAATACCTCTAACTACTACCATTTTTACATTTAGCATATTTTTTCGGAATTTTTTTATAAATTTCAGGAATAATACATTATAAAAGGAGCGATAAATATGAAAAATAACAGCGAAGAAGCTCAAGCCCAAGTCTCACCCTCCGAAGGCGAGCAGCAGCAAATACACGAGTACGGAAGCATTACCGCCCGCGGTCACCACGGTGCAATACATTGCCTTTCTATCATCGGTCAGGTGGAAGGTCACTATATCCTCCCCTCCCAAAACAAAACGACAAAATACGAGCACGTTTTACCACAGCTCGTAGCCATTGAGGAAAGTCCTCAAATAGAGGGACTACTCGTTCTGCTGAACACGGTTGGAGGTGACGTAGAGGCAGGACTCGCCATAGCGGAGATGCTGGCAGGTATGGAAACGCCCGTCGTCTCCTTGATTTTAGGCGGCGGTCATTCCATCGGCGTTCCCCTTGCCGTGTCGGCGCGAATTTCCTTTATCGCTCCATCGGCAACGATGACAGTGCATCCCGTGCGTATGAACGGCGTTATGATGGGCGTACCGCAAAGCTTCAGCTACGTGGACAGGATGCAGGAGCGAGTGGTAAGATTCGTCTGCGACAATTCGAAAATATCGCCGAAGGATTTCCGCAAGCTGATGACGAATACGACGGAGCTCGCCTCCGATATCGGCACGGTGCTTACAGGCGACGAAGCCGTAAGCATGGGGCTTATCGACCGCGTCGGCTCAATAAGCGAAGCGCTTGACGCCCTTGCAGGTCTTATTGAAGAGAAAGAAAATAAATAATACAAATTTTAATCACATCTTAATAAATCTACTCTTGCATATTAAGTAATAAGTGTGGTATAATATAGAAAATATTACACCACACTTTTATTTATGTTGGGAGGTACGGAAATGAGTCCAAAAAGACCAAAGATTAATATGACGCTTTTCAGAACGAATATCGCCGTTTTACTTATCGGACTTGTACTCTTTTGGATAATCACAAATTTCGATCAGATAGGAAAGCTGCTTTACATATTGACACCTTTCTTTATCGGCTTTGTTATCGCTTATATTCTTTCATCGCCCGTAAGCTTTTTTGAATCAACTATCCTTCGTTTTATCGACAGGAAAAAGCCGCATCCTCGGATAAAAAGAGTAATTTCGATCCTGCTTTCCTTTATTCTGTTTTTCGGCTTGGTAACTGCCCTTCTTTCCGTAGTTATCCCTCAGCTTATAAAAAGCGTTGAAACGCTTATCAGCAACTTTTCAGGCTACCTTGCCAAGATAGATCAGCTTTTCACTTCTCTTTCAGTGCAATACGACCTTGACCTTACGTTTTTGATGGAAATATTCGACGAATGGGAGGTCATGCTTCTTGACAAAAACTCAATTGTCAACACTATTCTCAACACAGTTTTAACTTACCTTACCAATATCGTTTCCGCCGCTTCAAACGTGGCAAGCTCTATCGGCACAGCCTTTGTAAGCTTCATCATTTCTATTTACTTTTTGGGCTCAAAGGAAAAATACATTTCCCAATTCAAAAAAATACTCTATGCTTTTATGAACAGACGTTTTGCCGAAAAGGTATTTGATATCGCCGCTTTTACGGATCGCACCTTTAACCGCTATTTTTACGGTCAGCTGATCGACTCCGCGATCGTCGGTATCGTTTGCTTCATTTTCATGTCCATCTTTAAATTTCCCTACGCCTTGCTCATCAGCGTGCTTATCGGCGTAACAAACATTATCCCGTTTTTCGGTCCTTTTATCGGCGCTATACCGAGTATATTTATACTTCTCATTGTAAATCCCGCCCAAGCGTTTTGGTTCACCTTGTTTATTCTTATTCTGCAACAAGTTGAAGGTAATATCGTCGCTCCGCGTATTCTCGGTAACACTATCGGTTTGCCGTCTATTTGGATAATGGTCGGCATCATCGTCGGCGGTGGGCTTTTCGGAATCGTCGGCATGGTCCTCGGCGTCCCCACCGTCGCCGTACTCCACGAGATTTTTTCACAGCTTGTTGAATACAGACTCAAGCGAAAGAATATGAGCACGGATACATCTGATTATTCAGGAAGCATTTCAAATCACGTTCCCTATCACGCAGACGAGGATAAGGAAGACGATGCAGAATAATATGAATATACTTTTATTTTCAGATTCTCACGGTGCAAAATCATACATGGCAGACGCCATCAATGCTCACGGGAAAAGCACCGACCTTATAATCCATCTCGGAGACCATATCCGCGATGCACAGTTCATTTCCGATTATTATCCCCAATTTCGCTACGAGCTTATTTCAGGCAACTGCGACGGCATTTTTGCCCACGCTCTGCGCATACTTGAGCTTGAGGGCAAGCGCATACTTATCACCCACGGTCACACTTTAGGCGTAAAATCAAGGCTGGAAAAGCTGTACTGCTGTGCAGTTGAAAACAAATGCGACGCCGCCTTTTTCGGACATACGCATCAGCCTTTGCACGTTTGCAAAAACGGCATTCACCTTGTAAATCCCGGCTGTGCGCCGTCATATGCGCGCATCAGCATCACCGAAAACGGTTTTGAAGTAAACATGAACAAATATTAATGCAACAAAAAATCCGCAGAAAATTCTCTGCGGATTTTTATTAGCTTAAGATTAGCCGGAAATCAGTTTTGTTCTGCATTTTCCATTTCTATGAACTTTTTGAGATCGATCATACCCTTGGAAAGCATGAGGAATCTGTCGTTATATTTATCAACAGTAAAGTTTGTTATGGCAAGTAAATACTCGAACACTTCATCGCCTGTAATGCTTTCACGGAAAGACTGTGTTGCTCTGAATCTGATCTCGCCGTCGTTTATATCATAATCGAAGCTGCCGTTTACAAGGCCGTAGTTTGCAACGCAAACAGCCAATGCCGCTTCAACTCTCTTATCCTCGCTGATCTTGAATCCCATGGGAGAAAAGACAGAAACGACCTGAGCGCCAGTATTAACTCTCATTATAAGATCCATCGGAAGATCATCGCCGCGTACACCAAGGCTTATTGTAAGATCTTCATCAAATCTTTTAAATTTCCAGCCCTTGCTGTCGAGCGCTTTGCACATTTTTTCATAGACCGCTTTTGCTTGCTTGATTTCGTTTTCTGTTGCCATAATAATTTCCTCCTAAATACTGTTTTTTTATACAACAAAAGGGTCAAGAGACCTCGACCCTTAATTATGTTGCTAGCCAAATTACGCTTCCATGCTGTTGAGCTTCAATGTGAGAGCAGACTTCTTGTGAGCCGCGTTGTTCTTATGAAGAACGCCTTTTGTTACAGCCTTATCGATCTTCTTGATTGCTTCGATATAAGCAGAAGCGGCTGCTGTCTTATCACCATCATTTACTGCTGCGTCAAACTTCTTAATGTAAGTCTTGAGAGTAGACTTAACGATTTGATTTTCAAGCGTCTTTATTTTGCTGACCTTAACGCGCTTAATTGCAGATTTAATATTGGGCATGCTGTACACCCCCCTTTTCGCACTTTTTGTATCATAACGCAAAGTATATCACAACTTCAAGCAAATTGCAAGTGATTTTTAAAATTTTTTTCGTTTTTTTTCTGTTTTTTTACTTTTTCGCAATCTTTTTTTGAAATTGTCCGAGATTTTCGCCCTTTTACTCTTTGTTCATCCTGCGTTCTGACATATATTATATATAATTTTTTGCCTTTCGTCAAGTATTTTCTCTTGATTTTATCAATAATATATGATATACTTTTTGTATATTATATCAAAAATAAACGGAGTGTTAATTATGACAACATTCTTTCCTCACGCCATTTTATCCTTGCGTATAGAAAAGGGGCTGTCTCAAAAGGACGCCGCCGCCGAGCTTGGCATCTCCCCCGCCTTGCTTTCTCATTACGAAAAGGGCATCCGCGAATGCGGGCTCGACTTTCTTTGCCGCTGTGCCGATTTCTACGACGTTACTACCGACTTTTTGCTCGGCAGGTCTGCGGAAAGACGCAAAAGCGACGTCACAGCGCAAGCACCATCCTCCTCGGAGGGATTATCGGAAAGCGAGGAATACAAGCAGCAGCTTATCGGCACGGTGTCCATGCTGTTTGATACGCTGTCCGACAGCCGTACAGCTGAGTTCACCAAAGGTGTAAACACATATTTATCCGCAGCTTTGTATAAAGCTCTGCGTTATTACAAGCGTCCTGAGCTTTTCCTGCGCGATAAGTCATCCATCTCCGACAAGCAGTTTCCCGACATATTGACTTGCCTTATGGCGATGGCTGAAATGAAAATGAAGCTTGAAAGCGCGAAGCTTCCGCGCTCCGTCAGCGAGTCACCGCCGTCAGATACACCCGACGAGGTCCGCAGCCTCATGCGCGACGTGGAGCTATACTGCCACGCAATACAGTAAAGCTTCAAAAGGTGAGAGCTTTTTATTTTCTCCTTTGTATCATCCAAGCTGATTTCCACCTACTCTGCAAGCTATTACCTATTTTCCACTTATCTTTTGCGTTAAAAAAATATTGCAAACGTATGTTTTATGTGGTATAATATAATAAATATATTATACCTATCATGAAGCTCGGCTTCGAGAAAGGCTCGGTTTTATAAATGGCTCAAAAAAAAGGAAGCAAACAACAATACGATAATGAAAGCTTGTCAATGCTGAAGGGTGCTGACCGCGTGCGTTTACGTCCCGGTGTTATTTTCGGCTCAAACGATATTGACGGCTGCTCTCACGCTGTTTTTGAGATCCTTGCAAACTCCATCGACGAGGCGCGCGAGGGCTACGGCTCCGTCATAACTCTCACACGCTTTCGCGACAAATCAATAGAAATAACTGATATGGGACGCGGTATCCCCCTTGATTTCAACACGAAGGAAAACCGCTTCAATTGGGAGCTTGTTTACTGTGAGCTTTACGCAGGCGGTAAGTACAACACCCTTGACGCTCAAAACTATGAATACTCCCTCGGTCTTAACGGTCTCGGCTGCTGTGCAACGCAGTATGCATCCGAATGGATGGACGTTACCGTTTACCGCGACGGCACAAAGTTTTCCCTGCATTTTGAACACGGCGAAAATGTCGGCGGTCTGCAAAAGGAGCCGACTAACCGCCGTCAGACAGGTACTATAACACGCTTTAAGCCCGACCTTGCCGTTTTCACAGATATTGATATTCCTTTGGAATACATCAAAACGGTCATGAAAAAGCAAGCCGTTGCCAACGGCGGAATAAAGTTCGTTCTGAAAAACGAGCTTGAAAAGGGCTTCGAGGAATTTGAATACCTGTATCCCAACGGCATTTCCGATTATATCGCTGAAATCATCGGTGAGGATACGCCGATCTCACAGCCCTATTTCTGCAAAACGGAACGACGCGGCAAGGACAGAGCCGATCTTCCCGAATACAAGGTCAAGATTGAGGCTAACTTCTGCTTTACAAACAAGGCGTCGCTGGCGGAATATTATCACAACTCCTCTTACCTTGAGCACGGCGGCTCCCCCGACAAGGCTACCCGCACGGCTCTCGTATACGCCGTTGACAACCTTATAAAAAATCTCGGAAAATATAACAAAAACGAAAGCAAGATAACCTTCCAGGACGTTCTCGACTGCCTCGTTCTCGTTATAAACTCCTCCTCGACGCAGACGTCATATGAAAATCAGACGAAAAAGGCTATCACAAACAAGTTCATTCAGGAAGCCATAACCGATTTTCTTAAACAGCAGCTTGAAATATTCTTCATTGAAAACAAGCCCGAGGCTGAGCGTATCGCCGACCAGGTGCTCGTAAACAAGCGCAGCCGTGAAACTGCCGAAAAGTCACGCGTTGACATCAAAAAGCAGCTTACGGGAAAGATCAGCATCGCAAACCGCGTTAAAAACTTCGTGGATTGCCGTTCCAAGGACGTTCAGCAGCGCGAGATCTTCATCGTTGAGGGTAATTCAGCTCTCGGCTCTTGTATTCAGGCGCGCGATCCCTCCTTCCAGGCTATCATTCCCGTTCGCGGTAAGATACTCAATTGCGTAAAGGAAGATCTGCCTCGCATTTTCAAAAGCGAAATAATCACGGATCTTCTCAAGGTGCTCGGCTGCGGCGTTGAGGTAAAGGGTAAAACTGCAAAGGAGATCGACAGCTTTGATATAGAAAAGCTTCGCTTCGGCAAGATAATCATCTGTACCGATGCAGACGTCGACGGCTTCCACATCAGAACTCTTATCCTTGCTATGATCTACAGACTCATCCCCACGCTCATCACCATGGGCAAGGTGTATATCGCCGAATCTCCGCTTTTTGAGATCAACACAAAAACAGACACGTATTTCGCCTATACCGAAAAGGAAAAGGTTGAAATATTGGAAAAGCTCGGCGATAAAAAATACACCATACAGCGTTCAAAGGGTCTCGGCGAAAACGAGCCGAAGATGATGTCTTTGACAACTATGAGCCCCGCTACACGCAGACTCATTCAGGTTGCTCCCGAGGATGCCGCCTTGCTGGATCAGTATTTTGATCTGCTTTTGGGTGACAACCTTGAAGGACGTAAAACATATATTGCCGAAAACGGCGCTCAGTACATCGAGCTTGCCGATATAAGCTGAGAAAGGATAGGTGATACAGTATGGCAAGAAAAAGTAAAAAAGACGATGCTGCCGCACAAGTTACCGCCGTTATCCAGCGTCAGCCAATAACAGATACGCTTAAGGAAAACTTCATGCCCTACGCCATGAGTGTTATCCTTTCCCGTGCCATCCCCGAAATAGACGGCTTTAAGCCTGCCCACAGAAAGCTTCTTTTTATGATGTATAAAATGGGCTTGCTTTCCGGCGCACGCACAAAGTCCGCCAACATCGTCGGTGCGACGATGAAGCTCAATCCCCACGGCGACGCCGCTATTTACGAAACTATGGTTCGTCTTGCCCGCGGAAACGAGTCGCTTTTACACCCCTTCGTTGACTCCAAGGGCAACTTTGGTAAAATATATTCCCGCGATATGCAATACGCCGCACCCCGTTATACGGAAGCGAAGCTTGAGCCTATCTGCGCGGAGCTTTTCAAAAATATCGACCGCGACGCCGTTGACTTCGTGGACAACTACGACGGTCAGATGAAGGAGCCTTCTCTCCTTCCCACCACGTTCCCCAATATTCTCGCAAGCCCCAACCTCGGTATCGCCGTCGGTATGTCCAGCCGTATTTGCCCGTTTAACCTTGCGGAACTTTGCGACACGGCGATTGCTTATCTCGAAGATGAAAACTGCGACATTTCGTCAACACTGAAGGCGCCGGATTTTCCAACAGGCGGCGAGCTTATCTTCGATAAAAAGGTTATTGACCAGATCTACTCCACAGGTACAGGCACATTTTCACTTCGCGCCAAATATAATTATGATGAGAAGCAAAACTGCATAGACGTTACGGAAATTCCATATACCACGACTATCGAGGCTATTATCGAAAAGCTTGCCGACCTTGTTAAAGGCGGTTCGCTTCGTGAGATAAACGACGTGCGAAATGAGATCGGTATCGACGGCTTTCGTCTTACTATCGACCTTAAGCGCGGCACAGACCCCGAAAAGCTTATGCAGCGTCTTTTCAAGCTTACAACGCTTCAGGACACATTCTCCTGTAACTTCAACGTGCTTATCGGCGGCACTCCCCGAGTTATGGGCGTGCGTGAAATTTTGTCCGAGTGGACTGCTTTCCGCGTGGATTGCATTCGCCGTCAGACGTATTTCGAGCTTCAGAAAAGCCGAGAAAAGCTTCATTTGCTCCAAGGTCTTGAAAAGATACTTCTCGATATCGACAAAGCTATTCGCATAGTCCGTGAAACGGAAGAGGAGGCTGAAGTCGTCCCCAACCTTATGATAGGCTTCGGTATCGATGAGAAGCAGGCTGAATACGTTGCCGAAATAAAGCTTCGCCACCTCAATCGCGAATACATCATAAACAGAACTGCTGAAATAAAACAGCTTGAGGAAGAGATAAAGAAGCTTGAAGGCATCCTTGACAGCCGTAAAAAAGTGCTCAAAATCATCTCAAACGAGCTTGCCGACGTTAAGAAAAAATACGGCAAGCCCCGTAAAACGGACATTGTATTCTCCGACGAGATACAGGTCTACGACGAAACGAGCCACATTGATGATTATCCCGTTACTCTGTTTTTCACCGCCGAGTCTTATTTCAAAAAGATCACGCCCCAATCACTTCGTATGGGCAGCGAGCATAAGCTCAAGGAAAACGATGTTATCACACAAACCGTCGAGGCTACCAACAAAAGCGAACTGATCTTCTTTACAAATAAGGCCCGTGCCTACAAGACCTTCGTCTATGAATTTGACGATATGAAGGCAAGCGTTTTGGGCGAATATATTCCCTCAAAACTTGGTATGGATCCGGACGAACAGGCAGTTTTCATGGCGGTCACAACGGATTACAGCGGACGGCTGTTGCTTTTCTTCCGTGACGGCAGGACCGTAAAGCTGGAGCTTAAAAGCTATGAAACAAAGCAAAACCGCAAAAAGCTTGTCAATGCCTTTTATGAAAAATCACCACTCGTCGCCGCTTATCAGATAACGGAGGACAGCGATTTTGCATTGTTCACCGATTCACGCAGAGTCGTTCTTCTCAATTCCGCGCAGGTGCCTATGAAGGCGACTCGCTCAAGCCAAGGTATCATCGCCATAACGCTCAAGCGCGGTGCATCAGTCATCAAAGCCGTTCCTTACACGGAGGGTATGTTTGTAAATCCCAAGGCATACCGTGCAAGAGCGTTGCCCGTTGCAGGCTCGTTTATCAAAAACGAGGACAGCGACGAAGAACAGCTTTCGCTGTAACAGCTAAGGTAGTTTAAATTTTATTATAAAAGGAGACTTCATTATGTATTGTAAACATTGCGCAAATCTCATGGACGAACAGGCTGCTGTATGCGTTAAATGCGGATGCCCCAAGGGCTCCGGTAACAGCTATTGCCCCAACTGCGGAAACGCAACTATGGAGCAAGCCGCCTTCTGCGTAAACTGCGGCGCCGCACTCTCTCAGCAAGCTCAGCCTGCCGCAAGCGGTGAGCTCAAGTCAAAGATGGCAGCCGGTCTTCTCGGCATTTTCCTTGGTGCCTGGGGTATACACAATTTCTACCTTGGCTATACAGGTAAGGCTGTAGCTCAGCTTATTCTTACTTTCGTAAGCTGCGGTATCGGCGGTATCTGGGGCTTTATTGAAGGCATACTTATTCTCACAGGTTCTATCAACAAGGACGGTAAGGGCAATCCCCTTCGCGACTAATATTCGCAAAACAGCTTTTCGCTACGGCGTTAAGCTGTTTTTTTATTGAAATTTCTAAGAAACGAGCACAAATCTACGATAATTTTTGGCTTCTGTCTTGACACGCATTTAAGCTTGTGGTATAATTGCGTTACCGATTACACAACAGGAGGTAAACATGGAAAAAATATTTAACATAAGCAGTTACGCTTCCCTTTTTGACGGCGACGATTGCACGCCCGCAGTGCTTGCCGCTATAAACGATGCCGAGGAAAACGGCGGCGGTACTATCGTTTTCGACAAGGGCGAATACCATTTTTATGAAAAACATTCTGTAAAACACAATTGTCTGCCATACGGCAACGGCGGCGGTATTAAAAACATCCCCTTCGCCTTTATCGGCAAATCAAACATCACCGTCGACGGTGGAAATTCCGATTTCATTTTCCACGGAATGATAACGCCATTCGTTTGTGACAATGCTAAAAACATCGAGCTTCGCCATTTTACGATTGGCTTTGACCGCCCCTTCCACACGGAAATGACTGTTACGGCAAGCAACGACGAGGAAAAGTGGTTTGACGCTGTAATCGACCAAAACACATTCCCCACACACATCTCGGAAGGCAGACTCAACGCTTACTCGCCTTACATGGAGCTTGCCTCCCCCAACGGATACCTTATCACGGAATATGACGGCGCTTTGCGTGAGCCTGCTCACAACAGCCGTTACTATGTTTTAAACCGCGAAAAGCCCGCCGACCTTGAAAATTATACAGATGACGGCTTTTTCGGCAACTTCTGGGTAGAGGCTACGGGCGAGGACACGCTCCGCGTTTATATGCCCAACAAGCACATGCCGAGAGTCGGTAATGTAATGACCTTCCTCAACGACGGCAGACAGTGCTGCTCCATTTTAATGCACGAAAGCGAAGATATCCGTCTTTCCGACATTGATATTTTCGAAAGCGCCGCTATGGTAATCGTCGGTCAGGTCACAAAGGACATTTCCCTTGACGGAGTTCGCATCAGACTTCGCAACGAAAATGAAAAGGGCTACGATCCCAAGCGAGTCGTTTCCTGCACCGCTGATGCAACGCATTTTTGCAACTGCATGGGTAAGCTTTCCATGACAAACTGCGTTTTCGACAATATGCTCGACGACGGCACAAATATCCACGCCGTTTACAGCCTTGTAACAGAGCGCATTTCGTCAAACTCCTTCGCCGCTCGCGACGACGGAAACAATCCTCATTTCTATCGTGTCGGCGATACGGTAAGCATTATGAAGCTTGCCACGTACGGCGAGGTATGCAGAGCCGTTATCACCTCCATTACCGACAGACCTGAAAAGTGGGATAAGGTTTACACCTTCGACCGCGAGATTCCCGACGTAGTTGACACAGTTGAGCATTACGTTATGGATAACATGACGACAGTTCTTTCCGAAACGTACATTTCCAACGTAACTACGGGATACAACCGTCCTCGCGGCTTCCTTATTGCAACGCTCGGTAAGGTCGTTATCGAGGATTGCACCTTCCACAGCTCCTCTACAGGTATTTTCATGCAGCCCTTCGGCTACGGATGCCTTGAAAGCCAAGGCGTTGAGGATGTTACTATCCGCCGTTGCCGTTTCGTAAACTGCGGCTATGCCGACGATTGTGCAGCCATATGGATCGATCCCGTAATCAAGGAAGGTATGGCGCCCGTTCATAAAAACGTATCCATCTACGACTGCATTTTCGAATCCTTCGGCGCACCCTCTATTGAGGCAAACAATACGCAAAACCTGCAGATATACAACAACACTTATATACACACGACTGCATATCCGCAGATAAAATTCAACCACCAGGTCATTTTAAAGGATTGCAATTTATAATCACTAACAAGCCGACTAAGAAACAGTCGGCTTGTTTTTCGTTGTCATACTTTTTGTTTAAAATTGCTTTCTTTTGAAAACCTCTTGACAAAGAAAGCAGATTATATATAATTAAAATAACTTTGCTTTCAGGAGGTCAATATGAAAAAAATATTTAATATAAACAACTACCGTTCACTTTTTGATGGCAACGATTGTACGCCTGCTGTGCTTGCAGCTATAAATGATGCCCAAGAAAATGGCGGCGGTACTATCGTTTTCGACAAAGGCGAATATCATTTTTATGAAAAACACACTTTAAAGCATTTTTGCGACCCTTACGGCAGTCCCGGAATTAAAAGCATCGCCTTTCCCCTTATCGGCGTTTCCCATATTTCCGTTGACGGCGGAAATTCCGATTTTATTTTTCACGGCTTGATAACGCCTTTCGTTTGCGAAAAATCAAAAAATATTACACTCCACGGCTTTACGCTAAGCTACAACAGACCCTTCCATACTGAAATAGTCGTTAAAGCTGTAAACGACAAGGAAAAATGGTTTGACGGCTTTATCGATCAAAAGCTGTTTCCAACTCATATAACAGACGGAAGACTTAATGCCTATTCACCTTACATGGAACTTTCCTCCCCATTCGGCTATCTCGTTACAGAATACGACGGTGCGTTGCGTGAGCCCGCATATGATAAGGGCTACTATGTTTTAAACCGTGAAAAACCCGCCGACCTTGAAAGCTATACAGATGACGGCTTTTCCGGTAACTTTTGGGTAGAATCCACAGGGGAAAATACTGTGCGTATCCATATGCCCAACAAAAAAATGCCCAAGGTCGGAAACGTCATGACCTTCCTCAACGACGGCAGACAGTGCTGCTCCATAATTATGCACGAAAGTGAAAACATCAGCCTTTCCGATATCGACATTTTAGATTGTGGCGCTATGTCCATTGTCGGTCAGATGTCGAAGGACATTTCGCTTGACAGCGTGCGTGTTCGTCTTCCCAAGGAAAACGAACACGGATATAGCTCGGCCCGTGTCGTTTCCTGTACAGCCGATGCTACGCACTTTGTCAACTGTATGGGCAAGCTTTCAATAACTGATTGCGTTTTTGAAAATATGCTGGACGACGGCACAAATATCCACGGAATTTACAACGTCATCACAGAGCGTATTTCCTCAAACACGATTGCATCAAGAAATCACGTCCATCAGACATTTTTCTTCCGAAAAGGCGATACCGTAAGTTTTCTCAAGCTCGCCTCCTACAGCGAAGTCGGCAGAGCCGTTATCACATCCGTTACGAAAAGGCCCGAAAAAGACGATGTTGTATACACCTTCGACCGCGAAATTCCCGACGTAGTTGACACGGTTGAGCATTACGTTATGGACAATATGACGACCGTCCCAACCGAGGTTTACATTTCAAATGTCGTCACAGGAAATAACCGTCCCCGCGGCTTCCTTATTGCAACTCAGGCAAAGGTCGTTATCGAGGATTGCACCTTCCACAGCTCCTCAAGTGGTATTTTCATGCAACCCTTCGGCTACGGATGCCTTGAAAGCCAAGGCGTTGAGGATGTTACTATCCGTCGTTGTCGTTTCGTAAACTGCGGCTATGCCGACGATTGCGCCGCTATTTTAATCTCCCCCAACGTCAAGGAAGGTATGGCGCCCGTTCATAAAAACGTATCCATCTACGACTGCATTTTCGAATCCTTTGGTGCACCCTCTATTGAAGCAAACAACACGCAAAATCTCCAGATATACAACAACACTTATATACACACGACTGCATATCCTCAGATAAAATTCAACCACCAGGTCATTTTAAAGGATTGCAATTTATAAAATACAGCAAAAAAACACACGAAAAGTTTTCCGTGTGTTTTTTTATTTAGTATCGCTTACTTTTTATTCTTTTTCTTCGCAATCAGTATTCCGCCGCCTGCCGCCGCAACAGCCGCTGCCGCAGGAATAGACACGATTGCCCACATAGGCATGCCTTCGGAAGGCTTTTCTTCATCCGTTTCATCATTCTCATTGCCGCCGCCGGGCTCATCGTTCGCTACGGGAGTCGGCGTAGGAGTGGAATCAGGCGCAGGCGTAGGTATTGGCGTTTCCGTAGGTGTGGGCTGTTTTTTCATAACGTATCCACACTCGTCACAGCAATCGTCCTCATCGCCATCCGCATGAGCACCCTCGCCGCAATCCTTCCATACAGGTGTAAGCTCAATATTTCCCGTCAGCTTATCGCCCTTCTTTACAGGCTCACCGGTCGCTTTATCTACCCAGCCGTCAAATTTATTTCCATCTTCCGTCGGCGGAAGCGTCGGCAATGCAGGCACAGTTTGTTCATCGCCCTTGGTGAGCATTTCCTTTACCGCAGGCGCAGACGTACCGCCGCTCGGTGTAACAGGCTTCCCATCGGGAGCCGTTGTAGGTGTAGCCTCGGGAGCAGTAGTAGGTGTGCTATCGCCAGGCGTGGACGGTGTTTCAACGATTTGAGAATAGTCCGGTATTATAACAACATACTTATCATCAGGCTTTGTCAGTTTGTCAATAGTCTGGCTTACAGTATAGCCGCAGACGTTGCATTTACGCTGTTTTTCGCCCTCGAAAGTATATCCCGCCTTCTTTACCGTCGTCCATTCGCCCATCTTATGAGCACCTTTCGCCGTCACCTCATGGCAATGTATACATTCCTTCCAGTGCTCGTCGTTCGTATTCTTGTATTCATACTCGTGAGCTGTCGCGGAAACCTCGCCATCCTTCCACGAGTGACCGCATTCACAGGTATGCGTTGTATATCCGCCTTCCTTGCAGGTCGGCTTCGTTACAGAATCGGTATACTTATGTGTATGACCGCCTGTCAGCTTCGGAATAGGCTCCTGCTTTACGTAATCGCAGTCGTTGCAATAGTAAGAACGCTCGCCTTCTTCCTTCTCCGTAGCTTCCTTTGTGACCTCGCTCGTGCCGAAAATATGTACGTCAGCGTTAAGTTTTGCATCACAGCCGTCACCGCATACTATCCAGTGCTCCGTCTCGTCATATTCTATCTTCGAAGAATCTTCAATGCAATGGTCTCCCACATCGCAATAATGGCTTCGCCATTCATTGCTGTTTACGCAAATTCCATGGTTGCATCCAAACGCCTTTGCCGCGTCCTCACAGCACTCCTTACAAAGCTCGCAATCACCGCACGTGTCAACGCAGTTTTCGCAGATTCCGCATTCCTCGCAAACCTGTGCGCAAACCGAGCAATACTCGTTACATGAATCGCAGATAGCATCGGCACAATCTCCGCAGTAGTAGCAATCTATGCACATTGCGTCGGCGCAGTCCATGCATATTCCGCAATCGGGGCAAAATTCACTGATGCATCCCGAACATTTTCCACATTCCTCACAAACGCTCTCTGCGCAGTCGCGGCATACTATACCGCAATCCTCGCATATTTCCGTGCATTCGCCGCATTGATAGCAATCCTCGCACCAAAGATCTCCTGCACAGTTGCGGCAAATATCGCATGATGCGCAAAATTCGTCACAGCAGGATGAGCACTGTTCTCCGCATTCAGGGCATATATCAGCACAGCTTTCACAGCCCTCTCCGCATTGGCAAACAACCGTGCATTCGCCGCAAAGTCCGCAATTTATACAAAAGCCATCTGCACCGGAGCAGTTTATACATTTACCGCAGTCAACGCACAGCTCGTCGGAGCAGTTTTCGCACGCTTCGCCGCAATCCATGCAAACTACCGCGCAGTTCGAGCATCCGTTTCCGCAGGAGCAAACGACACCTGCGCAGTTACTGCAAAGGTAACACTCCGAACAGAAATTGTCAGAGCCAACACAGGACACGCACATACCGCAGTCAACACATATTTCATCCTCACTGCAGTTGGAGCATTTTTGCGCACAGTCAAGACAAACGGTTGCACAGTTAGAGCAGCCCTCGCCGCATTCGCAAATCGCCTCTGCACAATCTCCGCACATCATACATTCACCGCAAAATTCTTCCGCGCAATCGGCACAGGTATTACATTGCGTGCAAAGCTCTCCATCGGCGCAGTTTTCGCATTTTTCACCGCATTCCGGACATATTACGGCACAGTTGGAACATCCGCTTCCACAGGCGCAGACCTCGCCCACGCAGTTTATACACTCGCCGCATTCCGAGCAGTAGTTGCCCTCGCCTCCGACGCAATCCCAGCAGATTCCGCAGCTTCCGCATATCTCGTCGTCAGCGCAGGCTTCACATTTTTCGTTGCATTCCATGCATATCACGGCACATTGCACGCATCCGTTTCCGCAGATGCAAATATAGTCTACGCAGTTTTTACATTCACCGCATTCGGTACAGTAGTTGCCCTCGCCTCCTACACAGTCAAAGCAGACTCCGCAGCTTCCGCATATCTCGTCGTCAGCGCAGTTTTCACATTTTTCACCGCATTCCATGCATATCACGGCACATTGCACGCATCCGTTTCCGCAGATGCAAATATAGTCTACGCAGTTTTTACATTCACCGCATTCGGTACAGTAGTTGCCCTCGCCTCCTACACAGTCAAAGCA
>SVND01000027.1 GCA_015067075.1 Oscillospiraceae bacterium
TGACGGTAAGAAGTTGAAATGTACATTAAGGTCGGCGATAAGGTTCTTACAAGCAAATATTCAGGCACAGAAGTCAAGGTTGACGGAAATGAATACATCATCGTTCGTCAGAATGATATTCTTGCAATTGTTGAGTAATTTTTAAGGAGATTGATTTATTATGGCTAAAGAAATTCTTTTCGGCGAAGACGCAAGAAAAGCGCTCCAAGCCGGTATTGACAAGCTTGCTGACACAGTAGGCATTACACTCGGTCCCAAGGGCAGAAACGTTGTTCTCGATAAGAAGTACGGCGCTCCCCTCATCACAAACGACGGTGTTACCATCGCAAAGGAAATTGAGCTTGACGACGCTTTCGAAAACATGGGCGCTCAGCTCGTTAAGGAAGTTGCTACAAAGACAAATGACGTTGCAGGCGACGGTACAACTACAGCTACTATCCTTGCTCAGGCTATCATCCGCGAAGGTATGAAAAACGTTGCAGCAGGCGCTAACCCGATGATCCTTAAAAAAGGCATCCAGCTTGCAGTAAACAAAGCTGTTGCAGGAATTGCCGCAAATTCCAAGAAGGTTTCCGGCACTGCTGACATCGCAAGAGTTGCTACAATTTCCGCCGGCGACGAATTCATCGGCACACTTATTGCCGAAGCTATGGAAAAAGTAAGCGCTGACGGCGTTATTACAGTTGAAGAATCCAAGACTGCTGAAACATACAGCGAGGTTATCGAAGGTATGCAGTTTGATCGCGGTTACATCTCCCCTTACATGGTAACCGATACAGATAAGATGGAAGCTGTTATCGACGACGCTTACATTCTTATTACAGACAAGAAGATTTCCTCCATTCAGGAGATCCTTCCCCTTCTTGAGCAGGTCGTTCAGAGCGGCAAAAAGCTCATTATCATCGCTGAGGACGTTGAAGGCGAAGCTCTCGCTACTATCCTTGTAAATAAGCTTCGCGGTACGTTCACCTGCATTTGCGTTAAGGCTCCCGGCTTCGGCGACAGACGCAAGGAAATGCTTCGCGACATCGCTATCCTTACAGGCGGCGAAGTTATCTCCGACGAGCTCGGTCTTGACCTTAAGGAAACAACTATGGCTCAGCTTGGCCGCGCAAGACAGGTTAAGGTTCAGAAGGAAAATACGATCATCGTTGGCGGCAACGGAAGCTCCGACGAGATCAAGGGCCGCATAAATCAGATCAAGGCTGCTATTGAAGTCACAACATCTGAATTTGACAAAGAAAAGCTTCAGGAAAGACTTGCTAAGCTTGCAGGCGGCGTTGCCGTTATCAAGGTTGGTGCTGCAACTGAAACTGAAATGAAGGAAAAGAAGCTTCGCATTGAAGATGCTCTTGCCGCTACAAAGGCTGCTGTTGAAGAAGGTATCGTAGCAGGCGGCGGCGTTGCTCTCGTAAACGTCATCCCCGATATCGCCGCCATCGTAAACGAAGTTGAAGGCGACGTTAAGACAGGTGTTCAGATCATCCTTAAGGCTATGGAAGCTCCCATTCGCCAGATCGCTAAGAATGCAGGTCTTGAAGGCTCCGTTATCCTTGAAAACATCAAAACATGCGGCAAGAAGAATTACGGCTTTGACGCATACAACGAAGATTACTGCGATATGATCGAACGCGGTATCGTTGACCCCGCTAAGGTTACACACAGCGCGCTTGAAAACGCCGCTTCCGTTGCATCCATGGTCCTTACAACAGAATCCATCGTTGCTGACAAGAAGGAGCCCGAAGCCGCTAACGCTGCTGCTGCAGGTATGGGTGGCGGCATGGGCGGTATGTATTGATCGCTTAATTGAAAAAAAGTCAATGAGAAAAGAATTCTCATTGACTTTTTTGTATGACGAACATTTCAGGGGGGGGCGCCCTGCCAGTAACATGCCCTTATAGGGCTGAGTAAGCCACCGGTGGTTATGACTTTGTTTGAAAAAACCGTGTATCCGAAAATACACGGTTTTAATTTTAAGTTATGATGCTGACGGAACAGATTCGCCGAGCGTTACTTTAACTGTAATATACTTTGCTTGGCTTGGACGGTATACCTCAAATTCAACAACGTCGCCTGCTGTGTACTTATTTTTTGCAATTGTAAGCTCTGCGGAGCTCGTTACGCTGTCTTCACCGAATTTTGTGATTATATCACCGACCTGTAATCCTGCGTCAGCGGCGGGAGTTCCCTCACCTACTACTCCAACGTATATACCTGCGGGGATTCCGTATCGTTTCTGTTCGTATTCAGAAATAACGTCATAATTAATACCGACGTAAGGTCTTCCGCGTACGTATCCATATTCAAGAAGATCGTCGATAATGGACTGAACCTCATTGATGGGAATAGCAAAACCGAGTCCTTCAAAGGAGCCCATGCCGTATTTAATGGAATTGATGCCGATCACCTGACCGTATTCATTGATAAGCGGTCCGCCTGAATTACCGGGATTTATGGTGGCATCCGTCTGAATAAGCGTCATTGTTCTGCCTGTTGTGCTGTCGATGACCATAACGCGATTTACAGCAGAAATGTAACCGACAGTTTGCGTGCCGATGAAATCAAGGCTGTACGGCGTACCGATAGCGACAACCATTTCGCCAACGGAGCATTCACTGCTATCGCCAAATTCAGCAACAGTCAGCTCGTAATCTTCGGGCTCTATTTTGATTATAGCAATATCAGCCTCTTCGTCAGAGCCGATGACCTTTGCTTCAAATTCGTCGCCTTGCATGAACACAACTGTGATCTTCGTTGCACCGTCTACAACGTGGGCATTTGTAAGAATATAACCGTCTTCGCTCATTACGATGCCTGAGCCGACAGAAGTGCCGATCTGATATCCTGATTGGATCTCACAGCTTATGCCGACAACTGCATCAGAGCATTTTTCGTTGATCTGCTCGGGAGAAAGGACTTTTTTACCGTCGGCACTTTCAGTTTCAAAAATGGAGCTGAGTCCTGATCCTGAATTTTCAGTTTTATCATCCGTTTTAGTTTCATTATTGTCTTTTTGAACTTCAGTAGGAGTAGGCGCAGTTGTTGCTGTAGGCTCTGTTCTATGAACATCACCGCTTAAAGGCGGCTGATTATAGCTGTTTATAAGGTTAAATCCTGCAACAAACACATATATCAGGCAAGCGGCGGCGAGCACGCCGATCGTTGAGAAAAACGCTATCTTATATCCGTTTCTTTTCGGCTTTTGATTTTTCGGCGGCTCGGGTATATACTGATGAGGTCTTGTGTAATACACGATCTGTCTGTCACCTGTCTGAGGCTGAACAGGTTCATTTTGTGCACGGTTTTCGGAAACATCGTTAAACCCATTGTTATTTCCGTTATAGTTGTCCATATGAAAACTCCTTCACGATTCGATTTCGATTATATATATTATTATACGCATTTTCTTTCGCTTTTCAAGACGTTGTCTTCGGCTTTAATGCAAGATAAATGTGGCAAAAGTGTGTCAAACGATAAATCCGCCGCCAAAAAGCATATTATCAATATAAGCTACGAGGGATTGCCCCGACGTTACGGCACGCTGCGGCTTTTCAAAAATTATTTTCGCATTTTTTTCATCCATAGGATACCATACGGCTTTTTCAGGCTTTGCCGCGTATCTTATCTTGGCAAAAACCTGTGTCGGCACATCGGGCATCTGCTCTGACATATAAACTGCATCGGTAATATTTACCTCACAGCTGAAAAGATCGTCGTTATCCCCTAAAGTCACCGTATTCAATATGGGATCATTTTTTATAACATAAGCAGGCTTTCCGAGAGCGATTCCCAATCCTTTTCTTTGACCGACTGTATATCTTGCAATACCGCTGTGCTTGCCGAGAATATTCCCCTCTATATCAAGGAAATCTCCACATTCAAATCCTTTATCGGTATGCATTTTAATAAACGAAATATAGTCATCGTCGGGAATGAAGCATATCTCCTGACTCTCTTTAGCTTCGGCTGTAAAATGAAATCCTGCATCCGCGGCAAGCTGTTTAACTTTGGATTTTTCCATTCCGTAAAGAGGAAAAATAAGCTTCGATAGCTGTTTTTGCGTCAAACGGTATAAAAAATAAGTTTGATCCTTTGGATTATCGTCACGAATAAGAAAAAAACGTCCGTCTTTTTCCCCTAAATTAGCATAATGCCCCGTGGCAATCTTTTGTGCACCGTTGATTTCCGCAACCATTTCAAGCCCTTTTATTTTTGTGGTCGGGTTACAGATTATGCACGGATTCGGCGTTTTTCCGCTTACATATGCATCAATAAAAGGCGCAACGACGTTTTTATTAAAAACATCGCGCATATCGTGCATATATAGTGGGATATCAAGCATATCGCAAACGCTTTTCGCTTTATCAAAGCCCGATACGTCATCTGTCATGCGAAGCCACGCACCCACAACGTCGTATCCGCTATTTTTAAGGATCAGCGCAGAAACGGTGCTGTCAACGCCGCCGCTCATGCCGACTACTACCCTTTTACTCATCGTAAACTCCTAAAAGCTCCAAAAGCTGTGAAAGATCATCGTTACCGTAATATTCCAAAGTAAGAGTACCCTTTTGCTTCGTATAGGTAAGCTTGCATTTTCTGCCGACAGACTCCGTAATTTTTCGTTCAAGGGCAGATATATAATCAGGTGTTTCGTCTTTTTTCTCAGATTTTGTCTTCGGCGGCATATTACAAAGACGAGCCTCTGCTTCCGCCTGACGCACGGACATACCGTTTTTCACGATTTTTTCCGCAAGCTGCTCTGCCACATCCGTATTTTCAACGGCAAGCACAGCTCTTGCGTGACCCGCGGAAAGAAGTCCGTCAGAAACGTACTGACGTGCTTTTTCAGGTAAATTCAAAAGACGAAGGCAATTTGCAACGGCGGAACGTGATTTACCAAGCTTTTCCGCAAGCTGCTCCTGCGTCATATTGCACTGCTCCATAAGGAATTTGCAACCGTCAGCCTCTTCGATAGGATTGAGATCCTCTCTTTGAAGGTTCTCGATCATCGCGATCATCATCGTCTGCTCCTGCGTATAATCACGCACGATTGCAGGAACTTCAACAAGTCCAGCTATGCGGGATGCGCGCCAGCGTCTTTCACCTGCAACTATCTCATAATTTCCGTTTTCCTTTTGACGAACGATAAGCGGCTGGATAACACCGTGCTCTCTGATGGAATTTGCAAGCTCCTCAAGCTTCTCCTCATCAAAAATACGTCGAGGCTGTTGAGCGTTAGGCTCAATTTCACTTATACGCAACGTTCTTATATCAGCATTTTCAAGCTCTTCTATATTGTTATCAAAAATCGAACCAAGTCCTTTGCCCAATCCGCCTTTTTTCATTTCATTTACCTTCCTGTTATCTGTTCTTTTTCAAAAATTCATTTGCAAAATCTATGTATGCGTGACAGCCCTTGGATCTGCTGTCGTACAGCGTTATGGGCTGTCCAAAGCCCGGCGCTTCCGAAAGTCTTACAGAGCGCGGTATCGTAGATTTATAAACCTTACCCGGGAAAAACTTTTTGACCTCCGTTACGACCTGTGCAGTTAAATTAAGGCGCGAATCGTACATCGTCAGCAAAACACCCTCCACATCCAGGGTGGGGTTAAGCTTTTGCTTTACGATACGAAGCGTATTCATAAGCTGCGAAAGTCCTTCAAGGGCGAAAAATTCGCATTGTATGGGAATAATTACGGAGTTTGCCGCAGTAAGCGCATTGAGATTTAAAAGTCCAAGTGACGGCGGACAATCAATAAAAATAAAATCATAATCGGAAAGGATAGGCGCTAAAGCATTTTTTAAAAGCTGTTCACGGGATTGAAGCTGAGCAATTTCAAGCTCTCCACCTGCTAAAGCTATCGCCGACGGAATAATATCGACATTCGGCGCTTCCGTTTTAATTACAGCTTCACGGGCTTTCGCCTTCCCTATTAAAATATCATAGGAGGAATATCTGACTTTCTTTCGATCAATTCCGTATCCGCTTGTGGAGTTGCCCTGCGGATCAAAGTCAACGAGTAAGGTCTTTTTGCCAGAAAGTCCGACGCATGCAGAAAGGTTCACTGCCGTTGTGGTTTTTCCGACTCCGCCCTTTTGATTTGCTATAGCTGTAATTTTCCCCATAATAATACTGTCCTTTTCATTTGCATTATTTTATATTATAGCATATATACTCGCTTATTGCAAGAGAAAAAACATCCGCCGAAGCAATTCAGCGGATGTTTTATATATAAGGTTTATTTGAGAGCTTCGTCAGCAGCCTTCTGCCAATCTGTTGTATCGGTTGCACCGATGATGCTCTTTACAGCGTTGAGAAGGTTCTGACCGTATGTGTCGTGACCTGCGCTGGAGGGATGGATCTCATCCTCGTCGGGGCAGAAATCATAGCAGTCGATTACAGTAACGTCGCTGTATCTTGCGTAAACTTCCTTCATCTTGTTAGCTACGTCCTTAAGGCTGTAGTTAACGCCGGCTGCATCGTGACGGTGAATAGGTGTAAGACCGATTATCTTCGCTTCGGGGAATATCTTATGGATAGCTTCGACAACCGTTACGATACCGTCTTCGATTTCCTTATAAGCGGCATCCTTGGAAGCAACACCGCCTGCGAAGTTGTTCGTACCGTTACCGATAAATACATACTTCGGAGACCAGCCTTCGTATTCGCCCATAATGTTGAGGCGAGAGAAAGACCAACCGGAAACAGCCTGATTGAGAAGCTCAAGGTTATAAGCGCGAGCAACGTGATTGATATATACAGAAGCTCCAGAGATGCATCCCGATCCCTCTGTAATCGAGTCGCCGATGCAGATCATTTGACCCGCTTTAGGAACTGCTACATATTTTGCGCCGTCGTCGATCTTAATGTCGGAAAGTGCCGCAAGGATCGTGGGCGGGAAGTAAACTGTAAGACGGTTATTTTCAGCTGCATTTTCGGGAAGTGTATAAGTGAACGTGTAAGTATTGTTCTTTACAACGCGAGTGTATTCAACATTCTGCTTTACGCCGTTGAGAAGAACGTCAAAGCCTGCTGTCCAGCCCGACGGATAGCCGCTTTCCATTACCTTATAGGAAATAGATATGTTGCGTGTGTTTGTGAACATATCAACCGTCATGCAGGTATTTACCATTGTGAGAGAGCTTGTGCCGTAGCCGACCTTCTGCTCGTGAGAAAGACGGTCAAAAATAAGTCCTTCTTTTGTTACGTGATAATCAAGGTAGCCGGTAATGCAGTTTGCATCCATAAGCTTTTTGATGTTTGCGGGTACTTCGTATGTGGGCATAGCGCTTGTTGTAATGCTGAAATCGTCAAGAAGCACTGTTACGCCTGTACGAGTGTAAAGGCAGAAATCGTTGATGCCGTTTCTTGCGTTACCGAAGTTTGCAGTATATTTGCCGCCGTCCATGCTGATGTAGCAGCGTTCAGGCTCAAATGTGATCTCAAAATCATGAGTTTCGTTGATGTTGAATACGGAGTTTCTTTCAGCGTCCATTACCATGGAGTCAGCCGCATTGACATCGGTAAGATAGCCGAAATATCTTACAGTAGAGTCAGATTCCTTGAATGCACGGAATTTTGCGGACCAATAGTTACCAGAGCCGATTCTGCCTGTTTCATCAGCGCAGATGTGGAAAATTTCATTATCGAACTGGAAATTCTGATCAGCTTCCAATGTTGCGGGCATTTCTGTAATGCGCATTTTAAATTTAAGAACGATCTTTTCATCAGTCATAGATGAAGACGGAGAAAGATAAAGTCGCTCGCCGCCTGCAAGCTGGATAGCCTTCTGACCGCCCATAAGGTTTGTATCAATTACGTTAATATCAGAGAAAGAGAATATCATATCGTCGTTGTAGCTCCCACTTTCAAAATTGTCGTCGAGAATTACTTTCTCAACAGGTGCGGCAGTTCCGCCTACAGCCTTGAACAAACGAAGGACTGTGAGAATGGACTGCTCTCTTGTGTATGTGCGCAGAGGGCTGAAGTTCGGAGGAGTCGTTGTGCTCGTACCCTTCATAACGCCGATTCCGTTTACATAGTAAATGAAATCCTTAGCCCAATCGTAGATAGTGCTTGCATCGGCAAAATCAACTGCAGTTGCCGTTATATCCTCGCCGAGAACCTTTGCGCCGAGAGCGAGCATCTTAGCAGCTTCCTGACGTGTAATATTTGCGGAAGGATCGAACGCACCGCTCGCTCTGCCGTTTACGATTCCGAGCTTTGCGGCGGCAATGACGTTAGCGCTAGTTGTATCGGGGAAAGATACGTCAGCCTTTGCATCGGCGTAGCCTGCAATAACGTCAGCGATAGCCTTGCCTGCTTTTTTCTCGATCATATTGATGATAAGATCGCAGAAATCAGAACGTGTGATGTCGCTTTGGTACTTGCTGTTGATGTGTTCGGGGACAAGTCCTGCAGATACAGCCTCGTTGACCTCTGTAACAGCCCAATCGGACGGTGTATCAGCGCTTACGTATATGCCCGAAAACAGCATGGCGCACATTGCAACTGTGAGAATGATAGATAAAACTTTTTTCATTTTAATCACCTTTCTTATTTGAGAGCCTCGTCGGCCGCGGCTTGCCAATCCGTAGTATCAAGCTCGATACCCATATGATCCTTAACCGCGTTGAGAAGGTTCTGACCGTAAATGTTATGACCTAAAGAGGACGGGTGAAGCATGAAGCCGAAGAAGTTTTCAGCTACACCGGGACAAAATTCATAGCAGTCGATAGCTACGACGTCGTCGTATGCGCCGTAATACGTCATAAGAGCATCGTTTACATCGCGGAGATTGAAGTTTGTGCCTATTTCGTCTTCACGGTAGATAGGTGCAAGACCGAAGATCTTTGCATCTGGGAATTTTTCATTGACAATGGTGAGCAATTCATCAACAAGTATCTCAAGCATACCGACAGTATTTTCCTTGTCGGAATGACCGCCTGCAAAGTTATTTGTTCCGTTTGCGATGAATACGTAATCAGCCTTGAAGTTTTCATAGTCGCCCATGATGTTGCAATCATCGAAGGACCAGCCGGAAACAGCCTGATTGAGAAGCTCAAGATTATATGCACGGGCAATATGGTTCATGTAAACAGCCGCGCCAGAAATACATCCTGAGCCTTCTGTGATGGAGTCGCCGACACAGATGATCTTGCCGTTTTTCGGAACAGGAGCAAATTTTGCACCCTCGTCATATCTGATGGAAAGAAGTGCCGCTGTAATTGTGGGCGGGAAATAAATCGTAAGACGGTTGTTTTCAGCAGAGCCAGCAGGCAATGTGAAGCTGAAGGTGTAGACGTTGTTCTTTGTAGTCGTTACATAAGGAACGTCCTGCTGTACACCGTTGACGAATACGTCAAATCCTGTTTCCCAATGTGCGGAATATCCGCTTTCCATTACCTTATATGTAAGCTCAAAATTCTTCGTGTTTGTAAATACGTCGATGGTTGAGCAGGTATTTACCTGTGTAAGCGTGTTTGAGCCGTAACGGATACGCTGTTCATGAGAAAGTCTTTCAAGGAAGACACCGTGTTCCGTTGCGTAATAGTCAATAAATCCCGTCATAAGGTCGTTATCGAGGAAATACTGAATATTTTCGGGAATCTCATATTCAGGCATATCAGTTTCGTAAACCTGAATATCGTCGAGATAAATGTCAACACCTTGACGAGCGTAAAGAACGAAATCATTGATATTGTCACGTGTATTGCCAAAGTTTGCCGTGATCTGACCGTCGTTTATGTCGATAAAGCAACGCTCAGGCTCAAATGTAAGCTCAACGTCGTAGGTTGCATACATATCAAAAAGAGGATTTTTGTCAGCATCGTATCCCATGGAGTCAGCGGCGCCGATATCCGTAAGATAACCGAAAAATCTGATCTGCTTTGCGTTTTCCTGCAAAATTCTGAATTTAGCAGAATAGTAATTGGAAGAGCCAATTCTTCCGCTTTCATCGGCGCAAAGGTGGAAAATCTCGTTTGCATACTGGAAATTTCCGTCGACAGGAAGCTCTTCCGCTACCTTATCGATCTTGATCTTAAATTTTACGACAACTCTTTCGCCGCTATATGCCTTGGAGGGAGAAACTATAATACGCTCACCGCCTGCAAGGTGAATAGCCTTATTGCCGCCAAGCTCAGTCGTATCAACGATATTGATATCGCTGAAGGAAAAGATCACGTCATCATCGTAGTCTTCGCCCTCAAAATCTTCGGAGAAGTCTGTATTATGTGCAGGCTCGTCACCGATCATATTGAGCTTTTTTACCTGTTCCGCTTCGGGAAGCTTCGGATAATCCGTGGGCTTCGGCTCTTCAGTCGGAGTCGGCTCAGCGGTAGGAGTATCCGTCTCTGTAGGAGCTTCAGTTTCCGTAGGTGTATCCTGCTGTGTCGGCTGTGCGCTCTCAGTAGGAGTCGGGTCGTCTGTTGCGGGCTGCTGCTGGCAAGCTACGAAAGTAAAGCAGAGCATTACAGCAAGCATACACGCAAAAATTCGTGTTAAGGTTGTTTTCATAACTGTACTTCCTTTTCCTGTTTTTTTACGCAAACGCGAATTATCGAAATTATAACATATATATATCAAAAAATCAATAATAATTTTTTGTTTTTTCAGTCTACGATTCTGCTTTTATGCGTTACGTCGTTAAGGCTCTCGCATATAGCTCGTACATAGGGGCTTATGCCTTCCTGATAGAATACGAACTTTGTCACCGACGTTGTAAACAAATTGAAGCGAAGATAACCGTATTCAGGCGGCATGCCTAAAAGATGTGCTATCCACGCACTGCCAAAGCCCGCATGGCAAAAAACTGCAATTTTTTCGTTGGTGGGCGCTACGGGCTCGTAGACGATACCCTTTCTTACGTAACCGTGTCTTGCCAAAAACTCATCGGAGCCTTTTACAAGATTGCTTAAAACCTCTTCCCTGCCGATCGTACTGTAATCGTAAAAATCGGTTACGCCGTTTTGCAGATCAAATTTAAATCCGCTTTTATCCTTATCGTAATCGGGAAACTGCATATAAAACCAATGCTCTGCCGTCCATTCCTCAACCGATGACGTCATATTAAGCGCCTTCAGCGTCGGCTCTGCCGTTTGCTTGGCTCGTCCCATAGGTGAGGTGTATATTTTGTCGGGCGCGATTTTCGCCATGGTCTCACCTAATGCTCTCGCCTCTTTCCATCCGCGCTCTGTCAAAGCATCGTTTTCATAATCAGGATCGCCGTGTCTTATAATGTATAACTCCATTTTGCTCTCCTTTATTTTACCTTCAAAACTTCACTGTTACATATTCCCGCTTTATTAAAGCTGTCTACCCTGAAAAAGTAAGAAATTCCGTTAGTCAACGTACGTATTTCCGCCGTTTCTTCATAGACCTGATACTGATTGTAAAGCTTGTCGGGCGCAATACCGTATCTTACTATATAGCCGTCTGCATTTTCAGCCTTATCCCATGTAAGAGTGCAATTTCTGTTATCGCTCTCATCGCGTACGGCAACTGCGTTTTTTGGCATAGCAGGCACATCTTCGTCGGACAAACCGAAAATACGCAAATCGGATATTGCCGCAAAGCCGCCTCCGGCGACATGATAAAACGTCACTTTAACGTACTGCGCCTTAATATCTGTTTCATAATATGCGTGAGGATCAAAACGCATCTTACCTCTCGTATCGACAACAGCGGTATAATTTACATCATCCGATGAATACTCAACGGTGTACTCGTGATACTTTTCCTGTGCGCTTTGCGTTTGCACGTTATACGTTGGAATATTAAGCTGGATAGCCTTAACATCGTATTCTTTGCCTAAATCAGCCTTGAGCCACTCGCCTGCATTTCGCGAAGATGCCGCCCAAAGCGTTCGTATATCCTCATCGAAAGCAAGCTCAGCTCTATGGTCATAGCGGCTTTCAGGCACTTGTGTTGACAAAACCGCTTCGCCGTACATAGCATTTTCGGGCATTGCCGTTTCAACGGAAGATGCAGTCGCCTTGCAGTCCTTCGACAAAAGCATATAAGGCGTATTCTGCGCACGGTGGTCTCGCTTACCACATGGCAATGTTATGGGATAATCAGACAAAGACGTGTTAACGTAAAGCAGACCGTCCTCGTCAAAGCCTGCGGGGTACATATTTACTCTTCTTTCAAAGGGATGCGATACGTAAACAGATGCACACGTTACATTCCACCAATTTCCGTACTTATCCTCAAAAAGACAGCCGTGACCTGC
This sequence comes from Oscillospiraceae bacterium, assembly GCA_015067075.1. Classification (GTDB taxonomy): domain Bacteria; phylum Bacillota; class Clostridia; order Oscillospirales; family SIG530; genus SIG530. The sequence continues at coordinate 12,237 of SVND01000027.1, forward strand.
TCCGCCGATAAAGCCTGTATTTTTATGGGAAACAGGATTGTTTTGTGCGTATTCATACGGCCCTGTCGGTGAATCAGATACGTAAACTCCGTTTGCATAGCATTTATGCAGGCTGTAGCCTGAATACGTCAAATACCACTTGTTGCCTCGGCGCAAAATCTGTGAGCCTTCCGTATAGCCCCAGCCTTCCGACGTATGGTTATCCTCGGGACGCTCCCAGCCACGGTTTTTCTGATCGTAGAAAATGCAGTTATATATCTCACCCATCGGCTCCATAGTCGTCTTATCTATCTCAACGACCTTTATGTATTCTTCCGTGCCGTCGCCGCAACCGTAGGACGCCCAGATGCGGTCGTCTATCACATCGTAATACATGAACGGATCGTGTCCAAGATAGCAGTTATCGGTTACAAGCTCCCAAGTGTTCGGGTCTTTAGGGGTTTTATTTCTGAAAAGGTTCTTATCGTGATAGCCTTGATGAAAGTATATTGCGCCATCATATACCATAACGGCAGGCGCATAACCGAAGATATTGGGGAGCTTGCTGTTATCGCATTCGATAAATTCCCAGCTTACAAGATCATCGGATACCCAATATCCGTTCGTTACAGAGGAAAACAGATAGTAATCATTTTCGAAGGTGACAACAACAGGGTCTGCCGCTTCAATGCAGACGGGACCGCCCTCGTCATATACGCGGTACTCATAATTGATATCAAGAGGATTGCAAAAAGTTTTAACATTCTTTTTCATAATACGCACTCCTAAAATTTTTCAATATCTATGGTTTCTATTGTGTTTTCAAGCTCCATTTCCAAAAATGCAGATGCCAAGGATTCAAACACACCCGCTGAATAATCGCTGACATACAGCTTCAATTCACCATTGTTTTCCCTATCAGAAAGCATATCGCGCTCTTTTAAAAATTCACCCATGGCTACTGCCGCCTGCGCGCCGCTATCGATTAAAACAGCATCGCCCATGAAATCTGCAATTGCTTCTTTTAAAAGCGGATAATGGGTACAGCCTAAAATAACAGTATCTGCGCCAAACTGCTTTATCTCGCTCATATATTCTTCTACCAAGGTTTTAGCAATTATATCATCTTTACTTGTATGACCATTTTCAACGATAGGTACAAAAAGCGGACACGCTTTGCTTATAACCTTTGCAGAGGGCAAAAGGCTCAGTATCTCTTTTTCATATGCGCCGCTTTTGATAGTACCTGCCGTGCCGATAACAGCTATACGGCCGTTTTTTGTCGCCTTTACCGCCGCGCTGCACGCAGGCTTGAAAACGCCCATTACAGTTACATCGTTATCAAGCTCGATTTTAGGCAAAGCAACTGTGCTTGCCGTGCCGCATGCCGCCAAAACAGCTTTTACGTTAAATGCAGATAAAAAATTTATGTCCTGTTTTACATATTTGATTATTGTTGCTTCCGAGCGCGTTCCATAAGGCACTCGTCCCGTGTCACCGAAATATATAATGCTTTCATTCGGCATCAGATCAGCAATCCTTTTAACAGCGGTAAGTCCGCCAAGTCCCGAATCAAAGACAGCTATTGCTCTGTTGTCCAAAACAGTCCCTCCTTGTTTTGTTAGCACAACCATTGTATTATATAATACCACACAAAATGCAGGTTTTCAACTGTTTTTTTGTTCTATTTTCACCTGTTATAAATAGAATTATAGCAAAAAGAAAAGCTGTGCTATTGCACAGCCTTTGAATTTGATTTATTTGCTTGCAGCCAAGCCCATTTCCTTTGCACACTGACGGCAGATGTTCTTGCCCTTGTAAGAGATAACATCGTTATATTCGTTGCAGAAAATGCAGGAGGGATTGTACTTTTTAAGGATGATCATTTCCTGGTCAACAAAAATCTCAACGGGATCCTTAACATTTATATCGAGTGTGCGACGCAGTTCGATGGGAAGAACGATTCTTCCAAGTTCATCTATTTTTCTTACCATGCCAATAGATTTCATATTTTTTTCTCCTTTAATTTAAAATTTTCCCCAATTACGGATTTTTTATAATGATATCACATTGTAAAAGCAATGTAAACCGCATTTTGTCACTTTTTACGCAGAAGTATAAACCTTTTTGACGAAAATTTTTACACATAGTTCACTCTTTGAAAAAAAGTCGGTTTTGCTTTATTATCAACGCTTTTCATACATTTTATTTATAAATATATATATAAATATTTTTAAAAAAACAACTATTTTTACTCTGCAAAAATTTACTTTTTTAATTGCAATAAAATATTGTTTCATAAAAAGGGGCTTAATATAATCATGTTAAATAAAATTTGGTTTTTTATGATAATTGCATCTGTAGTTATCGCGGTATTTACAGGACGTATAGATTTTGTCAGCAACGCCGTTACAGATGGCGCTAAAAGTGCAGTCGAGCTTTCAATAGGAATGATGGGTATGATGGGACTTTGGTCAGGCATAATTAAAATTGCAGAAAAAGCAGGAATAATTAAATCCATAACAGCAAAAATTAAGCCCATTCTTTTTTGGATCTTTCCCGATGAAAAAAACAATAACGAAGCGATCGAAGCTGCAGCTATGAATATTTCAGCTAATTTTTTAGGAATCGGCAACGCCGCAACACCGTTGGGGCTCAAAACTATGAGAGCATTAAAAAAAGACGGTTCACACATTGCAACTAACTCCATGGTGTTATTCGTTGTAATGAATACAGCTTCCATTCAATTGGTTCCCACTACAATGATAGCTTTACGCAGTGCGGCAGGTTCAGCTTCGCCTACTGCAATAATTCCTGCGGTGTGGTGCACTTCTGTTTTTTCATTTATTTGCGCCTTTACAGCCGAAAAGCTTTTGGAGAAAAGGAAATGAATTATATTTTTTCAGCAATTATCCCTGTTTTAATTTGTGTAATTATTGTTTACGGTGTCTCAAAAAAGCTTCCTGTATTCAATACTTTCGTTGACGGAGCAAAAGAAGGGATAGAAACATCATTTAATCTTATACCAACGCTCATTTGTATAATTTTCGCCATATCAATGCTCCGTGCAAGCGGATTTTTTCAGCTTATTTCATCTGCCTTATATCCTGTTACTTCATTTCTGCATATTCCGTCCGAGGTAATTCCCCTTGCGCTAATGCGTCCGTTTTCAGGAAGCGGCAGTATCGCCGTTGTAAATGATATAATCACTTCCTGCGGTGCAGACAGTATTGCCGCCGTTACCGCTTGTGTTATGTGCGGTTCAACGGAGACAACATTTTACGCTATAGCCGTATATTACGGAAGCGTTGACATAAAAAAAACTCGCCACACAGTTTTATCAGCCGTTATCGGTGATATAGCCGCCGTTATCGGCGCAATATTTTTTTCGCAATTATTCTTTTAAGCTATAATTTTGTTATTGTATTCAAGGGAAGAATGTAGTATAATATATACATATACCGCCGATAAGGCAATTGAAAGGCACTGTTAATATGAAGATCACTCTTTGCAGTTCTCTTGAAAAAATTTTTCCCGACTCCCCTGCGCCCAAACCGTTCACTTCCGCCTCTTGCTTATGCGGAGAACGCTTTTCTTTTCAAGCCGTTGTTTACTCCGAAAAAAAATCAGACGTTGCCATATCCGTTTCATCAACGCTTGATATATCAGTCAGGCGCGTTGGCTTTGTACCGAGCAAGCTTCCCGCTTACCTTGACAAACACGATGCGGATTACATATCAATTCAGCCCGGCAATTTTCCAGATGTTCTCTATCCCGTAAAACCCTTGGAGCATATTCCGTCGAAAACTGCCGTCGCTTTTTGGTTCACCGTTGAACCTACGGATTTTTTCGGAAATCACGATATTTCAATATCTTTTTCAAGCGGTAAAACAGAAACGGTTAATTTTATGCTGACCGTTTTGCCTGTAAGCTTGCCGAAGCAAAAACTCATTTGCACCCAGTGGTTTCACAGCGATTGCTTAGCCGTTCATTACGGCTGTGAGGTCTTTTCTGATGAATATTGGCGCATTGTTGAAAGCTTTATGCGCACTGCGGCAAAGCACGGTCAAAATATGATCTTGACGCCCGTTTTTACACCGCCTTTAGATACGGAGATCGGCGGCGAACGCCCAACGGTACAGCTCGTAAAGGTTATTAAGTCTGACGGCGGATACAGCTTTGATTTTTCCCTTTTAGATAAATGGATCGACCTTTCCCTTTCCTGCGGATTTGAATGGTTTGAGATATCTCACCTTTTCACCCAATGGGGTGCACTTCACGCACCGAAAATTATGGCTTACGAAAACGGTGAATATAAGCGCATTTTTGGTTGGGAAACCGATGCAAGCTCCGAGGAATATTCTTCTTTTTTAAAGGTCTTCCTTTCCGAGCTCGTATCTTACCTCAAAGATAAAGGAATTGCCGACAAGTGCTTTTTCCACGTTTCCGACGAGCCAAACGAGGAAGATATTCCCGCTTACAAAAATGCGTTGGATATTGTTTTGACAAGTACAAAGGATATGCGCCGTTTTGATGCGCTTTCAAAATATGATTTTTATCAAAAGGGTCTTGTTCAAACGCCCGTCGTCTCCTTAAATCATATCAAACCGTTTTTGGAAAACAGAGTTTCACCTCTTTGGGCATATTACTGTTGCGGTCAAAACAAATTCGTTCCAAACCGCTTTATGGCAATGCCATCATACAGAAGCCGCATTTTAGGTACACTTCTTTTCAAATTTGATATTGAAGGCTTTTTACAATGGGGCTACAACTTTTGGTTCACCCAGCTTTCAAAATCTGCAATCGACCCGTACAAGGTGACAGATGCAGGCGAAGCGTTTCCGTCGGGTGACAGCTTCGTGGTCTACCCCGACGAAAACGGCGAGCCTATTGAATCACTTCGTCTCGTTGTATTTGGAGAAGCACTTCAGGATATGCGCGCTTTACAGCTTTTGGCTGACAAAAAGGGTGTTCAATATGCAAAGGAATTTTTAGACCGCACCTTAGGCGCAGAGCTTCATTTCGACGAGTATCCAAAAAACAGCGACGCCATACTTAATATGCGCGCTCAATTAAACAAAGAACTTTTTGCCTGATAAAACCCCGTGGGTGTAGAAAATCACTCACGGGGTTTAGTTTATCCATAATACACTTATTATTTTATAAAGCTTTTTGCTACAGCGCGAGCATTGGCGTCAGCTTCCAAAACGTCCTCAAGACAGCTTATGCTGTGATTTTCAACGTTTTCAAGAACGTATGCCACAATATCGGCAATTTTTGCAAAGGAAATCTGACCCTTTAAAAACGCATCAACTGCAACCTCGTTTGCGCCGTTAACGGTAGCAGGCATTATGCCGCCCATCCTTGCCGCTTCAATGCAATAGCCAAGGCACGGAAAGTTTTCCCTGTCATGCTCTGCAAAGGTCAGCGCTGACAGCTTTGTAAAATCAAGTCTTCCGTTTAAGCCTTCCATTCTTTGCGGATACGTCATGGCGTATTGAATTGCCGTTCGCATATCAGGCGTACCAAGCTGTGCAATAACGGCGCCGTCCTCATATTCAATCATTGAATGAACGATGCTTTGGCGATGAATGGTTACGTCGACCTTCGATATAGGCATATCAAAAAGGTGCATTGCTTCGATAACCTCGAAGCCTTTATTCATCAGCGTTGCACAGTCAACGGTTATTTTTTTACCCATTTTCCAAGTGGGATGCAAAAGCGCATCGTCAGCAGTCACATTTTCAAGCTCGCTTCTCTTTTTGCCGTAAAAAGCTCCGCCCGACGCCGTTAGAATAATTCTTCTCACGTTTTCGCTTCCACCCTGCATACATTGGAAAACAGCAGAGTGCTCGCTATCTACAGGCAGAATGATACTGCCGCTTTTTTTAACGGCATTTTTAACAAATTCGCCGCCTGCAACAAGCGTTTCTTTATTGGCAAGGGCAATAGTTTTACCCTTTTCTGCTGCGCGCATAGTCGGTAAAAGCCCCATCATGCCAACAACGGCAGTTACAACCGTGTCCGCATCCGTATCGGCGGCAACGGCACAAAGTCCGTCCATTCCGTACATTATCTGCGGTTTGCTGCTACCTAAAAGATTTTCAAGCTCTTTAGCTGTTTTTTCATCGGCGACCGATACAAGCTGCGGTGAAAATTTTTCAATTTGCTTTGCTAAAAGCGTTATATTTGTTCCTGCGGCAAGGGCAGTTACCTTTAAACCAAGATGCTCCGCAACCTCAAGAGTCTGCGTGCCAATTGAGCCTGTGGAGCCGATTATTGAAATTCTTTCTGTTTTTTTTGTTCTGATAGGCATCGTTCAGATGCTCCTTATTTTATAAGTGAAGTAAAATTGAGCACGCAATATACAAGCGGTGCTACAAAAAGAATGCTGTCAAAACGGTCCATAACGCCGCCGTGACCCGGCATCAGAGTACCAAAATCCTTAGCCTGAAATTGACGCTTGATAACAGATGCGGAAAGGTCACCTATCACACCTGCAATAACACAAGCGACTGCAAGAATTATCATTTTCCAGATAATAAAATCAACATTCCAGATAAGTTTTGCGACGAAAGTGAACACAACAAAGCCCAATACAGTACCAATAAGTCCGCCGATAGCTCCTTCGATCGTTTTCTTTGGGCTTATGGTAGGTGCTAATTTATGCTTTCCGAAAAGCATACCCGAAAACAATGCGAAAATGTCGTTGAGCCATGCTCCGAGAAAGATCAGCCAAAAATACACCTCTCCGTTTTCCAATCTTCGCACGAAAACTATGTTGGAAAAGAAAAACGGAATTATAATTGAAAGTAAAAAGATCGTACCTATCTGCTCAAGCTTATATCTGTTTTGGTTAAGCACCAGCATTGAAAACAGCGCAAAAACAAGCAAGAAAATAAGGAACATGAGCACCTTTGTCGTAGTTGAAGCTAAAAACGGTACAGCCGCCGCAAAAACAAAGCTGAGCACCATAAGCTCAATATGCTTAATATATTTGGTGATGACAAACATTTCATACAAAGAAAGTATAGAAACGAGTGCCATTGCAAAATTCAAAACAAGCGTATTGGATACAAAAAAAACAATTATTAAAATAACCGCGCCTACACATCCTGTAATTACACGCTTTAGCATTTGATTATTCTTTTTATCCATAGCTTCCTTTGTGCTACTTTGCATCGTGCAATACCCTTCCTTTCATGTAACGTCATCAAACGTTACATATTATGCGTTAAGTGCAGATCATATTCCGCCGTAACGCCTTTCTCGATTGTTATAATCAGCAATAGCTTTATCAAGGTCTTCAGGCTTGAAATCAGGCCACAAAACATCGGAATACCAAAATTCCGTGTAAGCGGCTTGCCACAAAAGGAAATTCGACAAACGTTGTTCACCGCTGGGACGGATTATTATATCGGGGTCAGGCATACCTGCGGTATACATTTCCTCCGACAGCATTTGCTCCGTTATCATATCGGCGGTGATCTCGCCGTTTTTTACCTTCTCGGCAATTTTACGCATGACGTATGTAAGCTCTGCTCTTCCACCGTAATTAAGGGCGATATTCAAGCAAATGCTCGTACCGTCCTTTGTTATTTCCATAACGTCAGCGATCTCCTTTTGTACGTCATCGGGAAAACGCGAAACGTCGCCAATGACCTTAACGCAGATATTATCCACGTTTCCGTCTTTTTTAAAATCACCTATATAAAGCTTCAAAAGCTTCATAAGATTATCGATCTCTTCCTTCGGCCGTTTCCAATTTTCCGTGGAAAAAGCATAGACCGTAAGGTATTTCACGCCTATCTCGCCGCAATATCTGGCAATACGTTTAAGAGTTTTTACACCCTCCGTATGACCCGCCATACGCGGCAATCCGCGTTTTTTTGCCCAACGGCCGTTGCCGTCCATAATAATTGCAATATGGGACGGCACGGCTGCTGAATTTAAGCTTTCTTCTTTATCCTTAAAAAGCTTCATCAGATCTCCATAATTTCCTTTTCTTTTTTCGCTGTAAGCTCGTCAACAAGCTTCGTATACTTGTCAATAAGGTTTTGAGCTTTCTTTTCAGCGTTTGCAAGATCGTCTTCTGTTATTTCGGACTTTTTCTTCATTGCTTTAAGCTTGTCTATCATATCTCTGCGGATATTTCTGAGAGCTACCTTGCCGTCTTCGGAAGCTTTTTTAACGGTCTTACTAAGCTCTTTTCTGCGCTCTTCCGTAAGCGGAGGGAATGCAAGGCGAATGCTCTTGCCGTCGTTTGTCGGATTGATACCGAGATCAGACGCCAAGATAGCCTTTTCAATAGCCTTAAGTGTGGATGCATCCCAAGGCTGAATAAGAAGTGTACGCGGATCGGGAGAGCTGATAGATGCTACCTGATTGAGCGGTGTAACCGTGCCGTAATATTCAATAGTTATCTTATCGAGAACCTTTGCGTTTGCACGTCCGACACGAATCGTGCCGAATTCTTCTTCCAAAACGGAATTTGCCTTTTTCATTTTGTTTTCAGCTTCTGTAAATACCTTATCCATTATTACTTCTCCTTTAAAAATTTATTTTACTATGGTACCTATTTTTTCTTTTTTAGCAGCTCTTACAATATTATGAGGATCGTCAAGTCCGAAAAGGAGTATGGGAAGCTTATTATCCATACTCAAGGATGTTGCCGTGCTGTCCATAACGCCAAGACCGTTTTTAAGAATATCGAGATAGCTCATGCTTTCGATCTTAACGGCATCAGCGTTCTTATTTGGGTCGTCAGTATAGATAGCGTCAACGTTTTTAGCCAAAAGCACGATGTCAGCATCTATTTCAACGGCACGTAAAACAGCCGCAGTATCCGTTGAGAAAAACGGATTTCCCGTTCCGCAACCGAAGATAACGACTCTGCCCTTTTCAAGATGGCGGACAGCCCTGCTTCTTATATACGGCTCTGCAAAAGCGCGCATTTCAATAGCGGTCTGCACTCTTGTAGATACGCCGACCTTTTCAAGGGAATCGGCAAGCGCAAGTGCATTCATAACTGTTGCAAGCATTCCCATATGGTCTGCTTTCGTTCTGTCCATATCCTGTCCCTGTCTGCCACGCCAGAAGTTGCCTGCGCCGACAACGATACCGACCTGTACTCCGAGATCTACACATTCCTTAATTTCAAGACAGACCTTTTTCATCAGATCAAAGTCCAATCCTGTTTTTTTATCGCCTGCAAGGGCTTCGCCGCTGATTTTAATCAGCACTCTTTTATATACATCCACTTCACAAGACTCCTCTTTTAATATTCTCACCTTATATTTTATACAAAAAAAGAGCATTTGTAAAGTATTATTTTAAAAAACTTTAAAAATGCTCCAATTTTTTTTGATTTTATCTCGACATTATGGATTTTGCCGCTAAAAGCACGCCCGTTTTTCCGCTTTCATAGGTAAGACCGCCCTGTAAAAACGCAGTATACGGCTCACGCACAGGTCCGTCTGCCGAAAGCTCGATGGAAGCGCCTTGTGTAAAAGCACCTGCCGCCATGATTATAGGTGAGCTGTATCCCGGCATATCCCACGGCTCGGGACGTACGAAAGAGTCAATGGGAGCGCCCATCTGAATGCCCTCGCAAAATGCAATAAGTCCGTCTGCCGTTTTAAGAGATATTGCCTGAATTATATCGGCACGCGCTTCATTATATCTCGGCAACGTCTCATAGCCCATAAGCTCAAAAAGTGCTGCCGCAAAAACAGCAGTTTTTACAGCCTGCGCAACTATATGAGGAGCCATGAAAATTCCCTTGAACATATTCCTGTTTTGACCGAGGCTTGCACCGCAATGGCTTCCTATGCCCGGAGCTGTAAGTCTGCAAGCCGCAGCTTCCACAAGGTCTGCTCTGCCCGCTACGTATCCACCTGTATCAGCCATACCGCCGCCCGGATTTTTGATAAGCGAGCCGCATATAAGGTCAGCGCCAACCTCCGTAGGCTCGGAAAGCTCAACAAATTCACCATAACAGTTATCAACCATTATGATAATATCCTTGTCTATCGCTTTGACAAATTTGCAAAGCTTGCCTATTTCTTCAACGGTAAGCGTCGGTCGAGTTGAATAGCCGCGGGAGCGCTGAAGATATACCATACGAGTTTTTTCTTTAAGCTTTTCGGAAAGCCCGTCGTAATCGATGGTACCGTCGTTCAAAAGCTCAAGCTGGTCATATATCACGCCGTAGCCCACGAGAGAATGAGGGTCGTCGCCTGAAATGCCGATGACCTCTTCAAGCGTATCGTAAGGCTTACCTGTGACGGCAAGCATTTTATCCCCCGGAGAAAGTGCGCCGAAAAGTCCAATAGCCAAAGCATGAGTGCCAGATACGATATTGTGGCGAACAAGAGCCGCTTCCGCAGCGAAGATCTCGGCGTAAACCTCGTCAAGAACCTCTCTGCCTCTGTCGCTGTAGCCATATCCCGTTGAAGGTGTAAAATGGCTTTCGGATACGCATTTATTTCTGAATGCGGAAAGAACCTTCATTTGATTTGCCATGGCTATTTCGTCAATTCTGTCGAAATACGGACGTGCAAGTGTCTCCGCTTTGTCGCTCAAAGCCAACAGCTCAGGTGAAAATCCAAAATAATTTCTTACAGCCATCTGTTCAACTCTTCATGCTTCATAACGGGCACGTTGTTTGCAATCAACGCCTCAATCGCCTTGTCCTTGTCGTCAACCTTGATAATAACATATGCTTTATGATCGCTTTTTGATACAAACGCATATACATATTCAATAGTAACGCTCTTTGCAGATAAAATATGCAAGGGCTTTGCAAGTCCGCCGGGATTGTCATCAATACCAACAGCTATAACGCTTGTTATCGTTACGGCAAGTCCCGCTTCCTTTAAAACCTGTTCTGCTTTGTCAGGCTCATCGACGATAACGCGCAAAATACCGAAATCCGTAGTATCCGCAATTGAAAGCGCACAGATGTTAATATTGTTTTTACCGAGGATGTCAATTATCTCTGCAAGTCTTCCCTGTTTATTTTGAACAAAAATCGAAATCTGCTTAATTGTCATAGTAGAAGCATTCCTTTCATTTTATATTAAAATTACGCTTTGCGGTTATCAATAACGCGCTTTGCTTTGCCTTCAACTCGCGGCAAGCTCTTGGGCTCAACAAGTTTTACCTTAGCTGAAATGTTAAGTGTGCTGTCAAGGGCGCGCTTTATCTCAGCCTCAACGCTCTCAAGTCCCTTAACCTCGTCGGAGAACATTTCGTTCGTCATTTCAACGTCAACTTCAAGTGTGTCGAGATTGCCCTTTCTGTCAACGATAAGCTGATAATACGGCGTTGCGTAGCCAAGCTCTAAAAGTACGCTTTCGATCTGTGACGGGAATACGTTTATTCCGCGGATGATAAGCATATCGTCAGTTCTGCCGCTGGGCTTTTTCATGCGGACAAGCGTTCTGCCGCATTCGCACTTTTCGTAAGTGAGGCAAGAAATATCGCGAGTGCGGTATCTGAGAAGCGGTATGCATTCTTTCGTAACAGTTGTAAATACAAGCTCGCCCCAAGAGCCCTCGGGCAACACTTCGCCCGTATCGGGATCGATAATTTCAGGAATGAAAAAGTCTTCATTGATATGCATTCCCTTGCCTTCAATACATTCAAAAGCAACACCCGGACCTGAAATTTCAGAAAGACCGTAAATATCACGGGCTTTTATGCCAAGTCTGCGCTCGATCTCCTCGCGCATCTGCTCTGTCCACGGCTCTGCTCCGAAAAATCCTGCCTTAAGGCTGAGAGCTGATTTATCAACGCCCATCTCCTCCATTGTTTCGGCAATGTAAAGAGCGTAAGAAGGCGTGCAGCATATGATAGAAGAACCGAAATCCTGGAAAATCTGAACCTGACGCTTCGTATTACCCGTAGATACGGGAATTGTTATAGCACCCATTCTTTCAGCGCCGTAATGCAAGCCAAGACCGCCTGTAAACAAGCCGTAACCGTAAGAAACGTGAACAAAATCATTTTTTCTTGTGCCTATGGAATAAAGCGCACGCGCAACGCAGTCGCTCCAATCGTTTATATCCTTTTGTGTATAGCCTACGACCGTCTGTTTGCCTGTTGTACCTGAAGATGCGTGAATACGGACAACATCCTCAAGGGGCGCGCAGAAAAGTCCATACGGATAGTTATCGCGGATATCCTGCTTATATGTGAACGGAAGCTTAGAAAGATCCTCTATTCCGCGGATATCTTCAGGCTTAATGCCTGCTTCATCGAATTTTTGCTTATAAAACGGTACGTTGTTATAAATACGTCTTACCATTTCAATGAGTCTGTACGACTGAAGAAGCTCCATCTCATGACGGGACATAGTTTCTTCTTTTTCATTCCAAAAACAGCTCATATTATCATCCTTTCTCGTTGGTTATTTTGAATATCCAAGCTCAAACGCTTTAAGGTTTATATCTATAAACTTCGCAGGAACGCACATTTTGAGCGCATCAAGCCAGAGCTGCTTATCCATTCCGCTTTCAGCCGCAACCTTACCGAGAAGGACTACGTTTACAGCCTTAGGCTGACCAAGCTCAGTAGCAATAGTCAAAGCGTCAACTACCTCAACCTTTGCGCCCTTCGCCGCAAGCTTTTCGGGAATATCACTCGGATATTCCTTCGCACCCATTATAACTGGCATAGGGTCTATCCTCTGATCGTTGACAACGATCTGACCGCCTTTTTTAAGGTACGGAAGCCATCGCATAGCTTCAAGAAGCTCAAAGGAAATTATCATATCAGCTCCGCCAAAACCGATTATCGGAGAGCATACTTTGTTTTCATCGGCACGGATATATGTTACAACGGAACCGCCGCGCTGTGACATACCGTGAACCTCGGAGATCTTAACGTCAAGTCCTTGTGACATAAGGACGGTTCCGACAATACGGCTTGCAAGGAGTGATCCCTGTCCGCCAACGCCGACAATAAGTATATTTTTCATCTTACATACCATCCTTTCATTACTCTTCAATTGCACCGAAGGGGCATACATCGGCACAAAGTCCGCAGCCTACGCAAAGAGCATCGTCAATTTTAGCCTTACCGTCAACAAAGGAGATCGGTGTGCAGCCTATCTTCATACACATTTTGCAAGCCTTGCACTTATCGGGATTTACCTTGTAAGCAGGCTTTGCTTTGACGTATTTCAAAAGTGCGCATGGACGTTTTGCTATTATTACAGAGGGAGCTTCCGTTGCAAGCGCCTCATCAAGTGCCTTTTCAAAGGCTTTAAGGTCATAAGGGTCAACGGACTGAACGTGAGAAATACCTATAGCCTTGCAAAGTGCGGGAATATCAATAGCCGTTGCAGGCTCGTTTTTGATAGTAAGACCGTTTGTAGGGTTATTCTGATGTCCCGTCATACCTGTTATGCTGTTATCCAAGATCAAAACGGTGGAATTAGTTCCGTTATAAGCAATATCAATTAGACCCGTGATACCTGAATGCACAAAGGTGGAGTCACCGATAACCGCAACGCTCTTTTTCTCGCTTTCGCCGCGTCTTGCAATATTTCTTCCGTGAAGCGCGGAAACGGATGCCCCCATGCATATGGTGGTATCAAGAGCGGAAAGCGGAGCGCTTCCGCCGAGAGTGTAGCAGCCTATATCGCCGCTGACGTAAAGCTTCTTCTTTGCAAGGATGTAAAATACGCCGCGGTGCGGGCATCCTGGACAAAGAACAGGCGGACGGACAGGAGCTTCCTCGTCACATTCTTCAAATTCAGGCTTTTTACCGAGAAGCTTTTCAGCTATCATATCAGCAAATATTTCACCGCAGACGGGGAAAATATCCTTGCCGCAAACTTCAATTCCAAGAGTTTTTACATAATCCTCGATAAAGCTGTCAAGCTCCTCGATAACGTAAAGCTTGTCAACGTTTGCCGCAAATTCCTTGATCTTATTTTTCGGAAGCGGGAACGGCATACCTATCTTGAGATAAGATGCGTTTTCGCCCATAACTTCCTTTGCATATTCATAGACAGCACCCGAAGCAATAATACCGATCTTTTTGCTGTAATACTCAACTCTGTTAACATCGGACGTATCGGAATATTCCGCAAGGTCCAAGGTTCTCTGCTCAACAACGGGGTGCTTTACTCTTGCCGCCGCAGGTGCCATTATGTACTTACCCGGCATCTTTTCATAGGGCAAAAGCTCCCTTTCTTCGCGCTCGGACAGCTGAACGAGGCTCTGGGAATGAGCGACTCTCGTTGTGAGTCTGAGCAAAACGGGTGTGTCATATTTTTCCGAGATTTCGTAAGCAAGCTTTGTAAACTCACAGCATTCAGCAGAATCAGCAGGCTCAAGCATTGGGATCTTCGCCGCTTTCGCATAGTTTCTGGAGTCCTGCTCATTCTGGGAAGAATGCATGCCCGGATCGTCTGCAACGCCGATGACGAGACCGCCGTTGACACCCGTATAAGACAAGGTGAAAAGTGGGTCTGCCGCAACATTAAGTCCAACGTGCTTCATGCCGCAAAAGCTTCTTGCACCTGCAATAGATGCGCCTGCCGCAACCTCAAGAGCTACCTTTTCGTTAGGTGCCCATTCGCTGTAAAACTCGCTGTATTTTGATGCAAATTCAGTAATTTCCGTGCTTGGTGTGCCGGGATAGCTGGAAACGACCTTTACGCCTGCTTCAAAAATACCGCGGGCAACAGCTTCATTTCCTATCATCAATTTTTTATTCATATTCAAACCTCTCATTTTTTTCTTAAATCTACGATACGTTTTGCTTTTCCTTGGAATCTTTCAATAGTTCTCGGCTCAACGAGCGATACCTTCGTATCAAGTCCGAGCACAACGTGAAGCTTTGATCTTACCTGCTTCTGAAGCGCTTCAAGCTCGCTGTAGCGTTCAAGCACTGATGCATCCGCAAGCTCAACAACGACTTCAAGCGTATCGGAAAAGCCCTCACGTCTGACGATAAGCTGATAATGTGGGCTTATCTTGTCAAGACCCATAATTACGCTTTCGATCTGTGACGGAAATACGTTTACACCTTTAATTTTAAGCATATCGTCGCTTCTGCCCGTTGTTTTGTCCATACGTGCATGAGTTCTTCCGCATTTGCACGTTTCATAATTCAAGCGAGTGATGTCCTTCGTTCTGTAGCGAAGAAGCGGAAACGCCTGTTTTGTAAGTGTTGTAACTATAAGCTCGCCCTTTTCACCGTGTGCTTTTCTTTCAAGAGTGTCAGGATCGACGATTTCGGGAAGGAAATGATCCTCCGCAAAGTGCAAGCCCTCGCGATACAAGCATTCACCCGATACACCGGGACCTATCAGTTCGCTCATACCGTAGTTATCGGAAACGAATATACCGATATTCTCCTCGATCTGCGCTCTCATTTCGGGAGTACAGCCTTCAGAGCCGAATATACCCAAACGAAGCTTGAGATCTTCCCTTTTGATACCCATATCGCGGGCAACCTCAGTCATGTAAAGTCCGTAGGATGGCGTTGCAATGAGAGCCGTCGTTCCGAAATCCTTCATGACCATTACCTGCTTTTCCGTATTTCCGCTGGAAATAGGAACGACGGATGCACCGATTTTTTCAAGGCCGTAATGAAGGCCAAGCGCCCCTGTGAAAAGACCGTAGCCGAAGGATATCTGTGCCACATCCTCATCCGTAGCGCCTGCCATAGTGGCTACACGCGCAACGCATTCGCTCCAAGTGTCAAGGTCCTTGCGGGTGTATCCGACGACCGTTGGCTTTCCCGTCGTACCTGAAGATGCGTGGATACGCACCACTTCCTTTCTCGGAACGGCAAACAAGCCATAGGGGTAATTTGCCGTAAGGTCAGCCTTTGTCGTTGGCGGAATACGCTCAATATCCTCAAGTGCGCGTATATCCTCAGGCTTTACGCCTGCATCGTCAAGACGCTTTGTGTAAAACGGAACGCGCTCATAGCAATATTTAACTATCGCCTGCAAGCGTTCAAGCTGAATTTTTTCAATTTCTTTGCGGGAAAGCGTTTCCATTTCCCTGTCCCAAAAACGATTTTCGATTTTTATATGCTCCATGCCTGTTTTTCGTCCTTTCGTCAGACATTATTTATTTGCAGCAAAAACTGCATCAGTATGTTCTTTAGAATATTTTTTTGTAAAAAGGCTTACTATCGGTGTTATAGCAAAGGATACAGCCATTGCCGCAACGCCAAGCTGAGGCGCAAAGCTCTTTGCCGCATCAAAGCCACTTACGCAGGTTATTGCTATTACGGCGATGCCGACAACGGCAAGTCCCGATACAAGCCCCGTCCAAGCACCTGCCTTCGTTATCCACTTTGCGTATATACCCCAAATAAAAGGTCCGATAAACGAGCCTGCAACTATGCCCCAAGAGAAGGACATAAGATTTACTATAAACGAGACGTTCATCGTTGCAAATATGTATGAAAGCGCGACGAACGCAAAGCAAAATAATCTCGTCAAAAGCACCGTGCTTTTTTCGGACATTTTCGGCTTTGCTTCTTTAATAAGGTCAACTGTTACGGCAGAGCTTGAGGTAAGCACGATTGATGCCAGCGTTGACATAGACGCGGAAAGCAATAAAAGAAGGATCACGCTCAAAAGTATATTCGTTGCCATGCTTCCGCCCAGTGCTGTAATAAGCATATTGGGAATTACGTTATCAAACAATACCGTGCCGTCCTCTTTAATAACCTGCAACACGCCGTTTTCTGCAAAAAATCTTCCGAAAAGTCCGATAAAATATGCGCCAAATCCGATGATGAACGCAAATGCCGTTGCAACGATTCCTCCGATTTTGATGGATTTTTCATCCTTTATAGCGTAATACTTATGTACCATCTGCGGCAAGCCGAAAACGCCGAAGCTTGTCAGCGCTATATTCACAAGCAAAAAGCTTGCGGAGTCACCGCCGAAGACGTTGAGCAGATCTGCATTTTCTACAGCGGCAAGCTTTTCAAATCCCGCCGCAAGTCCTCCAACTTCGGGGCGCATAACGATAGCGAAAACAAGAATTATTATTCCCGCAATCATGATTATTCCCTGAATAAAATCGTTGACAGACGTTGCAAAGTAACCGCCGAGAATAAGATATATAGCCGTTAAAACGGCAACGATGAGCATACAGAGGTTTTCGTTCCCGCCGAAAACTGCGCTAAAAAGCGTGCCAAGTCCTTTATATACGCCGGCGGCATAAGGAACGAGGAACACGAAAATTATAACTGCCGCATACATTTTCATGCCGCGCGATACATATCGCTTTTCAAAAAAGCTGGGCATAGTTTTCGTATCCAACGTACGGGTCATGCTTCTCGTTCTTTTAGCCAAAAGAGCCCAAGCGCAAAGACAACCGATAAGCGAGTTTGCAATACCTATCCAAAGTGCACCTATACCGATATTCCAGCCGTGCATTCCTGCATATCCAACAAAAACAACGGCAGAAAAATAAGCCGTGCCATATGAAAATGCCGAAAGCCACGGTCCGATATTCCTGCCGCCCAGTAAAAATCCGTTGAGTGTTTTCGCTTTACGCGATGATATTACGCCGATAGCAATCATTATCGCCGCAAATATCACAAGGAAAATTGCGCAAATAATTTGTGTCTGTGTCATTTTTTACTTTCCTTCCATTCTACTGTCTTTTTGCTTTTTAATTTTGCTACAATTCTGCAAATTCTACATGGCTATGCAACAGCGCACATTCTTTATAATTATATCATTTTCTTTTCTTTTTGTCAACATAAATATTATTTCTTTACATCTATTATATTTACCAATATTGACAATCAAAAAAAACCGTGCTATAATCAAAAAAACACCTGCAAATGTTGCAGGTATCGGGTGATATTATGAAAATTACAGCTTTGATGGAAAACACTTCTTCTCATCCACGCTTTAAAAGCGAGCACGGTCTTTCTCTTTATATTGAAGCATCATCGCATCGCATTCTTTTTGATATGGGACAAAGCGAAGCTTTTGCCGATAACGCAAAAGAACTCGGTATTGACTTAACCGATGTTGATATTGCTATCCTTTCCCACGGTCATTACGACCACGGCGGAGGTCTTGCTCATTTTTTAAAGGTAAATCAAAAAAGCAAAGTCTACATCAACAAAAACGCTTTTTTACCGCATTATAATGGCTCAAATAAATATATCGGTCTTGACGTTGCTTTACGAAGCAGCGACAGAATTGTTTTCACCGACGATTCATATATTATCGACGAAAACATATCACTTTTCACCTGCAACGAAAAGCCGCGCAAGCACTCCTTTGGCAGCTTCGGATTAACGGAAAAGGTCGGCGACGATTTCATTGAAGACGATTTTCGCCACGAGCAGTATCTTTTAATAACGGAAAATGAAAAGCGTATACTTTTCAGCGGCTGTTCTCATAAAGGCATCATTGATATTACCGATTGGTTTAAGCCAACGGCGCTCATAGGCGGCTTCCACTTTTCAAAAATTCCTCTCGGCTCTTCCCTTTTAAACGCTGCGAAAATACTCGAACGCTTTGACACGGAATATTTTACTTGTCATTGCACGGGAAAGGAACAGTTTGATTTTATGAAGCAATATATAAGCAAGCTTCATTATCTGTCTTGCGGAGAAGTAATAACGATTTAATTTCAGGAGTTAATATGGACAACAAAGAAAAAATCGAGCTTTTTGAAAAAACATTTCCCTTTTGGGATAAAATGAGCGAGGACGATAAAGCGACCTTTATTCGCTCGTCAAGCAACGTATATTTTAAAAAAGGCACGAATATTCACAACGGCGACAACTGTACGGGCGTAATTCTCGTTAAAACAGGCGCTTTACGGCTCTATCTTCTTTCAGATGAAGGAAAGGAAATAACGCTTTACCGACTGTTCCCCGGTGATATGTGTATCATGTCTGCATCATGCGTTCTCAGCACCATAACCTTCGACGTTTTCGTTGACTCCGAGGAAAACAGCGAATGCTTCGTTGTGGGCGGATGCGCTTATGAGGATCTTGCAAACCGTATGCCCGAAGCTAAAATATTCGCACTTGAAACTGCCGTAAGCCGCTTTTCCGACGTTATGTGGGTCATGCAGCAAATTCTGTTTATGAGCACCGATAAGCGTCTTGCCATTTTCCTGCTGGATGAAACGGCTAAAACAGGCTCCGATACTGTAAAATTAACTCACGAGCAGATCGCAAAATACATGGGCTCTGCTCGTGAGGTCGTTTCCCGAATGCTGAAATATTTTGCATCCGAGGGAATATTGACTTCATCCCGTAGCGAGGGAATCAAAATACTTGACAAGAAAAAGCTTCGCCAATTAGCTCTCTAACATTGCAAGTATTTGTGCTTTAGGTCTTGCGCCTACTGCCTTGTTTACGATTTTTCCATCCTTGAGCACCACGAGAAGCGGTATGCTGAATACACCAAACTTTTCTGCAAGCTCCGGCTCATCGTCCACGTTTATCTTTCCAACGAGTACGTCGTCACGCTCCTCGGAGATCTCGTCAACTATGGGCGATACCATGCGGCAAGGACCGCACCAATCGGCGTAAAAATCAAGCAAAACGAGCTTTTCACTTTTCTCAACGGATTCAAAATTATTTTTATTAACACTTAATACTGACATTTTATTTATCTCCTTTTCTTTAGGTTTGTCTGTATTCTACCATATTTTTTGCTCTGATTCCGTGATTTAGTCACAAAATAAGCAGTTTAGCCGCAATTTTTTTACCGTGCAAACGAGGGTAAATATTTCTTGCAAATATTTCATATTTGTTGTATAATAGATATAATGTACATTTTACTGCTATGGAGGCATAATAAATGATCGATAAAATTTTCAACGGCCGTGAGCTTGTCCCCGCCATCGTACAGGATTCCGATACAAACGAGGTTCTTATGCTTGCTTACATGAATCGTGAAAGCTATTCCCTCACCCTTAAAACCGGCACGGCGTGGTTTTTCAGCAGAAGCCGCCAAAAGCTTTGGAACAAAGGCGAAACAAGCGGCAACTTTCTTTACATCAACGATATAGCAACGGATTGCGACTACGACACCATCCTTTTGAGAGTTACCCCAAAAGGTCCTGCCTGTCACACGGGAAGCCGCTCTTGCTTTTTCAATAAAATAACAAAAGCTTGATTGATCGGAGGAAAACAAATTGGTATATAATAACGTTTTAGAAGCTATAGGACACACTCCTATGATCCGTCTCAATAAAATATGCGAGCCAGATTGCGCAGAAATTCTTGTTAAATACGAGGGCGTAAATATCGGCGGCTCGATCAAGACAAGAACTGCCATGAATATGCTTGCTGAGGCTCGCCGCCGCGGCGATATCAATGAAAACACTATTATTGTTGAGCCTACAAGCGGAAATCAAGGTATCGGTCTTTCCCTCGTCGGCGCCGTTATGGGCTACAAGGTGCGTATTATCATGCCCGACTCCGTCAGCGAGGAGCGCAGATTGCTCGTCAAGGCGTATGGCGCGGAGGTCCATCTCGTCCACGATGCAGGCGATATCGGCAAATGCATTGAAGAGTGCTTGCAGACTGCACTTGATATGGCAAAAGCCGACCCGAACGTATACGTTCCTCAGCAGTTTACAAACCCCGATAATCCTTTTGTACATAAGTATCACACGGGCTTGGAGATCCTTGAGCAGGTCGGCGGTCCCATCGACGGCTTTTGTTCAGGCGTTGGCACAGGAGGTACTCTTTCAGGCATCGGCGAAACGCTTAAAAACCAATATCCCGATATAAAAATTTGGGCTGTTGAACCCGAAAACGCCGCGATCCTCTCAGGCGGCAGTATCGGCACGCATCTTCAGATGGGTATCGGAGACGGACTTATCCCCGACAACCTTAATACTGAAATTTATGAGCATATTTGCATAATCAGCGACGCTGAAGCCATTGAAACAGCTCGCAAGCTTGCACGGCTTGAAGGTCTTATGTGCGGCATTTCCAGCGGTACAAACGTCGCCGCCGCCATTCGCCTTGCAAGAGTTTTGGGCAAAGGCAAGCGCGTTGTAACAGTGCTCCCCGACACAGGCGAGCGTTATTTCAGCACCGAGCTTTTTGAGCGCATATAACAAATATAAACGATTGGAGCTTTTATAATGAATGAATCAGGCGAAATGTATTTAGAGACCATATTCATTCTTCTTCAGCGCAAAGAGGAAGGTCTGCACGCCATTGATATCGTAAATCATACAGGCTACAGCAAACCGAGTATCAGCCGTGCAATGGGCATTTTAAAGCGTGACGGCATGATAGATATCGACGATCACGATCATATCACCTTAACTGAAAAAGGTAAAAAGATCGCATGCCGCATTTACGAGCGGCACAGCATTATTACCCGTTTTTTGTGTTCTATCGGTGTAGATGATGAAACTGCAGATGCAGATGCATGCAAGATCGAACACATTATAAGTGATGCCTCCGTTGAAAAGATAAAGGAGTTTTTATCAAAATGAATAAAACCGTTATCGTCACAGGTGCTTCCCGCGGAATCGGCAAAGCTATCGCTACAGTTTTCGCTCAAAACGGATATAACGTCGTAATCAATTATAACAAAAGCGAAGAGCAAGCAAAGGCACTTGAAATCTCTCTTTCCGAATACAATGTATGTAGCTTCAAGGCTGACGTGTCCGACCCCGACAGCGCCGCGTCTTTGTGCGATTTTGCGCTCTCCGCTTCGGTAAAATAGACGTTCTGGTCAACAACGCAGGTATCGCAAAGCAGTCTCTTATAACTGACGTGTCTTTCGAGGAATGGTCGCGTATTTTCAATGTAAACGTCGGCTCTTGCTTTAATTGCAGTAAGTCTGTTTTGCCTCACATGATAAACAGAAAAAGCGGTTCAATAATAAACATCTCTTCGATTTGGGGAATTTGCGGCGCTTCCTGTGAGGTTGCATATTCCGCATCAAAAGCTGCAATAATCGGATTTACAAAGGCGCTCGCCAAGGAAGTTGGTCCGTCGGGAATCACTGTAAACTGCATTGCACCCGGTGTTATTGACACAGAGATGAATTCCAATCTTTCCTCCGACGATTTAGCCGCGCTTTGCGATGAAACTCCCCTTTGCAGAATCGGCTCATGCGACGATATTGCGCAGACTGCCCTGTTTCTCGCCTCACAGGGGGCAAGCTTTATCACAGGGCAAGTTATAAGCCCAAACGGCGGTATAGTAATTTGATAAGTAAAAAAGAGCTGTAAAACAGCTCTTTTTTTGTTATTGGTAGTCGAAATAAACCCCCGGTTCTACCGGGGGAGCGGTAAACCGCTTTAGTGAAAATAAATCCGGCGAGCTTTATGCAAGCCGAAGAGAACAAAAGGACTTGAAATCAATTAAACCTCCAAGTATAATGGTAGTGGTTTGGCGACCGCATTACCAAAATACAAGGAGGCATAATTGATGAAAAAAGAAAATAATGAAATTCGTAGTACAGCCCATAGCAAATACAGATGCCAGTATCACATCGTGTTTGCTCCAAAGTACCGGAGAAAAGAGATCTACGGAAAATTGAAAAAGGATATAGGAGAGATTCTGCGTAAGTTGTGTGAACAGAAAGATGTGGAAATTCTTGAAGCAGAAGCATGCCCAGATCACATTCATATGCTTGTGAGTATCCCACCATATATAAGTATAGCACAATTTATGGGATTTAT
>SVND01000028.1 GCA_015067075.1 Oscillospiraceae bacterium
CTGAATTTTTGGATGATGAAATCATTCTTACAGATCATACTTCAGTCAGCAAATTAAAATACAGCAATATTGAGAAAATAAAAGAAAAAAACAATGTTGTTATGATATTTATGAATAATAATATGGCATTAAGGTTGTATAAAGATGCTTTTGTAGAAGGCTCTTGGGAAGAATGTAAGAAAAAAATCAATGATATGCTCAAATAAGAATAACCCCGATAGATTTAAAATCTGTCGGGGTTATTCTTTGCCTTCTGCAATGCAATTATGTCTTATCGGACCGTCGAGGACGCCGGTCCCTACAAGGAGAAATCAAACATCCTTATGAGAAGTAGCCTTTGCAGATGGCTTTTTTGAAGTGTATTTATCTGTTGAGAATAAGCTTTGTAAGTTCAACGGGCTCGACGATCTTATCGCCCTTGTAAACGCGCATATTGCCGGAAGCAATTTCGTCGATAAGGATGACCTCGTCGCCGTTGTAGCCGAATTCAAATTTAATATCCCAAAGGTCGAGACCGATGGACTTAAGGTCATCAGCAACGATCTTTGTAATCTTGAGAGTCTGCTCCTTCATGCTTTCAAACATAGCAGGAGACATTACGCCGAGAGCGGCAAGACCTTCGCTTGTAACAAGGGGATCGCCCTTTGCGTCGTTTTTGAATGTACATTCAACGTATCCGCCTTCAAGGGGAGTACCGTCAGCGATATATTCGCCGTATCTGCGAATGAAGCTTCCTGTAGCGACGAGGCGGCAGATAACCTCAAGACCGTGACCGAAAACCTTTCCGGGGAGAACTTCCATCGTTGCATCGTCAACGTTAGCGGAAACATAGTGAGTTTTAATGCCTGCAGCTTTAAGAAGCTCAAAATAGTAAACGGATGTCTGCAAATTTGCCTTACCAATACCTTCAATGGTCAAACCGACAGTATTTTCGCCGGGATCAAAAACGCCGTCTTTACCTGTGCAATCGTCCTTGAACTTGAGCATTACGTTGCCGTTGTCAAGACTGTAAACGTCCTTTGTTTTTCCTTCGTAGATCTTCTTCATAACAATACTCCTTTATGCAAATATATGATTACCGCTTTGCGCGGTATCCTTCAAGCTAAGATAATTTATTATACACCTTTTTCAGCCGTTTGGCAATGCCTTTGAAAAAAATTTTTCTTGTAATGCAATAAAATATATGATATAATCAGCAAAAAACGGGGAAAAGCGGTGCAAAATGAAATACAGCAACGTAATTGAAGGAATATTTTTAAAAAGACCGAACAGATTTATCGCAAACGTGCTGATAAACGGCGAGGAAAAGACGGTCCACGTGAAAAACACGGGGCGATGCAGAGAGCTTTTACAAGAGGGCTGCAAGGTATTTTTGCACGGTCCTCACAGCGGTGAAAGAAAAACGGAATACGACCTTATCGCCGTGGAAAAGGAAGGCGCTATAGTAAACATGGATTCACAGGTAGTCAATACCGTTGCGGCGCAGTGGCTTAAAACGTGCGGATTGTTTTCTGAAAACGCCGTTATACGCCGTGAGGTGACGTACGGCAAGTCGCGCTTTGATATATTCGTCGAGGACGGTAAGCGCAGGGCTTTTGTTGAGGTCAAGGGCGTTACGCTGGAAAACGGCGGCGTTGCCATGTTCCCCGATGCACCGACTCAGCGCGGGGCAAAGCATATGCGTGAGCTTGTAAGCTGTCTGGCGCAGGGATATGAGGCGTATGTGATTTTCGTGGTGCAAATGGAAGGAGTGCATACCTTCCGCCCGAATGCCGCAACGGATGGGGATTTTGCCCGTGCGCTGAAAAGCGCAAAGGAGGAAGGGGTTAAAATTATTGCCGTAAATTGCAACGTAACGGCTGATACTATTGAGATAAAAAGAGAAATTGAAGCGGAAGTTTGAGCTAAGTGTAAAAATAAGTGTATAAAAACTGAAAAAATTTCTTGATTTCCGTGTTGATATATGCTACAATAATATTAGCTTAAAATATAAGCAATAACATTTTGTGGGAGGAAACATATGAAAACAACAATTAAGAGAATTATTTTCACGGCGATTTCCATTTTACTGCTTTGCGCCATGGTTTTCGGATTGAGTTCATGCGCATTTTTCAAGAAGAATTTTGCCGCACCGCATGAATATTTTAAGTACGTTCAGGAGCGAGGCATAACTACCGCTATGAAAAATGCCGTAGCGATGTATGATACATACAAAAATGCGGCACAAAGCGCCGCCACAGACTCAGAGAGTATTGTGAGAGTTTCAGCAGGCGAGGACACGGTGTCTGCGATGGAAGCGGCGATGGGCATGGATATGTCATGGGTGAACGACCTTGTCATAAAGATCAGCGCAAAAACGGAGGGCAAGCTTAGCCGCGAGGAAATGAGCCTTTTGGCGAAGGATGATATGCTGGCGTCACTCTCGCTCATATCTGACGCGGAAAACGGCGTACACTATGTGTCGATTCCCGAATTTTTCGCTGAAGCGCTGAAAATTCCCGCGGAGTATGTTTCGGAGACGGATTCCGTAAATATAATTGAAATGCTTCCCGACGGTGCAAAGGTGGCAAGACTTATCAATAAGTACGTTTCCCTCTATCTCAGCTTCATAACAGCGGCGGAAAAGAAAGAGGATATACTTAACGCCGGCGATGTTATGCAGAAATGCACCGTTCTGACAGTTAAGTTTACGGACAGAGAGCTTTCGGAGCTTTCAACGGCAATAATAAACGAAGCTAAAGAAGATGCGGAGCTGAAGGAGCTTGTTTTTGAGCTTTGCGAGATAATGTCGACGGTAGATACATATGAGGAGTACGACGGCGAGCAAATATGGGCTGAGTTTGTGGATGAGGCTGAAAATATTCTTGCCGAGATCGAGGATGAGCAGGAATTTCTTGACGATGAGACTGATCTGATACTTGAAAGCTATGTTGACGGCGGTTCAAATATTATCGGCTGGGATATGGAATTTGTTGATGATGACAGCTCTGTATTTTACAGAACTGTTCAAGACGGCGGCAAATTCGGAATCGTATTCGGAGTCATTTCCGAGGACTATGACACGTTTTTCCTTGAAGGAAGCGGGGCGAAAAATAAGGATAAGACGGACTTTGAGATGGCTGTATACGCATATGACGAGGAGCTGCTGAAAATTAAGGCTACGGAAATCGACTACAAGCTTTTAGAAAAGGAATGCAGACTGTCGGGTACGGTTGAGCTCTTTGTTGATAGCTACATTGACGAGTATACAATGGCTGAGCTTGGACTTGATGAAAGTATGTCCGTTTCACTTGTGGTGCAATCACAAGAGTACGGCAAGGCGAAAATTGCCATTATGCTTGACGGCGAAGAAGCTATAGCCTTGAACGTTGAAAGCGTAATGGCAGAAAACGGCGGCGAAGCCATCGTAATACCGACAAATTTTATCGAGGACGAGGAAGAGTGGATGGCAGGCATGAGCTTTGATAAGTTTTTTGAGAATATCCAAAAGTCATCCTTGCCCGACGAGCTTATTCAGGTGATACAAATGGCGATCATGAGCGCCATGATGGGCGGTATGATATACTGATTCGAATCGTGACGGAAAAAGGTGCACAGATCGAGATCAGTATCAGCGAAATAATCAGTATCATTCAGCAGATGCATACGTTTGCTTAAAATGAGACATCGCTATATCTACGATAACAGCGATAATAAGGTTATGACGATATGGCATAAGGAGTAAAGACCACCATAGTTGGTGGATTTAAAAATATTTGCTTGCGGCATTTTTCATCATATTTGCGCAGCAAATTTGAAGGAAACAAAAAGGACGAAGAGTGTTTAAAACTCTTCGTCCTTTTTTCTTGACAAGCACTTTTTTACGGCGATATATTTGCTTTCGCAAACGTGATATATTTTTACTCACGCTAAAATGCGATATAACCTCCCTTGCGGTCGGTTGCGATATGATTTAAATCCACTTCACGTCCGATAGGGCACTACGCATATAAATTTCCTATCCTTTTAACGTATAGCGGAAAAAGAGAGACTGTACGATAGCCGATTTCATCGAATTTTCACTTGCTTCAAAATCTGCTTGCAAGCTTTCCAATCGGGAGCGGTTTTTTCAAGCTCGCGATAAAAATCCTTCGAATGGTTTGCGTGCAAAAAATGAGTGAACTCGTGAAGCACAACGTATTTGGCGCATCTTATGGGCGCGCACATAAGGTAAGAGCTGAAGGTTACAATGCCCTTTGCGGGATGACAGCTGCCCCAACGGGAGACCATTTGCTTTACCTTTATCTGTGGAAAAGCAATGCCGTATTTTTGAAAATAGGGATAGACCTCGCGGCAAATCGGCGTTACCGTGTCAAGGCAAAGCTGTTTGAGGTAGCTTTCAAAAATACGCTTTGCGTCGGCGTTTTCCGTTGCGGTCACAATTATATTATCGTCTGCAAGCTCGACGGAATTTTTTTGTCCTTTACTAATAAAAACGGCGCGCTCCTTGCCCAAAATCGCAATTTTTTCACCGTTTTTAAATGAGAAGGTATCTTTGTCCCCGCGCTTTTCCACGGCGCTGATGATACGGTCACTGTTTGCCTGTATAAAATTTTCAATGACAGCTAAAGGTACGAGCTTGCTTGCGGAAACGGCGACGGAGCCGTCAGGGCGGATGCGAAGATTGATATTTTTGACGCTTTTTCTCGTAAGCACATATTCAAGGGCTTTGCCGTTTAAAATAATGGTCTTTTTCATAACGAACGATCAGTAGCGCTCTTTCATGGCGCGGTCGATTTAAAATGGATGGATTGGTTACACAACGGTTTTGAAGAAATAAGTATCCGCCCACTATGCGGGTGGATACTTATTGTTTACTTGTCTTTACAGAGCACCCCAAAGTCTGTAAACCGTAAGGATAGACTGTTCTCTTGTGTATGTGCGAAGGGGGCTGAAGTTGGGAGGTGTTGTCGTGCTTGTGCCGTTCATAACACCTATCGTATTTACATAGTAAATGAACTCTTTTGCCCATGCATAGATATCGTCTGCGTCTGCGAAGGCTACTTCGCTTGCTGTGATGTCAGCGCCAAGTACCTTTGCCGCAAGTGCAAGCATCTTCGCAGCTTCCTGTCTTGTAATATTTGCTGTGGGATCGAATGCACCGCTGGATCTGCCGTTTACGATACCCAGCTTTGCTGCTGCGATTACGTTTGCGCTATCTGTATCGGGGAAGGATACGTCAGCCTTTGCATCTGCATAGCCTGCGATTACGTCAGCTATAGCCTTGCTTGATTTCTTTTCGATCATCTTTATGATAAGATCGCAGAAATCACTTCTTGTGATGTCTGTTGTGTAATTGCTGTTAACGTGTTCGGGAACGAGGTCTGCTTCAAGAGCCTTGAAGATCTCTTCCTTTGCCCATGCAGAAGGCTCGCCGTTAAGTGTGGGAGCTACAGGCATATCTTTAAGAGATATCTTGCCTCCTACAACAGTGCCTTCTACCGCCTTGATATTGCGTATTGTGAGATTGTCCCAGGAAACATTTGCAGTTCCCACATACACGGCACTGTTCGCACGGGAAGTAACGTTCGAAACCGTAACACGATCGATATCTCCCGGTTCGTTTTGTTTGACGGTGGAATATCCCGATTCACCAATGCGAAGCAGCCCTTGCTTGCAGCGGGGACCGCCCTTATCGATGGACATATCGTACACCGTATCAATGGTAATATCCTGCACCTTATTACCATCCTGAGCCAGCAAGCGAATTACACCGTGAGCGCCGGAACACAAGGCTCGGATATTCGTAATGTTGATATGATGAATGTTTGTGTCCTTCCCTTCCACAAGCCAGCGGGTATCAAACTTATGAAGCAGGGCGGTGAGGGCTACGGTGTCATCCCCGGTCACACCGGTAATATTGTTAATCTTGATATTGTTACAACCGATACGCAGATCAATTCCGTCTTGGTTTGGTGCGGTGTTTCGCGCATCAAAAATAATGTCCTCAACGATCCCGTTTTCACAGAAAATGAAGGTGCTTGCCCACCAACGAGAGTTTTTCATCGTGAGATTTTTCACTTCAAACCCGTCAACATTGCGGAAAAAGATAAAGGTATTTTGCACAATATCGGGATAACCAGCTGTGGATTCAGTTTGTCCGTTATGATTTCCGCCATCTAACACCGCGTTGCCTTTACCGATAATTCTAATGTTTTTCTGTTCTTCTTCGGCAGTCAAAGTTTCGGCATAGGCAGTTTCCGAATAAAAGATATTGCAGAACACGTCATCTGCTAATCGTAGAATAGCATCATCAATATATACGGTAATATCTGAAGGTAAGTGGATTGCTTGCCCGATCTCCCAATTGCGATCTCCGGTGCGAGGGTTGATTCCAATGGTAACTTCGCTTCCGGAAGGAGCTTCGTCAATCATTTTTTGAATGACAGGTGAATCATTGAATGTGGGTACATATTGGTTCATAATCACTTCGGCTCCTGTTGTTACGATGTACAAATCAGTAATGCGGAAAGCCCCGACAGCATAGACGCCATCAAAAGGAATGATTTTTAAATTGGTAATCACCTTATTTTTCACCACTTCGCAAATGTTGGAGGTGGTTACTGTGTAAACCTTGCCTTTTACTGATATATCTTGGTCGCAAATAGCAACTTTACCGGTGTCGGTTACCGTAATGGGCAATTCATTTTCCCAAGTGAAACCATTGTCGGTGGAATAATAAATCTTTATATTCAGATCCGGATCAGGACCGCTTGACTTTTCATTATGCCAACAGGTAAAGGAAAGCTCTGCCGACGAGCAAGCAGCGGTATCTAAATTTATTGTGGGCGAATACACCTGCAGAGGCTCGCCAATATTGTTCGTCAAAATCCACATAGAAAAGGTTTGAGGTGAACCGCCGTCAATAGAAACGGTATAATCGCGGTTTAACACGCGATCAGAATTACTCTTCCATTTAGCCCCTGCCTCTTTGTTGAAATCGTATACATAGGTCTCCTCAGCAGCCAAAACACCAAATGAAAACAATGTGTTCAAAATACAAAGCAGCAATAACCAAGAAACGAGTTTTTTCATCATGATTCCTCCGAATTCATAAATTTAATCGGGTAGTGCGACGCAAAACCAGATTACTTTCAATTTTTATTTCTTGAGGAGGATCTTTCAAAGTGCCACGGATTCGTTCCAAAAGTAAGTTCACTGCAATCTCACATTGTTTTTCTTCAAACAGTTCGACAGATGATAATCCGATTTCCGGCAGAGTAGCGTATTTTGTATTGTTGTACCCCAAAATTGCCACTCGCTGAGGAATCGCAACATCGTGGTAATTCAACTCCTCCATGACACCCAAGGCAATCTCGTCGTAAGGGGTAATAATCGCATCGGGAATATATCCATTTTGTATCATCCGCCGCACAGCGTAACGCCCGGCTTCTTGAAACCGTTTTTCATCGGTATATACCGATGCTGCATGTGCAGGAAAGCCTGCATCCTTCATGGCTTGCAAAAATGCTCTTTGTTTGGCTTGGGTTTTCTCTTCTCCCACAAAAGCAATCTCACGATACTGTTGCTGTTTAAAAAAGTTCACGGCCTTTTTCATGGTACCTAAAACATCGCTGTACACCGAATCCACTTGTCCTTTGCAAGCCATTTGTACTACGGGAATTGCTAAAGGAGAAGTTATAGGATGTATACTGCAACTAAGGATCCCATCAACCGAAATATCAGTTTGCAGTTTGCCAAGCATCTCGGTTTCTTTTTGCAAGTCAAAGCCTACGATGTGAAGTTTCATATCGATGCCCAGATTTTCTAATCTGCGATAAACAATAGCTACCGTTCGAGAATATTCGGTGCTGTCAATTTCAGGAACCAGCAAACTTACTGTGAGGGGATTCCTTGGTGAAAGTTGTCTCCGTTGCATGCGTTTCTCTTCAAAATAACCGCAGTTAAGAGCCACGGTATATACCTTTGCAGCGGTATCTTCACTCACCTCGTTGCTACCGGACAACGCCTTTGATACGGTGGATACCGCTACATTAGCCATTTTAGCAATTTTTTGATAAGTAAGATTCCCCATGCACAATCATCCTCTATGTGTTATTATAGCGATTGTTCGAAAAATTGTCAACCAATTAAGCAACGAAACTTTTTCGAGTTACAAGACGATAGGCCAACAGCAAAACTAGTTATTATTCGGCAATAAATCAATTCATGCCTCGTTATGTTAAGATTTAGAATTGTATAATATATCAAGCTACCATATTTTTGACGCTTTTCCTCGTAAGCTCATATTCAAGGGCTTTGCCGTTTAAAATAATGGTCTTTTTCATAACGAACGATCAGTAGCGCTCTTTCATGGCGCGGTCGATCTCGCGGCTTGCACTCTTTTCGGCGGCGGCGTCACGCTTATCGTAAAGCTTTTTACCGCGGCAAAGACCGAGCTCGACCTTAACACGAGAGCCTGAAAAATACAGGGACAGGGGGATTATGGTCATCCCGTCCTGCTTGACGTAGCCGAAAAGCTTCATTATTTCCTTTTTGTGCATTAAAAGTCGGCGAACACGGACAGGATCGCGGTTGAAAATATTGCCCTTTTCATAGGGGCTTATATGCATACCGTTTACGAAAATTTCACCGCCTTCGATACTGCAATAGCTATCCTTGAGGTTGACACTGCCGAGACGGATCGATTTTACCTCCGTACCGCAAAGGGAAATGCCTGCCTCATATTTATCCTCAACGAAATATTCGTGGAAAGCCTTTCTGTTCGTCGCGATAATCTTTTTTGCTTCGCCTTTTTGAGCCATAAAAATACCTCTTTATATAGTGCTTTAAAAATTATTCCTTATTTAAATTAGTATAACACATAACGGCTATATTTGCAATGATTTTTTTCGTTCGTCGCCCGGTGTAACGCCGTACTTTTCTTTATACCTGACGATAAAATTGCTCGTTTGAGCAAAACCCACCGCATCTGCCACGGCGGAAATGGGAAGCTCCGTGAAAACGATAAGCTCACGCGCTTTTGAAAGACGGACGTGATTGAGATATGCGTGGGGTGTGTAGCCTGTTTCCTCGCGGAAGGTTTTTATCATATGCTGAATGGAAAGATAGGAAGATGCGGCAATATCCTTAATTTTGATTTTTTTGCCGTAATTTGCGCCGATATAGTCCATGACCTGCTCGCTGACGCGGCGATGGGGAGTGTGACTCTCCTCCATATCGCGGCAAAGCCTGCAAAGTATGCGGGAAACATATTCAAATATCTTCATTTTTTGTTGCGCTTCGTTTTCAAAAGCTAAAATCGACTCAAAAATATCGCCGTAGACGTGAACGGGCATGGAGGCGACAGCCGCCTGTGACGCTTTTAGCTGTTGCATAAGATAGCGTAAAATTCGTTCGCTCGCCGCACCTGTTGGGTGCATCCAATAAAATTCCCACAGCTTATCTACCTTTGTGCGGTATTCATTCATAACATTGGGCATAATGATAGCCACGCTTGATGGAGAAAGTGTATAAGTTTTTTCCTCTGTGACAAGCTCACCTTCGCCGCTTACCGTGAAAATCAATAGAAATTCATCCGAGCCGTTAGGTCGTGAAATGCCGTAAAGACGGTTGCATTCATGCCATCCGAGTGCGGAATAAGCCGTAAAAGTATCGGCTTCAAGGGGCAAAAAAGCAGGAGTAGATATCCTTAACGAGCCGTAATTTAAATCGCGCGTTTCCATATTACCTCCGATAATATCAAAAAATGAATATTATAGTGTTAAATGATGAAGTTATTATACACGTATTTACAAGCAAAGTCAAGCGTGATATAATAAAACAAACTGAAAGGAGCGATTTTTATGGCAATGACAACGAAAGAGCGCATGACAAGAATGCTCAACCATCAGGAAGCTGACAGAATTCCCATAATCGACAGCCCGTGGGCAGGTACTATTCGCCGCTGGAAAAAGGAAGGAATGCCTGAGGATGCCGATTGGCGCGATTATTTCGATGTGGACAGAACGCAGGGAATCGGCGTTGATATTTCCCCCCGCTATCCCGGAAAGGTGCTTGAGGAAACGGACAGATACATTATTGCAACATCCGGATGGGGCGTTACGATGAAGCATTTCAAGGAGGAGGACTCCTCGCCTGAATTTATTGATTTTACCGTGACGACACCGCAGGCATGGGAAGAAGCTAAATCTCGCATGACTGTCAGCCGCGACAGAATAGATTGGAACTATCTTGAAAGGGAATATCCAAAGTGGCGCAAAAACGGCGACTTTGTTGAGGCAGGCTTTTGGTTTGGCTTCGACGTTACGCATTCGTGGATGATGGGCACGGAAAATCTGCTTATCGCCATGTATGAGGAGCCGGAAATGGTTGTGGATATGTTCAATACGTACCTTGACCGCTGTATCGCTCATTTTGAAATGATATGGGATGCAGGCTATCATTTTGACAGCATTTCTTGGCCCGACGACATGGGATATAAAAACACGACGTTTTTCTCCCTTGATATGTACCGTGAAATGCTTAAGCCCGTTCATAAAAGAGCGGTGGATTGGGCGCATAACAGAGGAATTTTCGCTCGCCTTCATTCCTGCGGAGATATTATGACCTTCGTTCCCGACCTTGTGGAGATAGGTATCGACTCTCTCAATCCCCTTGAGATAAAGGCAGGAATGGATCCGCTGAAGATCAAGGCTGAATTTGGCGATAAGCTGACGCTCAACGGTGGTATAAATGCAGTTTTGTGGCCTGAAAAGGATGCAATAATTGCGGAGATCGAGCGCCTTGTACCGAAGCTTAAGGAAAACGGCGGATATATCTTCTCCTCCGACCATTCCATACCGAACAGCGTTTCCCTTGAAAATTTCAAGGCGATCGTAGATGCGGCAAAGCGCTGCGGCACATATTAAAGAGCAATATCAAATAAATAGGAAAAGGACGGAGATCGCAGTTGCTTCCTCCGTCCTTTTTTCTTGCAAGCACTGCATCGGTGTCCACAGATGCTATTTTATTTGGCGATATGCTTGCGCGCAAACGCGATATAACCTTGCGGTCGGTAGCGATATGATATAAAGCTCTCTCTCGCCCGATAGGGCATATCGCTGCACAGTGTCCTTAAGGGCACTGTGCAACGCTTACGGCTGTTTTATCAGTAAAAAAGTTTCCGTGCGGAGCATTTATCCCCGATGCTCAACAAACAATGTGAAATGGAAGAAAGTTTGCGGAGCGGATAAGAGGTGAACCTATGTTTGCGGTAAAAAATAATTAAAAAACCAACAATTTAAGCTTTAAAATCACGTCAAAACCCACCAAGCATATTTTACAGACAAAGCAAAAAGCACTTTTTCATAAAGCCAAGTTATAAAATTTTGAGTAGGTAAAATGATGAAAAAGTCGTTTGAGTAGGAGGGGTATTTAGGGGAGGAAGGGATCGAAACCTTCCTCCCCTAAACGGCTTCTTTTGCCTATTTCTTCTCCGCAGAAGAAATAGGTGTATAAGCAATAAATCAATGTCAAAGCAACAAATCTATCGTATTGTACCCTTTAGTCACAACTTAGGTGGCGATATTTTCCTTCCCTCTTCAGATGGAGCCTTATTATACGGCTACCTAAAGAAAAGGACGGAGATCGCAGTTGCTTTCTCCGTCCTTTCTTGCAGGCTTATTTAAACGCTTCCAAAAGCTCTGCATCGTCGAAGGTAAACTCGATCTTTTCATCAAGCACCTCGGCGTCTATATCTATTCTCGCCAGCGCGATGCTGTCAAGGTTTACCCCCTTGAGCATAACTGTCTGACCGCCTGCGGAGCTGGACGGGTCGTCGTTTTCAACGACCAGATCGAAATACGTATCCTTGCCAGTTTTGATATAATCTATCATCAAGCGGCGGAATACCGACGTTGCGTAATATATACTCATCGTGCCCCTGCCTGACCAGCCGCCTGCCCTGTACTGCACGGAGGCGGAGCCGATAACAGGCACCTGAGTTTTATGCTTTATTGCAGTTGCCGTAATGTTTTTTACATACAGCATCTCCTCATTACGTCCGTCTATAGTTGCATAAACACGTCCCAGCCTGCCGCTGACCGTATCTGATGCTTTAAGATACATCCTGTCTCCTCCTTTACTCAATAGTTATACTCATATACAGTTTTTCCATGCTGTCCACGGGGATAACGCTTATTTCGGCAACCACGTCGCGTTTTGTTGCGCCCTGCAGTACGTTGATACTCTGCGCATCCACGCGTTCAATTGCGCCCATGGAGTAAAGCTTATCAAAATAGCTTATGAGCGATGATTTAAAAAGACTTCTTCCGCTTTTACTGTTGGTCATATTGCCCATGAAGCTTTGAGTAAAAAGCTTCGTTACGTCGTTTACTATGCCGTCTGCAACGCGGATAACTCTGTTGCTTTTGAAGTCGACGCTTTTGTTATCCGTAAGCGTTACAAGGCTGTTTATATCGGAAAGTATGCGCGCACTCTGACCGTCCGTATAAAATACCATTGCGCCCTGTGCCGTAAGCTGTTCAAGCTGAGAAGGGCTGTATTTTACGTCTGCGCTTACAGCGTCGGGATATACGGCGTTTGTAAGAGAAGTGCTCACGCTTGCCGCGGCGCTTGCGGCGGCTACGAATGCAACTGCCTTGTCACCGTTTACTACTGTACCGTCGCTGAGTATAACGCCGTTTTTAAGGTTTATCACGCCCTCGTAATCGCCGTCAAAGTCGTAAAGCACGCATTGTACCATGCGTCCCTGCTCCTCGCGCATACTGCGCACGAAATCAGCAAACTTATTTTTTATCGCCGTATCGTTTCCGCAATATGTGATCGTATTAAAGCTTTCCGTTGCCATAAGCGCAAAATACGCATCGTATACAGCCTCGGTCACGGCAATGTTCGTACCGCCTGCGAGGGAAACAGCAGGGGAAACGGTAAGCTCGGAATGGGGCTCAAAGGTGACAAAGCCGTTAGCTTTAAGCTGTGAACCGTCGCTTACCGTCTGCCTGTCAAGCTGAGCGCCGTCAAGCACGGTTACAACGTCGAAAAGTGCGCCGTTTTGCTCAACGCTTATTTTAATGCTGTTGCCGCGCGTACCGCCGTAAAGCGCCGTCGCCGTCACACCGCCAACCTGCGCCGTGGCTTTAGTGCCGCCGCCGTTTGTTCTGTAAAGCACAAGCTCGCTTGCCGCCTTGAGCGCTTCCCGTATGCATAAAAGCTCCGCGCTGTCGGCGCTGTAACCAAAAAGACGAAGAGCATCGCTTGCAAACTGTGTCGGAGTAACATGTATAAGAATGTTTTCTGCGCCCCAATCCACTTCTGTAGGCATTGTCATTATGCCTCGCGTGCCGACCATACCCGATGCCTGCGTTTTGCCCTGAAAGCGTACGTATACGCCCGGCAGGACTTTATTATAATCAGTAAATGTTGCCATTTGCCACCTCCATATCTAACCGCTCCATCTGTTCAAAAACATTATCATCTTGTGCGGCAAATAATTCTATATCAAAATAAATGTGCAGCTCGCTTTCGCCGTGCATGGTCATACCTTGTATGCGGCGCTCGGCGTTTTTTCTTTTCATACGCCTGTTTTGCAATCGCAAAACATCGCCGTCAACGGTTATGTACTCCAAAAGGTCCATGACCTTTGCGCCGAAGCAGTAAAGGTCAAGTCCGTTTTTCTCTGTCGGGTCAATTTTGGGAGCAAGACAAGTAAGGTCGAAGGAACATACGTATTTTCGTCTGTCGAAAAGCACTATATCAGCCTTCACCTGCTCAATTCCGATGAAAAAGCATTCATGCTCGCCCGTTACGCTGACCTGCTCCGAAAAGACCTGCGCCAAGGGATATGACGTTTTCAGCCTGTCCGCAATGGCTGTAACTATATTTGAAAGCAATATCATAATCTGTCTCTCCTTCTGAGCATATGCTCCCCGTGAGTCGGATAAATGAACGGCTCGCCGCAGCTTGCGTACCATATTTCCTCGCCGCATCGCGTTACCTTTACGGCATCGGATGGTTTAAGCCTATAGCCCGACGGCAAAAACAGCTTCGTATCGTAATCGATGATGTTCACCGTGTCCGTCTGACCACTGTGGCGAAGCTGTCGCTGAGACACACGGCAGGGGACTGCGCTGTAAACACAGTCCCATTTTTCCGCCGTAATACTGCCGTTTGACACGTTTGACGCTCTGTAGACGTCGCATCTGTCAGTCATTAAAAGCCTAAGGGCTTTTGCTGTTTTATGGTTCATTTGCTGAGCCTCCTGTATGCGCGGAGCACGGATAAATAGGGAAGCAAAAGCGTGTTCATATGTGCGGAGCTGTCGCTGTAGGTGACGGTCGTATCGCCCTGCTTTATGGCTTTCACGCCGTTTTTTGCGCCGTCGAAAATGTCAGAAGCCATCGCCGCTGTAACGGGCGCAAGCTCGTGGGGAAGCTCGTCAAGGTTACAGTAGCTTTTTATAATAAGCTCCGCCTGCATTATGCAGTTTTCCGCCTGTGCATCCGTTGCCGTACCGTCGGTAAGCATATTGAATACATCAACTATCGCCATTTTTATTACCTCACTTTATCCGCATACGGCAAAGACCTTAACGCCGTCCGTATTGCCTTCAAAATCAATATACAGCACCTCGTCGGGGGAGAAAAGCTCGTTTTCCGCAACGATAACAGCTGTTTCGCCTTTGTTCAGGGTGACCTGACGCTCCTCTGAGCCAAACATACGGAGCGTAGTGAGCCCGTCGCTTGTTTTCACGGCGATAAGCCTTGTAAACTCGTCAAATTCCTTAAGCTCCATTCCGTTTTCGCCGTCGGCATCACATATTTCGCAAAGCGTTACCGCGTCATATCCCAAATAAATTATGGGGATACTTTTTCTCATCCGATCACCTCATCAGATAAGTGCTTCGGGACGGGCAACGGTAAGAAGACCGATGGAGTCGGGCTTGACTATCTTTGCTCCGTAAAGGTGAAGACCCTTTACAGCATCGGCAAAGCGCTTTTCAGGTCTGTATGCCTCGACTTCTGTGATCTGCTCGGCGTAGGCAATGCTGTTTTCATAGCCTGCCATTACCTTGTAACACAAGGTGTCGTCTGCGCCCGTAACCGTAGCGACGTTGTTGGAGGTGTAGATATCGAAGCCTGCCGCCTTGCCTACAAGACCGCAGGAAAGAGCGTTGTCGCTCATAGCTGTGCCTGCGGCGACGAAGCGTTCATCCTTGAGCAAAAGTCCGATGTACCATGCAGGCACGACTACCCATCTTCCGTTTTTCGGCACGTTTGCCTCGGAAAGCTTAACGCTCAAGGAAACGAGCGCCTCGTATGCATCGCCGACGGCCGTGAACTTTTTTGGCGCATCGTCTGTACCGATGGTATTTGTGATGCTTTCATCGCTGTAGAGATTGGCGATATATTTGTCTGCAACGTCGGCAAGACCGTAAGCTGCCTCGCGCATTGCGGCATCCATAAGCTTGGGAGTCTGCTGTGCGGCGTCGATGTCGTCGATCTGGAAGTTGAAATATTTTCCCTGATCGATAATGAGTGTCTTCTGCGCGTCCGTCAGCGTTTCGGGCGCGCCGATATCTGTGTTTTTCGTGTAATCGCCGATGGTTATTCTGCCGATACCGTTAATGTGCACTCTGTCGCCGAAGGCACGGATATCACCTGTGTACGCCTTGTTGCAAACGGAGGCAAAAACGTGAGTTTTGTTGAGATTTTCGAGCAAACGTGCGCTCCATATCTGAGGAATAAAATTATCAATTGCCATATAAATATCTCCTTTTTATCAGTAAAGTTCTTTGTTGGAAAGCGCTTTTGAAACGGCTTCCCAATTGCTGTTTATCCAAGTAGGATCGTTTTTATTTTCGCCGAAGCTTTCCTTTGTCATTTGCGGCTGTGTCTGACGTGACGACATGGGCGCCGTGCCTGTCAGACGGGAATCTTCGCAAAAGAGGAAGGGCTTATCCTGGCGAAGCTTTGCTATCTGCTCCGTAACGCCGCATACCTTCGTGCCGTCAACGGTGATACAGCTTTTGTCGAGCATGGCTTTTACCATGTCGCTGTCGTGTACCGCGCCGCGAAGCTGTGCATCTATTTCCATTTCCACGGCAATATCGTGAAGCCGGGCAAGAGCTGCCTGACGTGTTACGTATCGCTGTTCAACGGCGCAGTTTATCTGCTCGCCCAGCTCCTGTGTAAGCTCTGTGCCGTTTGCCTCAAAAATTTCTTTAAGCCATTCCATTGCTTTCATCGTCCTTTCCTGCTGAGATCTCCGACTTTTTTGCAGTCATTTCCTTTTCAGCATCCGTTACCCACGGATGGTTTGCGATTATGGTCTTTTCGGAAATCATGCCAGCGCTCTGCTTGCAAGCATCGATAATGTCCTTTTCATTGACGAGCATATCGCAGTTGAAGATAAATTCCACGCGGCTACCGAAAAGGCTTTTGCCTGTGCGAATAGCAATATCGCTGAATATGAACCAAACAAGCTTGTCCAGCGAAGCGGAGATCTCGTTTGCAAAGTTGTTGCAGTCAAGCTCCAGGTCGGAATAAATAAAGCGCATTGCAATGCCTGACGGCGCGTTGCCGACGGTCTGCCCCATGGTGTCAACGCCACGTCCGTTTTTAATAATAGCGGCGCGAAGCATTTTCTCCGCCGTTTCATAAACGGCAGGGTCTACCTTGACCGACAGCGTTTCAACGCCGCCGTCATCGCATACCTTTACTGCACCGTAAGTGCAAAGATTACGCCTGAATTCGCCTAAGTCCTGACCGTCGTAATTGCGGAGCACGAGAATACTGCTTCGCGGGTCCTCCTCAATGGCGTTCATCATGTCCGATAAGATCTTGTCATATGCATCGTTGAGGCTTTTGATGGACGAGGTGAGCGTTTTTTCATTCTGATTATACTTTATGGGTATAAAGGGAATGATGTCCCACGTCATCTCCGTATCGCCCTTGCGGAAGTGACCGCTTTCAAAGCCTGCTTCAATGTCGGGCAAAAATTCGCCGCCGACCTGTATAAACCTGCGCACACCCTCGTGTGTGTAAAACTCCGCTCTGACCAGCACCTGATTTGCGCCGTTTTCATAAACGTCAGTTTCATAAACGCGGAGCACTCCGTCAAGCTCCGTATGAGCATCGTCTGCCCAAAAGGGGATCACCTGCTCGGACGGGATAAGCTTTAAACAAAGCTTTCCGTCGTCGCTGTAATATACGTTCAGCCACGCAATTCCCTTGATTATTGCTTCTGTCCCTGCATTTCGAAGCAAATTCCACATTTTCGTGTCAAAATAACCCTCCAATAATTCGGAGACCGATGCATCGTCGCTTTTTATGGAAGGCGTTTTTGAAAGCAAATAGGCTGTTTTCTGGTCAGCTAAAAGCTTTGTAAAATTGCTTTTGCATCGATTGTTCGGCACGTTGTCGATCGCTGTTTTAATGCCGTTTTCACCGATGACCTGACGCACGCGGCGTGTAATGTCGCTGTCGCCTGCATAATAGCGGCTGCCCTCCGCCATTTCTGCCAGCTTTTTCGACGTACGCCATGCGTCGTATTCCGCTTTCAAAAAGCTCGACTGACCGAGATTTTCCGTTCGCGATAAGGCGATATTCGCCCATATCCTTTCGGTTTCAGTCATAAAAATCTCCTTTCGTCTGTTCTCGCGGCTTTCCCTGCAAAAAAGCCGTGTACCGAAGTCTCCTTACCGGTCAGAAGACTGTTTTCCCCGGCACGGCTATATATTACAGCTTAATTTTGGACAAAAGCTGACACGATGCGAAAAAAAATTAAAAAAATTTTCACTTTCGAATGATGAAAATCACGATAAAACTTACGGCA
The DNA here is from genome assembly GCA_015067075.1 of Oscillospiraceae bacterium. Lineage (GTDB taxonomy): Bacteria > Bacillota > Clostridia > Oscillospirales > SIG530 > SIG530. The sequence continues at coordinate 17,836 of SVND01000028.1, forward strand.
ATGTTTTCGATCCCTCAGTCTTTTATATGGCTACTCTCAAGGCAAAGTAGGGATGAACTGCGTTCGTCTGCGCATTCCAAGACGAGCTTTGTTTACGCATGCGGGCGATTCATGAATCGCCCACTACTTACAAAACCACTACTTTTTTGGACAGTCGGGACGCCTGTCCCTACGGTGGAAAAATGCGATGAAAGAGGGCGTGAATATGAAAAAAAGCTCACCGCAATCTGATGCGGTGAGCTTTGCAAACGGATATATAATTTATACGCAAAGGTCGGTTATCTGCAAGCGTATGACCTTTTGAAGCGACGACAGGGGAAGCTCCACCTGATAGCCTATCTTACCGGCGCTGAACATAATGGTGTTGAAATCCTGCGCTGTAGTATGGATAGCCGTCGGGAAGAACTTTTTCATTCCGATAGGGGAGCAACCGCCGTGAATATAGCCCGTCAACGGCAAAAGCTCCTTTGACTTTATCATTTCAATTTTCTTTTCACCCACAGCCTTCGCCGCCTTTTTTAAGTCCAGCTCGCGGCATACGGGAATAATAAATACATAATATTTATTGGGCGAGCCGACGGTGACGAGCGTTTTGAAAACCATGTCGGGATCCTGTCCCAAGACGGCGGCAACCTCTGCGCCGCTGATAGCGTCGGTGTCGGCGTATGTATGAGCCTTATACTCTATCTTTTTTTGATCGAGCACTCGCATTACGTTTGTTTTTTCCATATGTACCTCTCAAAGCTTGACCATTTGCGGCTCGTGTGCCAGCGCAGGGATTATTTTATCCATCATATCGGATGTTTTTATGCGCAGACTTGACGTGTTTATGCAGGGGTGACAGCCAATATACTCACCGTTTAAAACATCCTCGTCGATGAGCAAGCGCACTTTGTTTTCCTTGTCGTTCATAAGCCCTAAAATGCTTACGGACCCCGGTGTTATATCAAGGTAGCGGAGCATATGCTCCTCGCCTGCAAAGGAAAGACGGGATGAGCCGATCTGGGCGGAAATGTCCTTCGTTTTGAATTTTTTATCGCCCGGTATCATTAAAAGATAAAAATCAGTTTCCTGCCTATTGCAAAGGAAAAGATTTTTACATATTGTAGCGCCCAGTGTCCGATCTATCTGCTCACAAATTTCCATCGTCATTGCCGCTTCGTGATCCACGCGCATATATTCGACTCCCAGCGAGTCCAAAAGATCGTAGACGCGCATCTCCTTTTCCAAACGCCCTTCAGTGGAAGCAGGTCTGCCTTTTTCCAAAATCATCATTTCTTTTTGCCTTGCGAAAGGGTGCAAAGCTCTCCTTTTATACATTGTTTTTTTATTTTAAACCAATACAGTAAAAAAATCAATAAAAATTCGTAATATTTTTTTAAATATTTTCGTTTGGCTCTTTACAAAAAGCAAAGTTTGTGATATATTTAACATACACAGAGCAAGCAGACAGGCTTAGCCGTTTTTCGGCAAAAGCCGCGCCTATTATTTGTGTCGCAAAGAAAGAAGAAAAAATAATAAAAAAATCGAAAAAGGTCTTTTCAAAAGGAATAAAGTGTGATATAATAGTAGGGTTGATAAAAAATTATCATACTTGAGAATGTTTAAAATTTAACAATTTAAATAAAGGCTTTCCGTCGCAGACGGAAGCTGAGGGAGGAAAGAAAAAATGAAAATTACCGTATGTATCGGAAGTGCGTGTCACCTTAAGGGGTCGGGAAGAGTTGTTGACGCTCTTCACAGACTTATCGCTGAAAACGGCGTCGGCGACAAGGTTGAGCTCGGCGGTGCTTTTTGCACGGGCAACTGCCAGCAGGGCGTTTGCGTAACCATCGGAGAGCAGGTCTTTTCTGTGACTGATGAAACGGCAGAGGAGTTTTTCAAAACACAGGTTCTTGCAAATTTATAAAAGTTGCGGATAACGGCGAAAAAACGCTGTTTAAGGAGCTTTTCGGAGATATTTGCGAATATACGGAGAGTAAAAACTTTGCAAAAATCCGAAAAGAGTAGTATAATAATCAATTGGTCGAAACTTAAATTTTTATGTAAATTAGGATGCTGTCAGCGTTCTGAATAATGAAAAGGAGAAAACTATGAACAAGATTACAATCATCGGAACCGGAAGCGTAGGTTCCACCATCGCTTACACTCTTACAATTTCTTCTCTTGCCTCCGAGATCGTTATGATCGACATCAACGGCGAGAAGGCAATGGGCGAAGCTCTTGATATACGTCAGGGTACACCCTTTACAAATTCCTGCAACATCTATGCTGGCAGTTATGCAGATGCAGTAGGCTCTGACATCGTTATTCTTACATCCGGTGTTGCAAGAAAGCCCGGTCAGACAAGACTTGATCTTGCTCAGATAAACGTAAACATCACAAAGAGCATCATCCCCGAAATTACAAAGTATGCACCTGACGCAACTTATATCATCGTAAGCAATCCCGTTGATATTCTTACATATACATTCTGCAAGTATTCAGGACTTCCCCAGTCCCGCATTATCGGTTCCGGTACGTTGCTTGACACGGCTCGTCTTCGTTCAAGACTTTCCGAGTACTATTCCATCAACCAGCAGAACGTACATGCATATGTTTTCGGTGAACACGGCGATTCTGCTTTCGTTCCCTGGTCCTTTGCAAACATTTCCAACGTCCCCATCGACGAGTATCACGATTCCGTTCTCAAGGCTGACAAGATATATCCCGAGCTCAAAAAGGATGAGGTTGAGGAATACGTTCGCAAGTCCGGTGCCCGCGTTATCCAGAGAAAGGGCGCAACGTTCTATGCAGTATCCGTTTCCGTTTGCCACCTTTGCAAGTGCCTTCTCAACGGTATTGACACAACTCTTACAGTTTCCACAATGCTTAACGGCGAATACGGAATCAGTGACGTTTGCTTGAGCCTTCTCAACATCGTAGGCCGCGAAGGTGCACACAGTAAGATACTTCTTCCTCTTAACGATGAAGAGCTCGTTGCTCTTAACAAGAGCGCTGACACTCTCAAGCAGATCATCAACGGTATTGAATGGTAATATATATAGGTAATATAATATTTGTGAGGTTAATCAGATATGGAATATCGTATTGAACACGATTCTATGGGCGAAGTCAAGGTGCCTGCAGATAAGCTTTGGGGTGCACAGACAGAGCGCAGCCATGAGAATTTCGAGATCGGCGTAGGCATTGAAACCATGCCCGGTGAAATAATTCATGCGTTTGGTATTTTGAAAAAAGCGGCAGCTATCGCAAACGGAGCTCTTCGCCCCGAAAAGATGACTCAGGCAAAGCTTGATGCTATTTCTCAGGCTTGTGACGAGGTCATCAGCGGTAAGCTTTGCGAGCATTTCCCCCTCGTAGTATGGCAGACAGGCTCGGGCACACAGTCCAACATGAACTCCAACGAGGTTATTGCAAACCGCGGCAATCAGATAGCGGGCGAGAAGATACTTCATCCCAACGATGACGTAAACATGAGCCAGTCCTCCAACGATACGTTCCCCACGGCTATGCATATTGCCGCCGTGCTTATGATCGAGGATAAGCTTATCCCCGCCGCACAGACACTTATTGATACGTTTATCAGACTTGAAGCTGAAAACGAAGGCATCGTAAAGAGCGGACGTACTCATCTTCAGGATGCAACTCCCATCAAATTCAGCCAGGAGATCAGCGGCTGGCGTTCCAGCCTTGAGCGCGACGTTGAGCTTCTCAAGATCGCTGTAAAGCCTCTTTACGAGCTTGCTCTCGGCGGTACGGCTGTCGGTACGGGACTTAACGCTCCCAAGGGCTTTGCTGAAAAGGTCGCTGCTGAAGTTGCTGCTCTTACAGGTAAGCCGTTTATCACAGCGGAAAACAAGTTCCACGCTCTCACATCCAAGGATGAGCTTGTATTTGCCCACGGCGCTATCAAGGCACTTGCGGCAGATATGATGAAGATAGCAAACGACGTTCGTTGGCTTGCAAGCGGTCCCCGTGACGGTCTCGGCGAAATATTCATTCCCGAAAATGAGCCCGGCTCTTCTATCATGCCCGGCAAGGTAAACCCGACACAGTGCGAGGCTGTAACCATGGTTGCCGTTCAGGTAATGGGCAACGATGTTGCCGTAGGCATTGCCGCATCGCAGGGTAACTTTGAGCTTAACGTATTTATGCCCGTTTGCATCTATAACTTCCTTCAGTCGGGAAGACTTCTTGCTGAAGCTATCCTTTCCTTCAACAAGAACTGTGCAGTAGGCATCAAGGCAAATAAAGAAAAAATGCACCATAACCTTCACAATTCTCTCATGCTCGTCACAGCGCTCAATCCGTATATCGGATATGAAAACGCCGCGAAGACAGCGAAGAAGGCATTCCGTGATAATATCTCCTTGAAGGAGGCTTGCGTCGAGCTTGGCTTCTTGACAGCAGAAAAGTTTGACGAGGTATTCCATCCGGAGCAAATGGTATAAAGGAGGAGCTTAAAATGAAAGTAAGCTATTTTCCGGGCTGTACCTTAAAAAATAAGGCGATCGACCTCGATAATTACGCTCGCTTGAGCGCCGAGGCTCTCGGAATTACTTTGGAAGAAATCGAAAATTGGCAATGCTGCGGCGGCGTATTTACCACATCCAAGGATGAGGTCGCAACGAAGCTGTCCTCCGTGCGCGCTCTTAAAGCGGCACAGGATAAGGCTCAGCCCCTTGTAACAGTATGCTCCGCTTGCCACAACGTAATAAAACAGACGAACAGCGCAATGCAAAACGACGGCGAATTTGCAAGCAAGGTCAACCGTTATATGGCTGACGATCAGTATTACGGCGGTACAAGAGTATATCATTACCTTGAAATGCTTCGCGATCTCGTCGGTTTTGAAAACATAAAGGCAAAGGTCGTAAATCCTCTTACAGGTAAGAAGATCGGCGCATATTACGGCTGTCTGCTTCTCAGACCCAATACGGTCATGCAGATGGACGATCCTGAAAATCCCAGCATAATTGAGGACTTTATCCGCGCTATCGGCGCAGAGCCCGTCGTATATCCCTACCGTAACGAATGCTGCGGCGGATATATCGCAATGGAGAGCCCTGAATTTGCAAAGAAAAAGAGCAAAGCAGTTGTAAACAGCGCCGCAAAGGCAGGCTGTGACTGCATCGTTACGGCATGTCCCCTTTGCAAGTACAACCTTGTAAAGAATACGTCCGACGTGCCCGTAATATATTTCACAGAGCTGCTTGCGCAGGCTCTCGGAGTAAAGGAGGATACAAATGAGTAATAAAAATGAGTATCTTCGAGACGAGATAATCCGCATCAGCGGAGTAAACCCGAAAAAATGTATGCGTTGCGGTAAGTGCTCAGGTACGTGCCCCGCATATGATGAGATGGAATATCATCCCCATCAGTTTGTATATATGGTTGAAACGGGCGATATTGAACCGCTTCTCAATTCACAGTCCCTTTATAAATGTCTTTCCTGCTTTGCCTGCGTTGACAGATGCCCCAGAGGCGTCGAGCCCGCAAAGGTCGTCGAGGCGGTACGCCTTATGGCTATACGCAAGCAGGGTGCAAACCATATGACTGCAAATGACGTTCCCGAAAAGCTTGATGACGATATGCCACAGCAGGCTATCGTAAGTGCATTCAGAAAATATACGAAGTAAGGAGGAGAGGACAGAATGCAAAGAATAGGTGTTTTTGTATGTTGGTGCGGAAGCAATATCGCAGGTACCGTTGACGTACACGCTGTCGCTGAAGCTTTAAAGCTTGAGCCGGGCGTAGTCTTCTCCATCGACTATCAGTATATGTGCTCCCAGGCGGGACAAAACATAATCAAGGAAGCTATCGCCGAGCATAAGCTTACAGGTATCGTCGTATGCTCCTGCTCGCCGCGTATGCACGAGGCTACGTTCAGAAAAACTGCTCAGGCGGCAGGCATCAACCCCTACATGGTTGAGATCGCAAACATCCGTGAGCAGTGCTCTTGGGTACATAAGGAAATGCCCATCGGTACAGAGAAGGCTATCATCCTCGGTAAAGCCGCGATCGCTAAGGTAAACCTTAACGCGCCCCTTACTCCCGGTGAATCTCCCGTAACAAAGCGTGCGCTCGTTATCGGCGGCGGTATCGCAGGTATCCAGACGGCGCTTGACATTGCAGACGCAGGCTTTGAGGTAGATATCGTTGAGAAAAAGCCCACCATCGGCGGTAAAATGGCTCAGATAGATAAGACGTTCCCCACCCTTGACTGTGCCGCTTGTATCCTTACACCGAAGATGGTTGACGTTGCTCAGAATGAAAAGATCCGCATCTTCTCTTACAGCGAAGTAACGCAGGTAAAGGGATTTGTAGGTAATTTTGACGTAACTATTAAAAAGAATGCCCGCTATGTAAAGGAAGACCTTTGCACAGGCTGCGGCGCTTGCGTTGAAAAATGTCCGCAGAAGAAAGTACCCAACGAGTTCAATCTCGGCATGGATAACCGCCGTGCAATATACATTCCCTTTGCACAGGCTGTACCCAAGGTCGCTACTATCGACCCCAACGCTTGCAATATGCTTAAAAACGGCAAGTGCGGCGTATGCTCCAAGGTATGCGCGGCAGGTGCTATCGATTATACACAGAAGGATGAATTTATCGAAGAGAAATACGGCGCTATCGTCGTTGCAACGGGCTTTAATCCCATCAGCATGGATAAATTCGATGAATTTGCATACAGCCAGTCTAAGGACGTTATCACATCCTTGGAGTTTGAGCGTCTTACGAATGCGGCAGGTCCTACAGCAGGTAAGCTCCTTCGTCCCTCCGACGGAAAGCATCCTCACACCATCGTATTCGTACAGTGCGTAGGCTCCCGTTGCTCATCATGCGCTGAAAAGGGCAAGGAATATTGCTCCAAGATCTGCTGCATGTACACAGCGAAGCACGCAATGCTCACAAGAGATAAATATCCCGACACAGAAGTATACGTATTCTATATCGACGTAAGAACACCGGGCAAGAGCTTTGACGAGTTCCAGCGCCGCGCAGTTGAGGAATACGGCGTACATTACATCAAGGGTATGGTCGGTAAGGTCGCACCTGAAGGCGATAAGCTCATGGTACATGCTTCCGATATGCTTGCAAACAAGCAGCTTCATATTGAAGCGGACCTTGTCGTTCTTGCCGCGGCTATCGAGCCAGACAAGTCTGCAAGACCCTTGGCAACCATGCTCACAGCCAGCATGGATACAAACGATTTCTTTACAGAAGCTCATCCCAAGCTTCGTCCCGTAGAAAGCCCAACAGCAGGTGTATTCCTTTCCGGCGCATGCCAGGGTCCCAAGGATATTCCCGAAACAGTATCTCAGGCAAGTGCCGCCGCCGCAAAGGTTATCGGCTTGCTTGCTAAGGATAAGCTGACGGGTAACCCGTGTATCGCTCATTCTGATGAAATGATGTGTAACGGCTGTTCCTCCTGCGAAAGAGTTTGCCCCTACGGTGCTATCACATATCAGGATAAAGAGTTCCGCATGCCCAACAGAACGACGGCTATCCGCCGCGTAGCTTCTGTAAATCCTGCAGTATGCCAGGGCTGCGGCGCATGTACGGTTGCTTGCCCGTCAGGTGCTATGGACCTTCGCGGCTTTGCAACTAAACAGATCATTGCGGAGGTGGATGCAATATGCAAGTAAATGAACATAAGCCTTTGATAGTAGCATTTTGCTGTAACTGGTGCTCTTACGCAGGTGCTGACCTTGCGGGTAACAACCGTTTGGCATATCCTGCCGACGTAAAGATCATCCGTGTACCTTGCTCCTGCCGTGTAAATCCCATGTTCGTGCTTCGCGCATTCCAGCGCGGCGCTGACGGCGTTATCATCTGCGGCTGCCATCCCGGCGATTGCCACTATACATCGGGTAACTATTTCACACGCCGCCGTATGGCTTTGCTTTTCTCGATGCTTGATTATCTCGGCATAGAGAAGGAGCGTACACGCGTTGAGTGGGTATCCGCGGCTGAAGGTGCAAAATTTGCCGCAACGATGAACGACTTTGCTGAGAAGGTCGCTTCTCTCGGTGAAAACAAGAGATTGGAGGATCTGAGATGCAAAAAATAACTCGTAACGCTTTGGTCGAAAAGGCTGTAGCCATGCTTAATGACGGCGCTGTAAGCCGTGTACTCGGTTGGCGTGCAGGCGAATTCGGCTACGATATAACACCCTCCGTTTTTACGGAAGCAAAGGATATTGAGGAGAATTTCGTCTGGAATGATTTTTGCGGCGCAAACTTCTCCAAATATCTTGTAGCACAGACAAGAAAGGGCGAGGGCAAGATCCTTGTTTTCCTCAAGCCCTGCGATACATACAGCTTCAATCAGCTTCTTACAGAGCATCGTTTTGACCGTGAAAAGGTCTACGTTGTCGGCATTCCCTGCGAGGGCATGGTTGATATCGCAAAGGTCAAAAAGCTTTGCGGCGACGGTATCAGCGCAATCGAATGCGGCGAGGACAGCCTTGCTGTAACGACAATATATGAGGATGCACCTATAGCTGTATCCACAAAGGATGTTTTAGCTGAGCGCTGCCTTAGCTGTAAGAGCAAAAAGCACGTTGCTTACGACGAGCTTTTGGGCGAGGAGGGCGAAGTGCTCGACTCTAACCGTTTTGATGAAGTAGAAAAGCTTGAAAAGATGACTGCCGACGAAAGATTTGAGTTCTGGCAGAGCCAGCTTTCCAAGTGCATCCGTTGCAACGCTTGCCGTGATATATGCCCGGCTTGCACCTGCGAAAAGTGCGTATTTGACAACCCCAATTCCGGAGCTGAAAATAAAGCACCTGCAACGAGCTTTGAAGAAAAGATGTTCCACATCATCCGCGCGTTCCACGTTGCGGGCAGATGTACGGACTGCGGCGAATGCTCTCGCGTATGTCCGCAGGATATACCGCTTCACCTGCTTAACCGTAAGTTTATCAAGGATATCGACGCATTCTACGGCGATTATCAGGCAGGCGAGGAGGTTGGCTCAAGAGCACCTCTCGTAAACTACACGAAGGAAGACCTTGAACCGTCCGAAGTATTTGAAAGGGGTGACGGCGCAAATGCGTAAGTGTTCTTTAACAGCTCTCGACAGTATTTTTGAAACTATTGCAAAGTCTGCCGTTTTGTATCTCCCCGTTGATACTGAGGAGAACAAGTCTGAATATAAGATGTGGGAGAAGGGCGCTAAATGGAGCGACCGTCTCAACACAAACAAAAGCCCTAAGGATTTCTTCTTCCCGCAGGTTGAGGATCTGATGAAATTCAAGGTAACGGGCAAGAATATCGAGCTTACGGATATCCGTAAAGCTGCTGAGGATTTCGTAGTTTTCGGCGTTCGCGCTTGCGACGTAAAAAGCTTCGATGTGCTTGACCGCGTTTTCCTTACAACACCTACCGACAGCTATTATGCTTCCCGCCGCGAGCACGGTGTAATAATCTCCGTCGCTTGCACAAGACCCACGGAAACGTGCTTCTGCCAGACCTTCGGCATTGATGCTACAGAGCCTCAGGGCGATATCATGGTCTGGAAGACGGAAAGCGAGCTTTTCTGGAAGGCTGTAACGGAAAAGGGCGAAAAGATAATGAGCCTTATTGAGTCCATGACAGAGCAGTGCACAGAAGAGGCTGTCGAGGCTCAGAAGGCGAAGACGAAAGCTATAATGAAAAAGCTTCCCCTTGCAAACCTTAAGGCAGACGCCTTCGGCGCAGGAAAAACAGATGAATTTTTCAATGCACCCGAATGGGCGGAGCTTTCTCAGTCATGCCTTGGTTGCGGCACGTGCACCTTCGTATGCCCCACCTGCCAATGCTATGATATCAAAGATTTCAATACAGGAAACGGCGTAGTGCGTTTCCGTTGCTGGGACTCCTGCATGTACTCCGACTTCACGAAAATGTCGGCAGGCCAGCCTCGTTTGACGCAGGTTGAGCGCTTCCGCCAGAGATTTATGCATAAGCTCGTTTACTATCCTGAGAATAACGAGGGAATGTTCGGCTGTGTAGGTTGCGGAAGATGTCTTGCCAAGTGCCCCATTTCAATGAATATAGTTAAAGTAATGAAAGCGATCGGAGGAAAAGCAGAATGAACGGACACACAGAACCCCTGATTCCGAAGATCGGTGTTATAACCGATATACGTATAGACACACCTGACGTAAAAACCTTCAGAGTTGTCACTTTGGACGGAGAAAAGCCCTTTGACCATATGCCCGGTCAGTGTGCAATGCTCTCCATCCCCGGCGTAGGCGAAGCAATGTTCTCCATAACTTGCTCCCCCACAAATACAGAATATATGGAATTTTCCATTAAAAAGTGCGGATGCGTCACCGAATGGCTCCATCAGGCAGAGGTCGGTCAGCAGGTAACTATCCGTGGACCTTACGGCAATCCCTTCCCCGTAGATACGGAATTTGCGGGTAAGAATTTGCTCTTCATCGCAGGCGGTATCGCTATTGCACCCCTTCGCTCCGTAATCAACTATTGCCGTCATTATAAAGACCGCTACGGTAAGATAGATATTATCTACGGCGCTCGCTCCAAGGATGACCTTGTTGATTACAACGAGATAATCACCGAATGGGTAAACGACGAGGGCGTTGACGTACACCTTACCATCGACCGCGAGCAGGAGGGCTGGGACGGCCACGTAGGCTTCGTACCCAACTACGTTAAGGAGCTCGGCTTTGATACGAACAGAACGGCTATCCTTTGCGGACCTCCCATAATGATCAAGTTTACTCTTGCAGGCTTGCAGGAGCTTGGCTTTGGCAAGGAGCAGATTTATACAACGCTTGAAATGCGCATGAAATGCGGTATCGGCAAATGCGGCAGATGCAACGTCGGCTCGAAGTACATCTGCAAGGACGGCCCCGTATTCCGTTTTGATGAGCTTGACGAATTACCGGATGAGTATTGATATACGAGGAGAATAGATATGGAAAATATGGTAAACATTTTTCTGTTCGGAAAGAAGTATCAGGTTCCGGACAATTTAACGATAATGTGCGCGATGGAATATGCTGGCTATCAGCTTGTCCGCGGTTGCGGCTGCCGTAACGGATTTTGCGGCGCTTGCGCAACTATCTATCGCATAAAGGGCGACAAGGAGCTTAAGAGCTGTCTTGCTTGCCAGACAAAGGTTGAGGACAATATGTATATTGCTACTCTTCCGTTCTTCCCGCTTGTAAAGCAGGTATACGACATAAACAAGGTCAAGGTAACTGAGCAGATAATGATGCAGCTCTATCCCGAGATCTATGCTTGCATCGGCTGCAACGCTTGCACAAAGAGCTGCACGCAGGAGCTTAACGTAATGCAGTACATCGCATACGCACAGCGCGGCGACTTTGAGAAGTGCGCTGAAGAGTCCTTCGACTGCGTAATGTGCGGAGTTTGCTCCAGCCGTTGCCCCGCAGGTATCTCTCATCCGCAGGTAGCAATGCTTGCTCGCAGAATCAACGGCAAGTATCTTGCACCCAAGTGCGATCATCTTGAAAACCGTGTTCAGGAGATCAAGGACGGTACGTTCGTTGAGCTTATTGAGGCTCTTATGCAAAAGCCCATTGACGAGATCAAAGAGCTTTACAACAACCGTGAGATCGAGAAATAAGGAGGGCGCTTTAAATGTATTCTGAGAAATTTCAAAAATCTTTAAAGGCTGTCGAAGCAGCAAGAGAAAAGAATATCGCTTTGGAGCCTGCCCGTATGACGGCACAGCAGAAGGAAGACCTTCTTGCGGCATACCATCCCGACTATAAGCAGGATCAGTTTGAGGTCCTTAAGATAGGTCCGAACAAGGGTGAAAAGGTTCCCCGCGAGCTTGCTGCAATGCTTCAGGCACACAGCCGTATCACTGCTGACTGCGTAGACCTTGAAAATCCCGACTATGACGTTGACGTTCTCGTTATCGGCGGCGGCGGCGCAGGCTCATCTGCGGCGATCGAAGCTCACGAAGCAGGCGCAAACGTAATGATGGTCACAAAGCTTCGCATTGGCGACGCTAACACAATGATGGCTGAAGGCGGCATTCAGGCTGCCGATAAGCCCAACGATTCTCCCGCTATCCACTTTGTAGATGCTTTCGGCGGCGGACATTTCGCGGCAAAGAAGGAGCTTCTTGCAAAGCTTGTTAACGAAGCACCTGAAGGCATTCAGTGGCTCAGCGATCTCGGCGTTGAATTTGACAAGGACGCTGAGGGCACAATGATAACGACTCACGGCGGCGGAACATCCCGCAAGCGTATGCACGCGGCAAAGGACTATTCCGGCGCAGAAATTATGAGAACGCTTCGCGACGAGGTTCTCAACCGTCAGATCCCCGTAGTAGATTTCACATCTGCTATCGAGCTTATCCTTGACGAAAACGGCAACGCTGCAGGCGCAGTTTTGATGAACATGGAAACGAAGGAGCTGCTCGTTGCTAAGGCAAAGACAGTCATCATCGCAACAGGCGGTGCAGGCCGTATGCATTATCAGGGCTTTCCCACATCCAACCATTACGGCGCAACGGCTGACGGCCTTGTCCTTGGCTACCGCGTAGGCGCAAAGCTTCTTTACGCCGATACACTTCAGTACCATCCTACGGGTGCGGCATATCCCGAACAGATCTTCGGCGCACTTGTTACGGAAAAGGTTCGCTCTCTCGGTGCAAAGCTTATCAACGTAAACGGCGAAGCATTTATGCATCCCCTTGAGACCCGTGACGTTTCCGCGGCATCCATTATCCGCGAATGCAGCACGAGAGGCAACGGCGTTGAAACGGGAAGCGGCTATGCAGTATGGCTTGACACACCGATGATCGAAAAGATCGGCGGCGAAGGCACTATCGAAAAGCGTATCCCCGCTATGATGCGTATGTTCGGCAAATACGGTATCGATATCCGTAAAGAGCCCATCCTCGTTTATCCCACGCTTCACTATCAGAACGGCGGTCTTGATATTACTCCCGACTGCATGACAACGAACGTAAACAACCTGTTCGTTGCAGGCGAAGCTGTCGGCGGTATCCACGGAAGAAACCGTCTTATGGGTAACTCCTTGCTTGACATCATCGTATTCGGACGCAGTGCAGGTAAGAGCGCGGCGGCTAAGTGCAAGGATGTAACGGTAGGCAAGCTTACTCTCGATCACATTGCCGCATTTGAAAAGGAAATTTCCGATGCAGGCATTGAAACTGAAGCCGTATCTCCCAAGCTTCTTCCCGATTATACCCGCAAGGTAAATGAATGATAAAGGAGCTTTCGCAAAATGAGTTTGTTTAACGGCGTAATCTCGATCAGCAACATTTCAACATTGCTGTTCGTAGTATTTGCAGTTCTTCTTCTGGGCTATGCCCTCGGAAGAATCACGATAAAAGGCGTATCCTTAGGCGACGCGGGCGTATTTATCATCGCCCTCATCGCAGGCGCGCTTTGCTTCAGCGTAAACGATGCAGGTCAGCTTCTTTTCAGCGCATCCGCAAAGCCTTATGACTTTTCAAGCGGACTCAGCCTTGTTGAAAGCCTCGGACTTGTCCTTTTCGTAACGTCCGTCGGCTTTATCGCAGGCCCGAAATTTTTCGGCAACTTCAAAAGAAACTTCAAATCCTACGTTCTTCTCGGCCTTGTAATCATTTTGGCAGGCGGACTTTCCGCCGCCGCTTGCATCGGCATGGGTGAGATCGTCGGCTACGGCGCATCCATTAAGGAGCAGGACGGATTTGTAGCAATGATCGTCGGACTTCTTTCAGGCTCACTTACATCGACTCCCGCATTTTCTGCCGCAAAAGCGACGGTAGCGGAGCAGTACACATCTCTCGTTTCCGTTGGACACGGTATTGCGTACATTTTCGGTGTTATCGGCGTTGTTCTTTTCGTTCAGCTTATCCCCAAGCTCACAAAAGCTAATATGGACGAGGAAAGAGCAAAGCTCGTTGTCAAGGAAGAGGAAACGAAAAAGAAATTCACAGGAAAGCTTTTTGATATCGACCATATGGGTATCGCGGCATTTTCTCTCGCCGCTATCCTCGGTACGTTTATCGGTCAGATAAAGATACCTCTTTCCTCTGCAGGACTCAGCGGAACGTGCTTCTCCCTTACAACTACAGGCGGATGCCTTCTTGTAAGCCTTATTCTCGGACATTTCTCCAGAATCGGAAGCGTAAACATCATGCCGCAGGCAAGCACACTCAAGCTTTTCAGAGAGCTTGGACTTGTTTTGTTCCTTGTCGGCGCAGGTATCCCGGGCGGTGCGGAATTTGTTGTAAACTTTGACCCGATCTACTTCGTATACGGCATCGTAATGACGATATTCCCCATGGTAGTCGGTTATATCTTCGCAAAATACGTACTCAAGCTGAGCCTTCTCAACAACCTCGGCTCACTTACAGGCGGTATGACAAGTACACCTGCCCTCGGCACGCTTATCGGCACGGCAGGCACGGAGGATGTTGCCGCAGCATATGCCGCAACGTATCCCATAGCGCTTATCGCTGTCGTTCTGGTATCGCAGTTCCTTATCATATTGTTCTAAATATATATGGCGTTGTATCCCAAAGGATATGACGCCATATTTTTTGATGCCCCAAAATCCCCTAAAAAAGTTTTACTGGAGGAGCGGTAGACGAGCGGAGCTACAAAAAGAAGGGCAAGCTACAAGCAAGCCTGAAAAAAGCCTCCACTGTGCAAGGGGAGGTGGCACGCGAAGCGTGACGGAAGGGTTGTAAACGATCCCTCACCCGACTTCGTCGGGAGCTCCCTTTACATAAGAGAGCCTATGGAAGTTCCCGTTTACGGGCCGCGGTGCGAGTGATGCTATAGTATAATTCGATGACCATTTAGTGGTTTAGCCGATAGTTATTTTTTGTGAGATCACGGCAGCTCTGTAGGGGATATCATTTTCCCGCAAAAAAGCGAACTTCGTTCGCCATAAGGCAATAAAAAAACTTTGCTGATTTCAATTCCAAATCTTTCGCCATATTTGCACAGATAAAAGCTTATTCTAATATGAATAGATATATAAATACATTTTTTTAACTCAAAACGCATACAAACCAAAAAATTCTTAAAATACCTAATAAAAACGAAAAAAAGCCCTTGACATATAAAATTCATTGTGCTATACTTATGCTAACTATATAAGGCTCAATGGGCTTTTATAATATTTAGGAGGAAACAAAATGAAAACGGCTTTCCAAAAGACTATGTCTTTAGTGCTTGCTTTTATCATGGTATTCAGCATGCTTACCATTACTGCAAGCGCAGAGCTCACTTACGACGGCGAAGCTACTCTTTCTGCTGTAGTTGCTGACGGAACATACGAGCTCAACGACACATTTGACGTTACTGTTGTTTTGACAGGCGGCAAATTCCACGGTATTGAGTATGCTCTTACATACGACAGCACCGCGCTCCAGCTTTATCAGGTTTATAATGCAGATGAGGAAGCATTTGTTGAAGCAAATGAAACAAATGTTGTTACCGCAATGGAAGTTGATATGGCAGGTATGCCTGAATGCACATTGTCTGCAGGTGTTGTATCCGTAGCTTGGGCAAAATCAGGCTCCGCAAAGACTTTCAACGATGCAGCTATCCTTACACTTAAGTTCAAAGTAATTGCTGAAACAGGCGCAACAGCTTCCTTCGATTTCAGCAAGTTCCTTGCATCTGTTTGCGTTGACGAATCGGGTGCTCCCACAACAGTTGCCGCCGGTAACCCCGCAACATATGCAACGATGAACAAAGTTGCTGCTTCCGTAACGATTGCGGCAGCTCCCGCAACACCCACACCGGAAGCGACACCCACAGAAGCTCCCACAGCAACACCCACACCGACTCCTTCTCTTGTAAACCTTCTTAAGGTAAGCGAAGAAAGCGCATCTTCTATAGTTGATGGTGCATGGCCGGGTGCTGTTTCTTCCGCAAATGGTGGTTTTAATGCAAACTTGGGCTCTTGGGTATCCGGTGCAACAATTACTATCGATACAATAGCACCTCACTATGGCGAAAAGACAATAAAAATTGCATCTACAGGCGGAAATCCCCATGCTATAGTATATCAGAATTGGGCTGATCTTACTATAGAACGCGGCAAGACATACACATTCTTTGCTAAAGTTCGCGGCGAAGGCTTTGACAGTCAAAAGTTAGGCGGCTTTACAGCATTAAATGTTTACTATTGTGATGAATTCTACAATGCAAACATTGGTGCAGTAGTAGATATTGAAACCGGACATACGGGCGATGCCCCGGCATGGCGCGGAGCAACAATAGACGGTGATAAATTCGGCTGGACAACAGTTAAAATGACGTTTACTGTTCCTACTGATGATGCTGATTTGACTGCAAACGATGGTGCTGAGGTATGTGTGGCTGAAGCAATTAAGTTCTGCCTTTGTGGTTCCAGTGCAGCTGATACTACGGTTTACTTTGATTGCCTCGGTCTCGTAGAAGGCTCCTATGACCATGCAACACTTAATTCTACAGTTATCCCCACACTCTTCGGCGAGCCCAACGCTCAGCCCACACCGGAACCGACAGCGACACCTGTTCCCACAGCAACACCCACACCGGAACCGACGGCAACACCTGTTCCGACGGCTACTCCTACACCTGTTCCTGAAGGCATCAGCCTTACAGCTTCCGCATCA
>SVND01000029.1 GCA_015067075.1 Oscillospiraceae bacterium
ACAGGTATTAAATACACTGCCTTTTATAATATAATATTTTTGTAGTCTACATTATGAAAGGCAGTGTATTTATGGCTCTTGTTATTCGTGTGCTTGTTCTTTTGCTTTTACCGATCATCCTAAAAGGCATTTGGGAAGTAATTTTCAGGCCTAACAAGGATGTAGATAAATCCGTTTTCCGTACCGTATTTTCTGCCGTTTTCAGCATGAGCAGTTCAGCATTTTTTATAATTCAAGCCACTATACTTACCTTCCAAAGCAGTTTTATATCCATAATTTTTGCCTCACTTTGTTTCATACTCGCTCTTCTTTGTCTTATACCTACTATTTCTTTTATAAACTGCCGTATTTTCTATAACGATAATGAGTTTATTGTCAGAAGCTTTTTTGCAATTAAAAGGCGCTACACCTACGATCAAATCACTGCTATTGTAACGAAGGACGCTTCTTATCTTTCACGCGATTTTTTAATTTATATCGGCAAACGCAAGGTAAAGATAACTCGTTTTTCCAACGGCGCCAATCGTTTCATCTCACACGCCAAAAAGCAATACAGTGCTATGAACAACGGGCTATGTATTCGCCAAATCAGTAAAACAAAATATGATATTTTTAATGGCAATGTTCGCAACCCTTCTACACACATTTTTGTATGCGTTTTATGTTTCATAGTTGCCATTGCTTTCACTATTACTGTTTTCTTCATAGCTCCTCCTGTATATACCGCCGACAATACGATCGAACAGCAGGTCACCTTCATAAAATACAATACATGGATAAATGAACTCAAACTCATTTCTGACAAAGGAGACACATATCTTTTTCATATCACATCCCTCCCTCGCGGTTCCAACGAAATTAAAGCTCTTTGCAACGGCACAGACGTTGTTACCGTTTACTCCACAAAAAACAGCATTTTCAGACACGCCCATGATTATGCTGTACGCGCTTTGTCTTACAACGGTGAGTATCTTTACAGCTTTGAAGACAACTACAGGTTTGAGCACAGATTGTGGAGCTATCTTGTTATTTTAAGTGTAACACTCTCTGTATTACAAATAGTTAATTTTATAGGCTCCATTATTGTGGGGCGCCATCCTGAAAAATACAGCAAGACTGTTAAAAGACTTTTCTTTAAAAAATGGGCGCTAAATAAAAACATTGCACACAAAAAGTAGTATTGTAAAAAGCCAAATGGATACGCGAATTTTTCTCATTTTTGCAATGCATTCCGTCGTGTGGAAGAAATCTCGCCCACACCTTTTCGAAAACAATACAAACAACAACAACAAAACAGGAGTTTTTCCCGTTGTAAACAGACGGAAAACTCCTGTTTTTATATTTTTCTTATCGATCAATCAAGTTAGATTTTCACTCCGCGTATATACGAATGATCCGATTTATTTATATTCATTTTAGCACACAAGGTAAAGGGTAGTTTTTTATTTCAGTACATTTTTTATCGCCCACAGCTGTAAGCGTTTCGGTAGCACATTAAGTAAAAGAAGCAGCTTATTGCGGTTTATACTGTATGCAAAAGAAGGATTGCGCTTTTTCAGTATCTTCAAGGCTTTTTCAGCCACTTTTTCAGGTGGAATATTCCTCGCTTCAACGCCGTTTACAATAGCTTTAAACCTATTTGCATTGCATGAATAAAGCTTTGTTTTTCCGCAAAAGCTGTCAAGGGCATCGGTGGAAACGCCGAGCATGTCAGTTTTAACTGCACCCGCGCGAAGCACGGACACGTTAATTCCAAGCAACTGAAGCTCCATGCGGAGAGAATAAGCATACTTATCAAGGGCGCTTTTCGTCACAGCGTACACTCCCGTAAAAGGAAGCGGATCTAAAGGTGCAAGCTCGCTGGTAGTAATAAGTATGCGGCTGCCGCTTTTTAAAAGCGGTAAAAACACCTTATTCACCAAAAACGCGCCCGTCAAATTAACGTCAAAAATACGTTTAAAATCGCCGCAACTCATTTCCGCAAAGGAGTCGAGCATATATATTCCCGCAAAATGCAGTACGGCATCGAGACGGTCTGTTTGCGCACTTACCTCATCAAACGCTTCTTTTACGCTGTCCTCCGAGGTAATGTCAGCCCTTACGGGAATGATATTTTCCCGTGCGCTCCCCTTTTTTACGTCGAGGGCAAAAACGCAATATCCGTTTTCAGCTAAAAGCTCCGTTACGGCGCGTCCCATTCCGCCGTACGCGCCCGTTACAAGTGCGTATTTCATTTCAGCTTTTTTCCCTCGGAAAATGTTCGTCCCACCTTTTCGCCGAAGCTCCAATACGTACCGGTCACACTGTCACAAATAATAGGGTCAAGCTTTTTCACATCTATCTTACCTTTTTCATCAAGGATGCTTTCATCCGCTGAAATATTGACGATCTTTCCTATGCAAATACCGTCCTCGTTGAATTTGATCAGCTCGCATTCCACCGTCATGGGAAGCTGTTCGATAATTGGAGCATTTACAAATTCACTTTTTACGGCGCTGAAGCCTGCACGCGCAAATTTATCGGGCACATCGTTTGCCGAAACGATTCCGACGTAGTCGCAGGGGACGACCTGCTTTGCCGTTGCAAAGCTTACGGTAAATGCCTTCGTTCTTTTAATATTCTCCGTCGTTTTATGGTCATCGGCAAGGCTTATCATCACCTGATAATAATCGTATATACCGCCCCACGCCGCATTCATGGCGTTCGGTACTGAATTTTCATCATAAGTTCCGACTATCAGCACAGGCATGGGATAAAGCCACGTTTTTGAACCAAAATTTTTACGCATTTTTAATTCTCCTCATTTGCTTAATGTATTTATTATACCACTTTTTCTGCAAATAGCAAGCTAAAAGCGTTATATGCCTTAAATTTTTTATATAAAATATTAAAAGTTTTATTGCAAACATCTGTTACTTAGTGTATAATTTATATAGCATTTTTTACTTATTATTTTATGAAAGAGGTTTTGCAAATGGTACCACGTTCTGAATATCCCCGCCCTCAATTTGTCCGTGAAGGCTGGCAATGCCTTAACGGTGAATGGGAGTTTTACATAGATAACGGCATTAGCGGCAAGGAAAGAAGGCTTTTCGAGGCAAGCTCCTTGCCAATGAAGATAACCGTCCCCTTTTGTCCCGAAAGCGAGCTTTCCGGCGTCAACAACAAGGATTTCATGCCTTGCGTATGGTATCGCAAAGCCGTCAATATAAGTGCGGACAAGCTTGAAAACCGTGTCCTTTTGCATATAGATGCTGCCGATTGGCGCACCGAGGTATGGATAAACGGTAAATCAGCAGGCACACATATCGGCGGTTACATCGGCTTTTCCTTTGATATAACGGCTCTTTTGCAGAGCGGCGAAAACGTCATAACAGTTTGCTGTGAGGACGAGCTTCGCAAAGGCAGACAGCCCTTCGGCAAGCAAAGCGACAGATATTTTTCCCACGATTGCTCCTATACACGCACAACGGGCATTTGGCAAAGCGTTTGGCTTGAATTCGTCCCGAAAGCATACGTTGCAAGCACGAAATATACACCCGATATTGACAATAACGTGTGCTACGTCGAGGCTGAATGCATCGGCGCAAACGGTATGACGCTGAATTTGTCAGCTTCATATAAGGGCAAGGTCATGGGAAGTGCCTGCGCCGTCGTACACGGCACACGAGCATATGCGGCGATAAAATTAGACGAGCTTCACCTTTGGGGTGCAGGTACACCCGAGCTTTATGAGCTTACGATCACGCTGGGCGAGGACAAGGTAGAAAGCTACTTTGGAATGCGCAGTATCGTTTATACCGACGGCAAATTCTTTCTCAACGGCAAGCCCGTTTTCCAGCGCCTTATCCTCGATCAAGGCTTTTATCCCGACGGAATTTACACCGCCCCCACAGACAGCGAGCTTGAAAACGATATTCTCCGCTCCATGGCAATGGGCTTTAACGGCGCACGCTTGCATCAGAAGATATTTGAGCCCCGCTTCCTTTATTACTGCGATATTCACGGGTATCTCGTTTGGGGCGAGCACGCAAGCTGGGGACTTAACATCTCCGTTGACAGCGCATATGAGGGCTTCATCCCTGAGTGGACGGAAGCTTTAAAGCGTGACTACAATCACCCCGCCATCGTCGGCTGGTGTCCGCTGAATGAAACTAACGACAGACAAAACCGCACCTTTGTAAAGGCTGTATACGAGCTTACAAAGCAGCTCGACTCAACTCGTCCCGTTATTGACACGTCCGGCTACATACACGTTGTAACGGACGTTGTGGATTGCCATGACTATGACCAAGATCCGGAGACCTTCCGCGCAAGATATATAAACGGAAACGAGTCGACCTTCGTGTCCGAATACGGCGGTATCGGCTGGAACAGCACCGCCTATGAAAACGGCTGGGGCTACGGCAACAATCCCAAAACGGAAGAGGAATTCATCGCCCGTTACAAGGGGCTTACGGATGCACTTTTAGACAGCCCATATATCTGCGCCCTTTGCTATACACAGCTTACCGACGTTGAGCAGGAGATAAACGGACTTTACACCTATGACAGAAAGCCTAAATTTGACCCTGCCATCATCCACGCAATTACAAGCCGCAAAGCTGCTATTGAAGAATAAGGAGACGCTATGAATTTACAAAATCTTTTTGCGCTCGACAAAACAAAATACCGTCCTATCCCCTTTTGGAGCTGGAATGACAAGCTGGAGGAGGCGGACCTTCGCCGTCAGATAGGAAATATGCAAAAATGCGGCATCGGCGGATTTTTCATGCACGCTCGCGGCGGTCTTATGACAGATTATTTATCGGATGATTGGTTTGAAGCCACTCGCGTTTGTATAGATGAGGCTCAAAAGCGCGGTATGCACGCTTGGTGCTACGATGAAAACGGCTGGCCCAGCGGCTTTGCAGGCATGAAGCTGCTTGATGACAACGCAAACCACTGCCACTATATAACCTGTGAAACAAAAAATGAATTTGACAGCGATGCTTTGGCTGTTTACGTTTTGGAAAACGGAACGCTTCGCCGTGTATTTTCAGGCGAAAACGGAGAATTTATCTGCGTTTTCGATAAAACAAATTCCTCCGTCGTTGATATTCTCAACCCTGATATCGTACGCAAATTTATTGACGAAACTCACGAAAAATATTACACTCGCTTTAAGGAAAACTTCGGCAATGTCATGATGGGCTTTTTTACCGACGAGCCACAGTATTTCCGCTGGGATACGGCATATACTCCCGTAATTTTGGAGGAATACAAAAAAGCTTACGGTGATGACCTTTTAGATACGCTCGGTGCACTTTTCGTTGATTGCGAAAACGCATACGAAACACGCTTCCGCTATTGGAAGCTTATGAACAAGCTATTTACGGAAAGCTTTGCAAAGCAAATATACGATTGGTGTGACGAGCACGGCTGTATGCTCACGGGACACGCCGTTGAGGAGTCCACACTTTACGGACAGATGTGGTGCTGTGCAGGCATTATGCCCTTTTATGAATATGAGCACATTCCGGGCGTTGACTGGCTCGGCAGAGATATAAGCACGGAGCTTACTCCCCGTCAGGTTTTTTCCGCTTGCCAACAGCTTGGCAAAAAGCAGGTACTTACGGAAACCTTCGCTTTGGCAGGCTGGGACGTTACGCCAAAACAGCTTAAGCGCATTGCGCAGTGGCAATACATAAACGGTGTAAACCTTATGTGCCATCACCTTTATCCCTACTCCATCCGCGGTCAGCGTAAGCGCGATTACCCCGCTTTTTACTCGGAGCATAATACATGGACAAAGCCCGAGCTCGACGTTTTCCGCGCATTCAACGATTACTTTACCCATCTTGGCATGATGCTTGCCGAAAGCCGCGAGCACTCGCCTATCGGCGTTATCCACCCTATTCATTCCGCTTATCTTACATATAACAGAGCCCTCGACCGCAAATCAATCGAAACGCTTGAAAAAGAGCTTCAAGCCCTTGCGGAAAAGCTTGGCGCAATGAATATCGGGCATCATTATATTGACGAGACAATGCTTGAAAAACACGGCAACGTCGAGGGTGACACCCTTAAGGTAGGGCTTTGCTCATACTCAAAAATCGTCATTCCTTATACGCAGTGCCTCGATTCAAGCACGGTAATGCTTCTTAAAAAGTACGTTGAAAACGGCGGCAAGGTCTATCTTTACAAGGGTATTCCGCAGTATTGTGACGGCAAAAAAGCAGACCTTTCCTTCCTTGAGAACGCACTCACAGTTGACGAGCTTTGCGACGACGAGCTTAGGATAAGCGATATAAATACAGATATCCGCTCCACCTTGCGCCGCTCGGAATACGGCGATTTCATCTACGCCGTCAATATTTCCGAGGATAAAGCATACGACGTCACCTTTACCGTAAAAGCAGGCAGTGCCGAGCTTTTTGACCTTGAAACGATGACAAAGCTCCCCGCTGTTTACAGCAAAAACGGCGATTACATCAGCATTCCCCTGTCCTTTGAGGCGACACGCTCCTATGTAATTTTGCTCGACACAGGCGCGCCTTCCGCTACAGCTGCGCCTGCACTCCCCGTTATGAAATGCGCAGGCGATTTTAAGGTCGTAAGCAGTACGGAAAATGCGCTCACCGTTGATACCGCCTCATACTCCTTTGACGGTGAAAGCTATAGCGAGCCTGTGCCTGTTATGGCTATTTCCGATATGCTTTTGCGCCGCCGCGTCAACGGTCCGCTTCACCTTAAATACACCTTCAATGTAAAACAGCTTCCGAAGTCTATCTTCCTTGAGGCTGAAGGCCGCGAGCGTCTTTGCGCTTCCATCACAGTCAATGGAAACGCTATTACCGATTTTACAGACGGCGCAGTTGATAAAAAGTTTTTACGTTGCGATATTGCACCGTTCGTACAGCTTGGAGAAAACACGGTCATCATTCATATTAACTATGAGCAGACAGACGACGTTTATAACATTTTCAACGGTGTTTATTACGAGCATTCGGACGGCACGGAAAGTCTTATAAATTGCCTTTCCTATTGCACCGATATTGAGGCTATCTACATTCTCGGTGATTTCGGCGTTTTCAGCGACAGCTTCCGCAAAAAGCAAGGTATTGTCTGTGAAAGCGACGGCGACTTTTATATTGCGGATGCTAAGACCAAGATAAACGGCAAGAGCATTATCGAGAGCGGTTACCTGTTCTTTGCAGGTCAGCTCACATTGGAAAAGCAATTTGAATCGGACGGAAATCCGTTCACTCTCTCCCTTGACGGACACTACGCTTCAGCCCACGTTGAGCTTAACGGCGAAAAGAAAGCTACTCTGATTTTCGATAACAAATGCGTTATCACAGGCGCTAAAAAAGGAAACAACACTCTTCGCATAACACTTACAAACGGCAGCCGCAACCTTTTTGGACCTTTCCATTGCGCACACAGCGATGAACCTACCGCTGTTGCTCCCAACACATTCTCGCGCTACGGCACTTGGGATAAATTCCAAAGTCCCCGTTACCGCAATAGCTACACCTTCACGGAATTCGGACTTTACTGATTAAATTATTTTTAAAGGTGGTACAGCTTATGAAAATCAAAAACTTCGTTGACCTCGCATTTTCTCCCGACAGCAAAATCCCCTTTACAAGCTTTTTATATGGCGGTAAATACGTACATTTAAGTATGTCCGATTTTACTTTACAAAACGGTATTTACAGCGCAATCGTAGACGAGCTTACCTTATCCCTTGAGCTCGATCTGCACGAAGGTGACGGCGTTGCAGTGTGGATGCTTCGTTTTACAAATTCATCCGACAAAAACAGTAAGCAAATATCAAGCATCCGCGCTTTTGATGCTGAATTTGAAAGAGCCGATGGTGCCGTGTTTTCAACGCTTAACGGCGACGACCACAACGAAAAAAGCTTTCTCCCCCGCTATGAAGCAATTGACGACGGCTGTAAACTTCATCTTGAGCCTTATCAAGGCAGAAGCGCTTCCATAACAGCGTTCCCCTACTTCGATATAAGCGACGGCGACTCCGCCATGGTCTGCGCCGTTGGCTGGACAGGGCAATGGTGTCTTGATATAAACGGCTCCAACAGCTCCTTTACCGTAGATGCAGGCTTGGCGGATGCAGACCTTTACCTCAAGCCGCAAGAAAGCATTCGCACAGTTCGCATGTGCGTTATGTGCTGTGATTGTGGCGCAGAGGATGCACGCCGTAGATTCCGCCGTTTTACCATTGAAAACTATTCACCTTTGAACAAGGATGAACAGCTTTTGCCCGTTGCTTTGCAAAATTTCGACAGATATTTTTGGACAGTTCCCGAATGGCGCTGTGAGCCGATGCAGCTTGACCACGTTGAAAAGATCGGCAAAACAGGTGTGGCTGACACATATTGGCTCGATGCCGCATGGTTTAAAAACGGTTTCCCACTCGGTGTCGGAAATTTCTGCTTTGATCCCGGCTTTGAGAAAAACGGGCTTAAAAAGATTTCCGAGGCGATACATAAATACGGCATGAAATTCCTCGTTTGGTTTGAACCTGAACGCATCTATGAAACAAGCGATACTTGGCGCGATCACCGTGATTTTCTTCTTTCTTGTGAGGAGCAAATAACGGAAGGCGTTACCGTCGATGTGAAAAATTTCCTTTTCAATTTAGGAAATGAGGATGCTCGCAAGTGGCTTGCCGACACCATAATAAGCTTTATGCGTGAAAACGGCATCGACACCTATAGGCAGGACTTCAACATGGATCCTCTTCCCTATTGGCGCCATGCTGACGAGCCAAACAGACGAGGTCTGACGGAGATCAAATTCGTCGATGGTCTTTACAAGCTTTGGGACTCTCTTCGTGAAGCTATCCCCAATTTGCTTATAGATAACTGCTCCAGCGGCGGCAGACGCATAGATTTTGAAACTTGTATGCGAAGCGTGCCTTTATGGCGAAGCGATACAGGTTGCGGTATGGAATACCCCGACCGACCCCTTTATTCATGGGATCAAAACCAAACGCTCTCGCTCACGCGATACGTTGCTTTCCATTCTACATCCACATGGGCACCCGACGCATATTCAATTCGCTCCGCAGGTACAAACGGTTTAGCCTTCAACATCTGTATGGAGGATGAAAAAGCCGTTGCTGATATGGCAAAGGGGCTTCAGGAATTTATCATGCTTCGCCCCTATTTCAACGGTGATATGTATGCTCATTCCGAGCCGAACTTGGATCGCGACAGCATTATGAGCTGGCAATACGACATCGGAAACAAAGGTATTTTATACGTCTTTGCCCGTGAGTATTGCGAAGAAAAATCATACACGGCGAAATTTGCCGCCGTCGACGAGGAAAAGCTCTACAGCATTTGTATGCACCACGAAGACCTTTCCGTAAAAACATTACTGATAAGCGGAAAAGAGCTTTTAAACGGACTTTCACTTGATATATCGCCACGTTACAGCTATGCCATTGAATACGAGGCATTAAGCTGATAAAAAAGCGCAAATGCATTGTTTTTCCAGTGGCATTTGCGCTTTTTTTGTCTTTTACAGGAAAACTTTTACCTTTTTCAGCTTTACTTTTGCTTTTTTATATGCTAACATAATTCTGAAATACTTTATCAAAGGCGGTAACAAATATGAAAATCAAAAATTTTGTCAAACAGACCTTTTCTCCCGACAGTAGCACCCCTTTTACAAGCTTTTTATACGACGGAAAAGCCGTCCGTTTAAGTATGTCCGATTTTACACAAAAGGGCGATATTTATACTGCTACACTGGACGAGCTGACCTTATCGCTTGAGCTTGCGCTTTACGAAAACGACAATACTGCCGTCTGGATGCTCAGCTTCACCAACAACAGCAGTCAAAACAGCAAGCAGATTTCAAAGATTCGCGCTTTTGATGCTTCTTTCGACAGAAATGACAGCACCTTACTCTCAACGCTCAACGGCGATGACCACAACGAAGAAAGCTTTCTCCCCCGATATGAAAAGCTTAATGCTGACACAAAGCTTCATATTGAGCCTTTTCAGGGCAGATGCTCTTCGATAACAGCTTTTCCCTATTTCGATATAAGCGATGAAGATGGCGTCATGGTCTGCGCTGTTGGCTGGACAGGACAATGGTGCATGGATATAAACTGTGACGAATGCACCTTTGCCATAGATGCAGGTCTTGCAGATGCCGACCTTTATCTCAAGCCCGAGGAAAGCATACGCACGGTACGTATGTGCGTTATGTGTCATGAAGGCTGCGCCGAGGATGCGCGCCGTAAATTCCGCCGTTTTACAATCAAAAATTATTCTCCCTTAAAGGAGCAGGAAAACCCTTTGCTTCCCCTTGCTATTTCTAATTTCAACAGATATTTTTGGACTGACCCCGCATGGCATTGCGAGCCGATGCACCTTGACCATATTGATAGGATGGGTGGCGTAGGTGGTACCGATACATATTGGCTCGATGCCGTATGGTTTAAAAACGGCTTTCCTCTTGGTGTCGGAAACTTCACCTTTGATCCTGGTTTTGAAGAAAACGGACTGAAAAAGATCGCTGAGGCTACCCACAAATACGGAATGCAATTTCTCGTCTGGTTTGAGCCTGAACGTGTTTACGATACAAGCGACACATGGCGCGATCATCCCGAATTTTTGATCTCCTGCGAAGACGCTGTAACAGAAGGCCTTCCCGTCGATGTCAAAAATCATCTTTTCAATTTGTGTGATCCCGAAGCTCGCGCATGGCTGGTAGATACAATAGTAAGCTTTATGCAGGAAAACAGCATTGATATTTATAGACAGGATTTCAATATGGATCCTCTGCCTTATTGGCGTCACGCTGATGAGCCCGGCAGACGCGGTCTTACAGAAATAAAGTACATTGACGGTCTTTATAAGCTTTGGGATGCACTTCGTGAAAGAATTCCAGGTTTGATCATTGATAACTGTGCCAGCGGTGGCAGACGTATCGACTTTGAAGCTAACTCACGTACAGTTCCGTTATGGCGAAGCGATGCAGGTTGCGGAATGGAATATCCCGACCGTCCCCTTTACTCATGGGAGCAAAATC
This sequence comes from Oscillospiraceae bacterium, assembly GCA_015067075.1. Taxonomy (GTDB): domain Bacteria; phylum Bacillota; class Clostridia; order Oscillospirales; family SIG530; genus SIG530. Next base: position 11,056 of record SVND01000029.1, read on the forward strand.
AAACATTTTCCCTCAATCGTTATATTGCTTATCACGCGACAGGTGTATGGGCAGCCGATGCCTATTCTGTTCGCTCCACAGGAACAAGCGGATTAGGTTATACGATATGTATGGAAGATGAAAAATCAATTGCTGATATGACTAAATGTCTTGAAGAATTCAGCAAGCTCCGTAATTATTTCAACGGCGATTTTTACGCTCACAGCGAGCCGCTCTTAGACAGAAACGCAATCGTAAGCTGTCAATACGACATTGGAAACAAAGGCGTTTTATATGTTTTAGCCCGTGAGTATTGCGAAGAAAAATCATACACGGCGAAATTTGCCGCCGTCGATGAGGAAAAGCTCTACAGCATTTGTATGCATTATGAGGATCTTTCCGTAAAAATGATGCAGCTGAGCGGCAAGGAGCTTAAAGACGGTATTAAGCTTGATATATCACCCCGCGTAAGCTACGCCATCGAATACGAAGCGTTAAACTAAGCAAAAAAGCGTTGCGTTCTACGGAACACAGCGCTTTTTTTGTGGCACATTGTTGATTTTTATCATATATTGTGTTAAAATAATATTATCATCCTTTTTGGAGGCAAGCAATGTTACTCTCGTCCATTCCCGCGGCCGTTATGCCGCAAACAGAAAAAAAAGTTTTTTCCGCATTAAACGAGCCCTTTGTTGATATTTTCAATTTCAGTGGCGAAAAGATCCTCGTTGATATGAAATATTATAAAGCTAAAAGATGCGGTGCAATAAATACGGCGTTCGTAAGGCTCTCTGTCGCAGAAAAGCTTATGAAAGCATCTGCCCTTTTACCCAACGGCTACAGCTTTAAGATTTACGACGCTTGGCGACCATATGATGTTCAAAAGGATATTTACGACGAGTATTTTGGCAAGCTTTGTGCCGACGAGGAAAACAAAGGCAAAAGCGAAGATGAGCTTCATTCAATTGCTAAGACCTTTGTCTCCTTTCCCGACCGTTCCGCGCAATTTGCGTACGTTCATTCAAGCGGCGGTGCGGTGGATCTGACGATCGTTGATGATAGCAGCAAAGAGCTTGACATGGGCTGTGGCTTCGATGATTTTTCACATTTGGCTTACACTCATTCTTTTGAAAGCTCAGATAATAACATTGTGAAAAACAATCGCAGACTGCTTTACCACGTTATGACAAAGTCAGGCTTTACAAATTATCCATCGGAATGGTGGCATTACGATTTCGGCGACATTTTCTGGAGTGCTTTTACCGAAAACAGCAAAATTTACCCCTCGGTATACTCATATAATGACATTTTGAGGAGCAAATATGACTAACAAATTAAATTTTGATGTTTTTATCAGTTATAGACGCGCAGGCGGAGAAGTTCTCGCACGATTGCTTTTTGAGCTTTTAAAGGACAAATACAACGTATTTTTTGACCATGAATCCCTCACTTCGGGACGCTTTGACAAAAAGCTTCTCGATATAATTGAAGGCTGTAACGATGTCATCGTTATTTTGTCAAAGGATTGCCTTGACAGGTGCGTCAACGACGGCGATTGGTTTATGTCTGAAATAAACTGCGCATTGGAGCACAATAAAAATATTATCCTTCTTATGACAGAGGATTTTTATATGCCTGCCGGTACAGAGCTTTTGACTTACTCTGCACAAATACAAAGCCTTTTGAAATATCACGGTCATCGAATCAGCGTTGCTTACATAGACAGCATAATTACAAAGCTTTGCAACGAGCTTAAAACACCCGTGCACATGAAAACAGGTCCTTTTGAAAGCATTTCTGAATGGAGTAATTTCAACAATCATCTTCAGGACAAGCATTTCACGGCGAATCTTCCCGAACAATTAAAGCTTTCCATTGTACGAAATTCAATTTTCTCTTTTCTCGATGAATACAACGCTAAAATAATAAACAGCATTGTTGAGAGGCTCACAGATAAGATATATAACGTGAGAACAAAATTCAATTATGAAATAGATATACGCTCCGATTTTAATTTTAAGATCGTTGATATTGACTGCGAAAAGTATTACGAAATGGATGAGTCCTTATCCTACAGCAAGACCTTCAGAGGTGAAAAGCCTGAAAAGACCTTCTGGATTTCTTTCGCAACAAATTTGGACGAGCTTGATTCCTCGCTCCACGCAGAAAGCTTTTTCTTTTCAGAAAATCTTATGGTGGATATGGAAGATATGAAACTGCTTTCTGACATGGATGAAGAGGAAAAACTGCAATTTTACAATTCCGTTATGAGGATTAAGATCAACATAAACGGTCATACTCTTACCGCTGAAAAGGTTATTATCGATAAAAGCGGTATTTTCGGACAGTACAGCCTGCCTGACGGTATTTTCATCAGCACTGATTCAATGGATGTAAAAATACGTTTTCGCATGCCCCAGCGTTACACAAACAGCTTCTTTTTCGCCTGTCTCAGCGAGCCGACTTATTCCCCGTTCATTCGCTTCAGCTACGAAGAAGATGCTTTTAACGTAGAAATGATACCGTTTCTCAACCGTTCGCTCACAGCGAAGGATACAAAGGTTTTTGATGGTGTTCGCGAGCTGTCCATTGAAAATGAATGGATACTTCCTGTCAGCGGTGCAATCTTTTTGATAAACAAAATTTAATCATTCTTTTTACGCAAAAAGAGCAGGGATGAAACCCTGCTCTTTGATTATTTAATTTGTTCTTACAGAGCGTTGAAAAGTCTGTATACCGTAAGGATAGACTGTTCTCTTGTGTATGTGCGAAGGGGGCTGAAGTTGGGAGGTGTTGTCGTGCTTGTGCCGTTCATTACACCTATCGTATTTACATAGTAAATAAACTCTTTTGCCCATGCATAGATATCGTCTGCATCTGCGAAGGCTACTTCGCTTGCTGTGATATCAGCGCCAAGTACCTTTGCCGCAAGTGCAAGCATCTTTGCTGCTTCCTGTCTTGTGATGTTTGCAGAAGGATCGAATGCACCGCTGGATCTGCCGTTTACGATACCGAGCTTTGCTGCTGCAATTACGTTTGCGCTATCTGTGTCGGGGAAGGATACCTCTGCCTTTGCATCTGCATAGCCTGCGATAACGTCAGCGATAGCCTTGCCGCTCTTTTTCTCGATCATCTTGATGATAAGGTCACAGAAATCGCTTCTTGTGATATCTGTTGTGTAGTTGCTGTTTACGTGAGCGGGAACGAGGTCTGCTTCAAGAGCCTTGAGGATCTCTTCCTTTGCCCATGCAGAAGGCTCGCCATTGAGTGTCGGGCCAGCAGGAGCAGGTGTCGGGTCTGCAGGTGCAGAGCCGGAAGCCTTATTGTTGGAATCAACAGCCTTCGGACCGCCGCATGTTGCGGGATCAGGTCTTGCGCCTTCAGCATCAGCTGCAAGAGGTGTTTCGCCTTCAACAACCGTAATACCGTCTACCCAAACTGTACCGAGAGCTTCCCAAAGCATAAGGGAAACGGAAGCCATTGTGTAGTTATCAGCTGTTGCCTGGAATGTGCAAGTATAGTTCATCCAGTCCTTTGTGCCTGTGATTCTTTCGCCGCCTGCAAGAGGAATGCAATCAGTAGACTTCTTCTGAGGATCGCCTATTTTCTCAACTGTCTGGAATTCAACTTCAGCACTGAAGCCCCATGTGCCAAGGACTTTGTTTGTCTTGAGCCAGAGGGAAAGAGTGTATGTCTTGCCGGGCTGAATACCGTAAACGGGAATCATGACAGATGTATGAGCCATCTTCTTAACTTCAACCTTGATGGACTTGGAGCCAAACTTAACTGTCTCTGTGTCAAGAGTATACTTGAAGTTGCCTTCAGCACAGTCTGTCCAGCTACCGATGATGTACTCAGGATAGTTAGGTGCGCCTTCGTCATCATTGGTATCCCAACCAACAATGTAACCGTCAGCTACGATTTCGTCAACGAATTCTTCGTCAATTGCAATAAGGTTCTTAGATTCTGCGGAGCTGTTAAATCCGACAGCCATCGTAAGAAGCATTGCAAGTGCCATGATGAGTGATAATGCTTTTTTCATTAGAGTTTTCCTCCTAAAAAATTTTTAGAAACCTTACAGTTTCTTTTGTGCACATATTCTATCACACTTCTGATAAAAAGTCAACGACAAGTTTTTTCATTCCTTATCAAAATTCGCTATTTGATTTGTCTGAATTTGCTTTCTTTTTTTGGCAAAACAAAAATCCCCTTTGCAAGCAATAAATAAAATACAGCCTGCAAAAGGGACTTTTTACTTTCCGATAATTACTTCGAAACGGGAGCACCTACCGGGCATGTTTCTGCGCATGTTCCGCAATCTACGCACTGATCAGCGTCGATAACATATGCGTTGTCACCCTCGGAAATGCATCCTACCGGACATTCACCTGCACATGCACCACAAGAGATGCATTCATCTGTAATAAAATATGCCATGTTGTTACCTCCTATATGTTTTTGCATATTATACACCCTTTTCGTCAAAAAGTAAAGTCTTTTTTTTACTATTTGCGAAAAACAATGTTTTTTATGTGATTTTAAACTATCTTATGCCGAAAAGGCGATCGAAAAAGCTCCGTTTTTCGCCATCATCCCCATCGTCATCTTCCTCGTCGTAATCCTCTTCTTCGTCATCCTCGTCGTAAATATCATCGAGTTCCTTCTGTCTGTCGGGGATCACGGGGACACGTCGAGTTTCTTCATCTGCCGCTTCATCTATCGTTTCTTCAGCTTCAGTCTTAACCTCCGCCTCAAGCGTCGGTTCTTCCTTTACGGGTTCGGCAGGCTGTTCGGTCTGCTCAGCTTTAGGCAGTACTATCTCCTTTGTCGGTTCTTCTGCCGCAGGCTCTGCCTGTTCGGACACTTCAGCTTTAACCGCTTTAGCCTCAACTGTAGGAGAAGGAATATCCATCAAAAGCTCGATATGCTGACGGTACATGGTAAGAACCTTTTCTTTAAACTGCGATACCTCAGCCTTGAGCGAATCGTAATATTCGCTTTCCTGCTCAACACGAGTGGTGGCGCTTGCAGCAAGCTTGTCAGCCTTTATCTGTGCATCCTGAAGGATGATCTCTGCACGACGCTTTGCATCCGCAATAAGTGTATCGCTGAGCTTTTGAGCCTGAATAAGAGCATTGCTGAAGGATTCTTCTCTTTCCTTATATTCAGCAAGCTTTTCTATAACTACAGAGAGCTTCTGATTAAGCTCGGCGTTCTCTTTATATATTTGGGAATAGTCCGCATAAAGAGCATCAAGGAAATCGTCGACCTCTTCGTGATTATATCCCATGGTTGCTTTTTTAAAGCGTTTTACTTCTATATCATGCGGTGTTATCATTTTTATCTGCTCCCGTTTTTTATTTTAGAAAAATACTCCGTTATTTTCAAGCTCGTCAATAAGGTCGCCGGATATTCCCACATTATAGGGAGTTATAATGTATGTGCTGTTCGCCACACGCTTTACCTCGCCGCCGTTTGCGTATGCAACGCCGCAAAGGAAGTCGATTATACGGCGGGCGATCTCGCGCTGTGCCGATTCAAGGTTGAGCACAACTGTCTTTTTGTCGTTAAGATGGTCCGCAATAGATGTGGCATCCTGATAGCCCTCAGGCTTCACAAGTACAACGGAAAACTGAGTTTTTACAGGGATGCTTACTTCACGATTGGAAGCACCTGCATAGCTCTTACCTGTACTTCTTACTTCTTCAGCTTGAGGTGCACGCTTCTCCTGAAAATCGTCAAAATCGGCATCTATACCGTAATCATCATAATCGTCGCCATCCTCGTCAAGATTCATCCAATGCTTTAATTTGTCAACTACGCCCATTTTTATATCCTCCTAAAATTATTCTTCTTTTTATTGTTTTTCTCTGTCAAAGCTCGGTCTTTCGCCGAAAATTCCACGTCCAACGCGAATCAAAGTTGATCCGCATTCGATTGCCTCCAAATAATCCTCGGACATTCCCATCGAAAGCACCGTTATTCCTTCGTATTTTTCTTTAAGCTTGTCAAAAAGCTTTTTCATTTCAGCAAAATACGCTTTGTTTTTCTCTTTATCGCCCGTTTTCGGTATGACTGTCATAATTCCGCACACCTTAATATTTTCAAACCGTGCCGCCATATCAGCAAGCTCAAAAAGCTCACCAGGAGCAATACCGCCCTTCGCCTGCTCGCCGCCGATATTCACCTCAAGCAAAATAGGCATTATCTTATTTACTGTGGCGGCTCTGCGGTCAATTTCACGCATAAGTCTTTCGCTGTCAACGGATTCGATCATATCCACTTTATCAATTATCATCTTTACCTTGTTCGTCTGAAGTCTGCCGATAAAATGGACCTGCGTTTTTTCAAGGCTCAGCCTGCTGTATTTTTCGCAAAGCTCCTGCGCCCTGTTTTCACCGATAACGCACACACCGCTCTCGATAGCGCAGTTTATTCTTTCCGCATCGACAAATTTTGTCACCGCGCAAAGCGTTGCGCCCGTTCCGTTAAGGCTCGCTATAATTTCCTTTACGTTTTGCTCTATCGTTTTCATACTAAGTTTTGATTATCTTTCCGTCGTGCAGGTCTACGCCTTTCACGATAACCTCATCATAAGGCTTTATGTAACCCGTTTCTTCGTTTTTCGTTGATACAACGAAATAACTGTCCTTTTTGAAAACCGTTGTTATTTTGCGGAACTTCACCTCGTCGCCTATCCGCACATAAACGCCTGTCTCACCGTCAACCAGCTTTACAGCCGATTCAGACACTTTAAGTCCGCTGTATTTTTCCTTCACCAGCTCAACCGTTTGACATCTCAAATGGTTAAGCTCCGTGTAAAACTCTCCGCTTTTAAATACGACCATTCGCATTCCGTCGCTCGTCGCGGAAACACTCTCTACATTGACGGTCATTTCCCTGTCAGATACGAACGGAAATCTTATCTTGATCGTATTTCCCGCTGTTACGCCTTCCGCTTGTTCAACGGTAAGCGCCGTTATGAAATACCATTCAAAATCGGGGATTATTTTGCCCACAGCGCCCGCTGTCGGTTCGATCCCGACGGCAAGCTGCTGCAGATTTTTGAAATCCTCAACAGTCATGGAAAGAGAATTTTTCGGAGATAAAAGCGTTTCAAATCCGTCAGCCGCACCTACGAAGTATCCCGTGCTATCGGAATACAGCGTTTCATCAGCTGCATTCGTCTCCGCTTTTAACTTTGCAAGCTCCGCTTCAAGCTTGGCGATTTCCGCATCAATAGCGTTCGTTCCGCCCAGAATTACGTTCCTTTTCGCCGTAAGCGCTTCAAGCTGTGTCCGCATACTTTTCACAGATATGGCATCCGCTTGCTGTTGCTCCTTAAGTAATGCGAATATTTTTTCGCGAATTTCCTTATCGGTCTTTGCCGTATCAATATCGAAATTTCCTACGGAAGCTCTTACAGCCTTAAGGCCTTCAATCTGTATTTCAGTTTCATCAGCTTGACGGCGCTTTTCGGCTCCGTTCCCCGTTAAATACATTTCCGCAAGCTTCGTTCCTTTTTTGACTCTCGCGCCATCCTCAACGGTAAAGTAAGCCTCGCCGCCCTTTTGCGATATAATAAGCTTTTCATTGCGCACAAAAAAGCCTTCTGCACGCTCCGTCTTTTCAACTGTGACATACTCTGCCACCTCAGTTTCAACCGCGGCAACAATATAATTATAAAGCTGGAACGCGGCAAAGCTGAGACAAAATGCCACAAACAGAAATTTTGCAAATCCCGGCAACGCGCTTTTCATTATATGTACAAAAACCTTTCCACTTTATTTATATAATTATATCACGGTTTATTACTTTTATCAAGTGGTAAAGTTAATTTTCTTTAGTTTTATTTCAAGTTATATCTTCCTTGTTCTCTCAAATCAGACAAAATTTTATCTTCAATACATTCAATGCCTTCGATATCAACTTCGAAGCGCTTGTATCTGCTGTCACGGTTAAACCAAGTAAGCTGACGCTTGGCGAGATGACGCGAGCCTTTTTTGATATTTTCCACCGCTTCATCAAGGGAAGCTGTGCCGTCAAAATACGCAAAAAGCTCCTTATACCCTATTGCCTGCACCGCAGTTCGGCTCAGCTTTCTTCCGTAAAACAGCTTCGCCTCTTCAAGCAATCCGTTTTCCATCATTTCATCCACGCGCTCGTCTATCCTTTTGTACAAAAGCTGTCTGTCGTGATAAGTAAGCAAAACGGGATAAAAGTCATAGGGCGACGGATTTTGCTTTGAGCGTTCGTTTTGCTGTGTCGGCGTCATTCCTGAAATATGGAATATCTCAAGGGCGCGAATAATACGTTTTTTATCGTTTTCATGCAGCTTTTCCGCCGCCAAAGCGTCAATTTTACGAAGCTTTTCAAGCATATACGCGCCGCCACGCTCCTCATATTCAGCTTGTGCCTGCTTGCAAAACTCCTCATCACCTGTCATTTCCGTAAAGCTCGTGTTATCCATAAGCGAGCTGAGATAAAGACCTGTTCCGCCAACGGCGATAGGTGTTTTTCTCCGCGCAATTATATCATCGGCGCACTCCGAAGCCGCTTTCACATACTGCGCCACAGAAAAATCCTCATCGGCATCAAGCACATCAATAAGATGATGCTTTACAGCTTCCCGCTCCTGCTCGCTTGCCTTTGCAGTACCAATATCCATACCGCGATAAAGCTGCATTGAATCAGCTGAAATTATCTCGCCGTCTATGTTTTTTCCAAGCATCAGCGACAGCTTCGTTTTTCCCGTTGCCGTCGGTCCTGCTATAACGATTATCAGCGGCTTTGCCATGCTTTTTCCTTTCCTTAAGTGCGCTTAAACTGTTTTTCTATCTGCTGTTTCGTCATTATCACAGCTACGGGCCGTCCGTGGGGACAATGGCGTATATCCTCGTTTTCAAAAAGCAACCGTATTATACGGGAATTGTCCGACATATCGCCTTCAACTCCGCCCTTTACCGCCGCCTTGCAAGCCGCGGAATAAAGCATTCTGTCCAGCGTTTCCGAATCAGGTACGCTCTTTGTCTTCATCAGAGAATCGTTCATCTCGGTAAATACCGTTTTCGCCTGCTCTTCGTTAAGGGAAGTCGGCACGGCACGCAAAGCTACCTCATTCCTTCCGCTTTGCTCAAACTCATATCCCATGCGTTCAAAATACTCTCTGCTTTCCATGAGATTCGCTATTTCGTCAGCAGAAAGACTTATGGTTATGGGAATGAGAAGCTGTTGTCCGCCGATATCGCCGTCATGGGCGCGCAAACGCTCGTACAGTATCCGCTCGTGCGCCGCGTGCTTATCGACAAGCCAAAGCTGTTCGTCCGCCTCAACAATGATATACGTTTTCATAGCCTCGCCGATTATCCTGTATTGCTGCTCCGATTTAGCCTGTAAAGGCGTTTTGCTTTCCACAGCTTCAGCTATTTCCTCAATGGTCTGCTGTTTTTCTTCCGCAAGAATTTGTTCTTGCGGCACGCTTACATCAGCCTTTTGCTGTATCTGCTCGGTCGGTGCCGCTTGCACCGATATACTGTCGTTCGCAAAAGCTTGCTTTTGAAAAACTATGTTTACATCGGGAACGCTACTTTTTTGCTCGAGAGTATCGCTTATTTTCACCGACGGTGCGCTTACGTTTTGTACGTTTTTTTCGCTGTAGTAAAAGCTTGCAACAGGGTCTGCGGCTACAGATTTTTTCTCCTGCTTATCCCCTTTTTCAAATATAAATTCAGGTCTTGCCGATTTTTTTACGACGGCATTTTTCACCGCATAATAAACAGCTTCAAAAGCCGTTTTTTCATTTGCAAATTTTATCTCACTCTTTGTCGGATGTATATTTACATCAACAAGCGTGTAGTCTATTTCAAGATATACCGTGGCAATAGGAAACTTTCCCGACGAGATATTATCGCGGTAGCCCTCCTCAAGCGCCGCCGTAAGAAGCTTTGAGCGGATCGGTCTGCCGTTAATGAAAAAGCATTGCAGATTTCTGTTTCCTCTCGCACGCTCAGGGACACATGTAAAGCCCGTTACCTTTATACCCATATACTCCTCGGAAATGGGAAGCATATCATTTCCAACGACACTGCCCCAAAGCATATAGATAACAGACAACGCCTTCCCGTCACCGGGAGTTGTGAAAACAGTTTGTCCGTCCTTGATAAATCTGAAGGATATTTCAGGGTGCGACATTGCAGCACGCTCGACCACGTTTTGTACGGCTGATCCCTCCGCCGCATCCTTTTTCAAAAACTTCATGCGGGCAGGTGTATTAAAAAACAGCGTTCTCACTATCATAGTCGTGCCGTCGGGACAGCCGCAATCCTCAACTGATATAAGCTCTCCCGCTTCAACGTACGCTTTTACTCCGCACTCATCATGGGGCGTTTTCGTAATAAGGTCAACCCGCGATACTGATGATATTGCCGCCAACGCTTCACCGCGAAATCCCATGGTAGCAATCGCTTCAAGGTCGTCAGCGCCACTTATTTTGCTCGTTGCATGGCGCAAAAATGCCGTTGCAATGTCCTCGCGGGCAATTCCCGAGCCGTTGTCCGTCACGCGCAAAAATGATATACCGCCGTTTTTGATTTCAACGGTCATCGCCGTCGCGCCTGCGTCTATGGAATTTTCAATCAGCTCCTTCGCCGCCGATGCAGGTCGCTCAACGACCTCACCTGCCGCGATCAGATCAGCTGTCTGACGGTCCAATACGTTTATCTTTCCCATTTATTCCGCTTCCCTTTCAAGCTCCGCCTGAAGCCTTTGTAAAAATTGCTCACTCGGCGCGATAGTAACAAATCCGCGCTTGTTTTTCTGCGCAAAGCATATATCGCGGTGCGTTTTTTCATCACGATCCCGTGTAAAGTATTTTCCCTTGCAATCAAAGCTTGCATCAGCTTTTTCGCAAACAGCAACAATACTGCTGTATTTCAGCTCCACCGCCGTTTTTTCACGGGAGCCTGTGCGTATCATAACAAACAGCCTGTCCCCTGTAAGTACATAGACAAACGAGCCGTCAGCGTATCTCACAGCCGCCGCCATGGCAATAGCCGTTGCCAATATTGCCGCGATCTCATAAAGCACAAGATAATGCTGAATGTTTGCCATACGCAGTGCCATCATGAGTATCAGTCCTGCCGCCGCGGACAGGAAAAGCCATATTCGCGAGCCTTTATTTTTATATTCTTCACTATACATTATTTACTCCATTTAAAAAGAAGCCAATTATTTCTGCTGATAAGCCAGCTACGCAAAAATTCTACGTTTTCTTCATACGTATCAAACGGAGCCATATGAAGCTCATTGTAATATTCGCCTACGTTCCAGACCTTATAGTTTTTATCAAAGCTCTTTCTGTACGTTTCGACAAGCGTATCTATCTTATTTTTGCCAAGCTCGTTGTCCGTTGTAAGATTGACTATATATGGCTGAAGCTCTATATAACGAGCTTTTACCCGTTCCTCAAAATCGCCGCAAGCAAGCAGCTGGGCGTACCACAGCTGTCGGCAGTAAAAGCCTTTCGTGCTGTCGTTGACCGTAAAACGATTGTGATAAGTATGATAGCTTTCGCCTGCGTTACCTGCCGCAAGGTCCATATCCCAAAGCGGTCCGCCGTAAAGCTTGCCTTCCTTGAGATAAAACCGCGTTGAGCCAAAGCCAAAGTCAACACTTTTGATAAGCTCGTTAACGATGTAAAAGTCCACAAAGGAATTAACGTCTATGTACTTTACCACTTCGTCATAGTCGCGCTTTCGCAAAGCATCCTCAAGACCCTTGAAAAACTTATTTATAAATTCCTTTTGACTTGCATTTGGCTCTTCCGGGTCGTTCAAGCCAAACATGATCTGACAATACGGAGTGTACACATACCAACCGTCTGTATACGCTGCGTTTGGAATTTTCTCAAATATAAATTCGTTTTTCGTCGGATCGATATCAACGCGCGTATCACCTGCACCTACAGCCTGCGAAAGCTGATAGTTACCCTTATATCTACCGTTGATATATACGTCCACAAACGTACTTTTTATGCTATATGCAAGACCTATATCGCCTGCAAAATCATATGCAAGCTTGTTTCTGATAAGCGTTTTATCAAAAAAGTTTGCAAGCAAGCACCACTTTTTAGCTTCTCCTAAGCCTAAAACCTCACGTTTTGACTCAAATTTGATGTTGTAAGGCTGTTTCAGCGCCCACGAGGTCGAATTTCCGCGAACCTTTATACTTGCATTGGTGTCGAGAATTTCCTCATATTTTCCTACGGGATCCTGAAGCAATATCGTCGCGGCAACATAGTCGTCGCGGCTTATCACGCCCTTAGTCGTTATATATACGCGCGGAACGTCTATCGCTCCCGACATATCCTCTGCCGCAGGTGTTGGTGCTATCGTTACCGTAGGCGTGGGAGTGGATGTTGGCGTGGGTGTTTCCGTTGGTGCTTGCGTAGGCGTGGTCGTAAGCGTTGGTGTCGGCGATACCGTAGGCGTAGGCGGTGTGACATCTGCATTTTCACCGCACGAGGTTAGGATAAATAAAGCCAGCACAGCGGCAAATATGATCAAGACCGCTTTTTTGCTTTGTGAAACCGACATTATTTTCCCCATTGAGAGAGAAGCCATTCGTTGCGTTCAATAAGCCACTGACGTAAGAATTCCACGTTCTCTTCATACGTATCAAACGGATCCATATGAAGCTCGTTGTAATATTCGCCTACGTTCCAAACAGTATAATTCTTATCAAAGCTGTTTCTGTACGTTTCAACAAGCGTGTCTATCTTGTTTTTGCCAAGCTCATTATCTGTTGTAAGGTTAATTATGTACGGCTGCATCTCCATGAAACGCGTTTTTACACGCTCCTCAAAATCGCCGCATTCAAATAAACGGTCAAACCATATCTGCTTGCAATAGAAGCTTTCCATGCTTCCCTTCGTTGTATCATAATTGTGATAGAAGGTGTAGCCCTCGCCTGCGTTACCTGCGGCAAGGTCCATGTCCCAAAGCGGTCCGCCGTAAAGCTTGCCGTCCTTAAGGTAAAAACGTGTTGAACCTGCGCCGAAGTCAACGCTCTTGATAAGCTCGTTTACAATGTAGAAATCTACAAATGAATCAATATCTATGTATTTTGCAACATCGTCAAGGTTTCGTCTGTGAAGTGCTTCTTCAAAGCCTTCAAAGAACTTGTTTATGTAATCCTTTTGTCTTGCATTGGGCTCTTCAGGTTCGTTCATGCCGAACATAATACCGTAATACGGAGTGCTGAAATACCAGCCGTCTGCATATGTAATAAGAGGAATACGTTCAAAAATGAACTCGTTCTTCGTCGGATCAATATCAACGCGTGTGTCGCCTGCACCTACCGCCTGAGAAAGCTGATAGTTGCCCATGTACTCGCCGTTGACGTATACGTCAACAAAAGTGCTCTTTATGCTGTAATCAAGTCCTATATCGCCTGCAAAATCATAAGCAAGCTTGTTTCTGATAAGTGTTTTGTCAAAAAAGTTTGCAAGCAAGCACCATTTCTTAGCTTCGCCTAAGCCCAATACCTCTTGCTTTGAATTAAATTTAATATTATAAGGCTTCTTTTCTGCCCACGACGTTGAATTTCCGCGGATCTTTATACTCGCTTTGCGGTCAAGAATGTCCTTGTAATTGCCTTCGGGATCCTGAAGCAATATCGTCGCATCAACGTATTCATCGCGGTTTATATCTTCAGTTGTCGTTATAAATACACACGGCACATCTATCGCTCTGAGCTTTTCTGTTTCCACGGGAGTAGGTGTGGGTGTGGGTGTGGGTGTTGGAGTAGGTGTGGGAGTAGGTGTGGGAGTAGGCGTAGGTGTTGGAACAGGTGTAGCTGTAGGTGCTTCTGTAGGCGTTGCCGTCGGCTCGGGTGTAGCTGTAGGCGCTTCCGTAGGCGTTGCCGTCGGCTCAGGTGTAGCCGTAGGTGCTTCCGTAGGCTCAGGTGTCGGTGTAGGCGCTTCCGTAGGCGTTGCCGTCGGCTCGGGTGTAGCCGTAGGTGCTTCCGTAGGCGTTGCCGTCGGCTCAGGTGTCGGTGTAGGCGCTTCCGTAGGCGTTGCCGTCGGCTCAGGTGTCGGTGTAGGCGCTTCCGTAGGCGTCTCCGTCGGTGTCGCCGCCTGTGTTGGCGTAGACTCAACCTTGTTTCCTTCATTGTCTCCACATGCGCTGAAAACAGACATTATCAGCATTATCGCAAGGATAATCGCGATGAGTTTTTTCGTATAAGAAACCATTTTAACTTTCCCCTTTAAAATTTGATATAATACCACCATTTTAGTTCATATTATATCAAAATAATCGCAACTTTACAATAGCAAATACTAAATTTCTCGCATTTTTTTATTTCCTCTTGACAATTAACATCATAATGTGTATAATATCTATTAATCACATTGAGGTGTGGCGCAATTGGTAGCGCGCTTGCTTTGGGAGCGTGCAGGCAGTTTCCTGCCGTGAGTTTTCTAAAACGCTGAAAACCCTTGAAAACACTCACTTTTTCGGGTGTTACCCTTTTCAAAAAAACACCGGCAAAATGTTTTGACCACAGATTTGACCACTTACGGAAATTGACCTAAAAATCGAATAATTTTCACACTTCGGGGTGTGGCGCAGTTGGTAGCGCGCGACATTTGGGATGTTGAGGCCGCAGGTTCGAATCCTGTCACTCCGACCAATTCCGGTATTCATAAGGCATTTGGGTACCAAAAACGCGGTTTTGACCGCAGTTAAAGCCGCAGGGGGAAACTCTGCGGCTTTGATATTATCGAAATCGAAAGGAACATAAAAATGAATTTTCTGCATATATATCTTATTATGAATAAGATATCTGATTTGAACGAAAATAACTTCTTAAAAGTGCATAGCAACATTTCGGAATTGAGACGACACACCAATATTCTAATAATTGATGACAATAAATTTCCAGCCGAATCCTATTTGACTACCAATGGTTATCAAATTCAACACAAAGATGATATTGATGCGATAATAGATGTGCAACCATATGAAATTATTATGTGTGACATTTCAGGCGTAGGCAAAAAATTAGGTTATGATAAAGAAGGCGCAAGAATTATTAAAGAAATCCACCTTCAATATCCTAACAAGCGAGTAATAGCCTATACTTCAAACACATATAATGCCGATTACAACAAATATTTTTCCTTGGCAGATTATGTTGCACCCAAGGATATTGGAGTAGATGATTGGATTGATATACTTGATGAGCAAGTAAGAAATGTGATTAGTCCTATTAGTCAATGGAAAAAAATAAGAAATTGGTTGCTTGAAAATGAGGTTTCCACAATTAAAGTTGCACAAATCGAAGATAAATTTGTCAAAGCAGTTAAACGCAAAGATTTTGAAATTGTAAAAAGATACATCAATACAACAGATTCAAAGTTCAGCTCAGTAATTAGCGACTTTGCATCTTCATTGTGTGCTAAAATAATATTGGGTGCCATTACAGGAGGTGCTTAACAAATGTCGTTGTTGCCTCTATATAGTGATGATTATAAAATAATTGACGGAACTCTGTTCCATGTGCTTCCATTTTGCATCTCCCATTGTAATAACAAAAAATGCAAAGCATTTTATGAAGAGTTGAAAAGCAAACCTGCGGGTTTCTACAGTTGTCCATATGGGCTCTCCACCTATACATATAACTCTTCTGATCAAAAATTGATTTTCACAGGATTAAAAATTCGTGGGTATTATAACAAAGATAAAGCCAAAGTTACAATTAATGAAAAACCGGTTGTATATAATCCAATAATAAATATCGAACAGTGCATTGCCCTTGTGCAAGAAATGATTGACACTATGGACGAAAAACAAAAAGCCATTGCTCAACTTAGTGCTATCAATGATTTGCTACACGAAACAAGAACGCTTAACGCGCAAACCAAAAGTTCAATAGACCTTCTTTTTGATAAATACGGAGATGAAGAAAACATACCAGTTGACAAATTAATTGAAACTATTAAAAACGCGCAAGTTGGAAGTTACTTAATATCTAATCGTTTTTCGTATTTTGATTCCATCCTCAATCCAGAACTACAAACAGGAGACCCTTTTCCTGCTAATATTTTTAGAAAATTCGATAAAATGCGAAAATTACTCAAGGGATATATGCAAAAAGATGTTCGTATAAATCTATACTCCCCCATTCAAAGTGAATTTAGGTATAAAATACATCCCACGTTTGAGACTCTATTATTTATTCTTTTAGAAAATGCAATTAAATATTCTCCCGAAGGTGAAATCGTAGATATATCATTGAATGAATCAAACGATAATCTCGATGTAACAATCAAATCAATTGGTCCATATTGCGATGAAAACGAAATATTACATTTATGCGATAAGGGATTTAGAAGCGAAAATGCCATACTCTACCGAAACAAAGGCCAAGGTTTTGGATTAAACTTCGCAAAGAAAATATGTGATATGCACGATATAGGTCTGTCTTTTGAAAGCATTTATTCTCATAAAAGCTACGGCGTAAAATATGGCACCTTTAAGATACTATTACATTTTAATGCTTCACTTTAGTATGTCGTTATTTTCCCTTATTTATGTTATATTACAAAGCAATACTCAATATGTAAGTTTTAGTTAAATGTCAGTTCTTTGTAAGGTTTTGCTTTGAAATCACCTAATATTTTTCCTAACAAGCAGAATTGCTCTCTATCTCCACTTGTTGCATTTGAAACAGCCTTCCAAATATGCTATAATTGATATGTTAATGATGAATTTATCATTGACGGCAGTTTTAATATAGGGAGGTATCCAAGTGGGCAGATATATTTGCACATTTGTAAATGACAAAGCCGATGATGAATCGCAAGATTTCTCATCGGCTTTTCTTATAGCCATATTTATTTGCAGTCTTTACAAGAGTATTCGGGAACGGTGCGCTCGTTGATGACGGATTCATAGAGGCGCCAACCGCCTGCAAGGTTATAGCAATCGTACCCATTTCCTGTAAGAATACGGCAGGCAAGATAGGAACGAAGTCCCGAATGGCAATGAACGTAGACTGGTCTGTCTTTCGGGATTTCATTTATTCTTTGACGAAGGGAGTCAAGCGGAATGTTAACAAAACCATCTATCTTCCCCCGCATCACCTCAAACGGTGTACGGGTGTCGAGTAAAAACACGCTGCCGTCACGGGGGAGATTTTCCACGTCGTGCCAAAAGAATTGCTTGAGCTTTCCGCTGACGATATTTTCAGCAACGAATCCGAGCATATTGACGGGGTCTTTCGCACTTCCGAATGGCGGAGCATAACAGAGTTCAAGGGTGGTAAGATCGGTGATCTTCGCGCCGAAACGAATGGCGGTGGCAAGTACGTCCATACGCTTATCCACGCCGTCAAAGCCGACGATCTGCGCGCCGATAATTTTGAGCGTTTTCTTATCCCACAGCGCTTTTATTGACATCTGTGCCGCACCGGGATAATAGGTGGCGTGGGATGCTGAATAGGTATAGGTCTTATCGTAATCAACGCCTGCCAACCCGGCCGTCTTTTCGTTAAGTCCCGTGGTAGCAACGGTCATATCAAAAAGTTTAAGCACCGCCGATCCTTGCGTGCCGGTATAAGTGCTCTCGTATCCTGCGATATTATCCGCGGCAATTCTACCCTGCTTGTTGGCAGGCCCTGCAAGCGGAATAAAGGCAGGCTTCTTTGTGATGAAATCCTCCACCTCAACCGCATCGCCCACGGCGTAAATATCGGGGATATTGGTCTGCATTTTGTTGTTGACAACAATGCTTCCGCGTTGGTTGAGGTCTATTTCACAGTCCTTTGCGATAGCTGTTTCGGGACGGACGCCCACCGACAGTATGA
Source organism: Oscillospiraceae bacterium (assembly GCA_015067075.1). GTDB lineage: Bacteria > Bacillota > Clostridia > Oscillospirales > SIG530 > SIG530. The sequence continues at coordinate 28,903 of SVND01000029.1, forward strand.
TCATATCGGCGCTGATCTCACCGTTTTGCAAAATGACAGTATTTCCGTTGATCGCCTTTACGCCGTTATTCAGATGCAGATAAATTCCTTTGGACTTGATATAACGATGAACGTCTGCCGCCATATCAAAATCAAGGGGTGCTATCAGATGGTCGGCAAGTTCTACGATTGCAACCTTTAGCCCTGCCTGTGCTAAATTTTCCGCCATCTCAACACCGATATATCCGCCGCCGATCACCACCGCCGAGTGCGGCTTTGCGGTATCGATATAATTCCTGATCTTCAAGGTATCAGGAATGTTGCGAAGGGTGAAAACGTTGCTACCGTCAGCACCGTCAATATTCGGTTTTATGGGTTCGGCACCCATAGACAAAATGAGGTTATCGTAGGTTTCTTCATAGGTTTCGCCTGTGTGAAGATTTTTGACAGTTACAGTCTTGGTATCGGGTGTGATTTTAACTGCCTCGTTTAACACTCTGACGTCAATATTAAAACGTGCCTTAAAGCTTTGTGGCGTCTGCAAGGTCAAGTCCTCGCGGTCGGTGATGACACCGCCGATATAATACGGCAGACCGCAGTTGGCAAAGGACACGTATTCACCGCGCTCCAAAACAATAATTTCGGCTTTTTCATCCAGTCTGCGAAGTCGCGCCGCCGCCGTTGCGCCGCCTGCAACACCGCCTATAATAATGGTTTTCATTTGTGTGCCTCCCGAAATTTAGTCGATATATTTATTGCATCATTCCGTGTGGTTTTTCTCAATCTCTTAAAAATAATTGACCGTCAGGATCACGATGCTCGTAACGATCATAACAACACCGACCACACGATTTAAGGTCTTTGCGTTAGACTTGTTGGCGATTTTCGCAGCAATTCTTGCCCACAGCAAAGTAAATACCACACACAGCACCAGGGAAAGCATATCGGGAACTCCGCCGATCATAAAGTGGCTGATGCCTCCCGTAAGAGCAGTAAATGCCATAATGAACACGCTTGTGCCGACAGCCAAATGCATCGGATAACCGAGGAAGGAGGTCAGAACAAGCAACAGCATCATTCCTCCGCCTGCACCTGCAAAGCCACAGATAAATCCGACGAATATGCCGCCAACAATCGCCTTAATTAGTCTACTCTTCGGAGAAACAGCTTCCAACTGTTCTCTCGTCTTGTTTACCGGCTTTAATATAAAACGCAATCCGATGATAATAAGTGCTATCTGCATCGTACTGCTCATGGCCTGTTCGGGCAGAAAGCTTGCTACAAAGCTGCCGATCATCGTTACGATCAAAACGCTCACGAGTAGCGGCAAACTGTTTTTAATATCCAGGTTTCCGCTTTTCTTATAGGTATATGCGCTGACAAGACTTGCCAAAACATCGCTGATAAGCCCTATTCCTACCGCATCGTAAGCAGGGATACCCAAAAAGGTTATCAGCATGGGGCCGATAACGGCGGCGGCACTCATTCCTGCAAAGCCCGTACCAATGCCCGCCCCCGCTCCTGCAAGAAAACACACAAGTGTTTTAATTAAAATATCTCCCATATCGTGTCACCGTTAACCTTCATTATCTGAATAAAAAATATTTTTCATAAACGCCATTCTCGCCTTGAGTGTCGCCTTTGTTGTTTTTGCCTTTTGCATAATATCAAAGCCATGCATCGTGCCTTTGGTTTCATTGAGTACAACATCAATCCCTGCCTCGCGGAGCTTCTCGGCGTATAAGATGCCGTCATCGTGGAGGCAATCGAACTCTGCCGTTTCAATATAGGCAGGTGGCAAGCCCTCAAAGTACTCGGCTTCTACTGGTGAATACCAGACGTAATCGGGGCGGCTTTTATCAGCCTTTGTCATCGGTGCGATTTTACCCGACAGCGTAGAATTCCACATAGGTGTATCGGTATATTTCTTGCAGGACTCGCTGTTGTTTCGGGCATCAAGATAGGGATACGGCAGCATTTGAAAAGCGAACCTTACCGGATGCTTTCGGTCTCTTGCCATCATACAAACGCCCACCGCAAGGGTGGAACCTGCGCTGTCGCCGCCGATGCCGATGCGAGAGGTGTCGATGCCGAGGGCTTCCGCACAATCGTAAGCCCAGCACATAGCCGCATAACAGTCCTCAAAGAACACGGGATGAGGATGCTCGGGAGCAAGTCTGTAATTCACGAACACAACCTTGCATCCCACCTCTTTGGCGTATCGAATGGCGTTTTTATAATGATAGCCCGCAGCGCTGAGCACGAAGCCACCGCCGTGAACGTAGATAAGGCACGGCGCTTCTTCTCCCGCGGCTTTCGGAGCCATTACAAAGCACTCGATCCTCTCACCGTCATAGCTTTTGATCTCGTGACGGCTGACGTCAAGCTCCTTGTCCTTAAATATGAATTTCGGCGTTTTCATATGCGGCACAGCCATTTTGAGAAATTTCTCGCTGATGGGCGGTGTGAAGCACGAAAACGGAAAGAATTCTTGGCTGATTCTGTATTTTGCCATAGTAGTTCCCTTCTGCAAAAAAGCGCTAACGTTTCTTTCACGAGCCCGATTGATCTGCGGCTTCATTCGATATTTCTGCAGATCCTTCAATCTGTTTTCAGCTTGTGCCGATGAACCGCCTTAAAATTCCACCGTTTCGGATTCCTTACCAAATGCACTGAAAGTAGCGACAGCATTCTTCATATAGAACACTTGAGTGTTACCGTCGTTTTCGTCGTACATTCCGCGGAGGTTGGGATATGCATCCAGCATTGATTTCTTTGCTTCAAAACGATCGTCCTCAACGAGTTCGCAAGCGACGCGAATCCACGCGCCGTCAGTAAACGCACAGATCTCTGCCTTTGGATTTACCATAAGCTGCTTCGACGTGGGCTTTACCTTTCCGGTCTGTATGTAAAGCTTTCCTTCGAACTCATTAATCGTTCCAAAGGGGCGAACACGAGGCTGGTCGCCCTCTACTGTCGCCAAATAATAGACGGATGCTTTTTTCAGAAAATCATATACTCGTTTCATTTT
>SVND01000030.1 GCA_015067075.1 Oscillospiraceae bacterium
CGTTGCAGGCTACTTGAAGGTAATCAAATGCGACCCTGCTTTCAGCGGCGATTTCATGTGCGAAGTTGCTCTTCCCAATAAAGAGATCGCGTTTGTTTACAACAAAGAGATTCTCCAAAAGTTACACAAAATTGTTCCGCAATCGACCGCAATTTCTATCCAAGAAGCAATCTATTCGGGCAATGCTATGGCACTTCAAAAGCACATCGGTACGCTTCTGATGCAGTCCGCAAGCAGTTATGACACCGTTGGTGAAAACTTCTACCACGGGCTTGTCCTCGGACTCTGCGCAACGCTCGATAACCGCTATTATATCACGTCCAATCGCGAATCGGGCGAAGGTCGCTATGATATCTGCCTCTGCCCCAAGGACACAAAGATGCCCGGCGTTCTCATCGAGCTCAAGGCAGCTAAAGATTGCTCCGATGATGAACTGAAAGAGCTTTCCGAAAAGGCACTAAAGCAGATCAACGATAGAAAATATGAAACCGAACTCACCACCAAGGGCGTCAAGAATATATTCAAATACGGCGTGGCGTTTAGTGGGAAACGTGTAGAGATTACTACAAAGTGAAATTATATAACAAATATGAATTGCTTTTCACTATCTCTTAAATAAAGGAGAACGTATATGGCAAAAATTAATGGAAAATTCAACGAAGCAACAAGAGTAGCGGTAACTGTAAAGGTTGCCACTATTTTTTATTTTCTCGTCGATTCTCTCTGGACTTTGCGTTTCTTTGTGATATCCTTTGTGCTGACAAAGCAGAAAGGAGTCACACGATGACAACCGAAGGAAAGATAAAAGGGCTTGAGCACCTCCTCCGAAAATGCCCCGAACGTAAAAAGTCGTTTTGAGGCTCTCTTTTGCCTATTTCTTCTGCGGAGAAGAAATGGACGTATAAAACTCCCGCTCGTCACGGCCTCCCAAAGGGCGAGCTTTTTTATTAAAAGAAAACCACCTGCTAAATGAAGCAAGTGGTTTTGACTATTTGCTTTATTTTACGAGGATAAACCGCGACAGGGGTTTTTTGAGGAACTTAATTATAAGCGCAGTTACGGCTGTGGTTATAACAAGCTCAGGCAGCATATACGTGGCGCTGTATGCAAGGGAGTACAGCCATACTGACCAACCCTCCCAGCAATAGGAGTCCCATATGATAACGCCTGACAAAAAATGCGACAGGTAGCGCAAAAGCGTACAAATTGCCGCGGCTGTGGCGGCGCCTACCGTTTCATTTTTGAACATCCTTGAAAAAATACCTGCCAGACCGTATGAGCCGAAGGCGAAGATATAATCAAGGAATATTACAGCGGCAAAAGCCCAAAAGGTTTGTGCCGGAGGCGGATAAAAGCCAAGGACCATCTGCAAAACTGAGTAAGCGATAGCCGTGGGAATACCCCATTTCGGACCGTAAAAAATGGAGATAAGTGCGATAGGTACCATGCCTGCAGGCGTTATTGAGCCGCCGTTGGGCATAATTTTGAACGAGAATAGAGCCAGGACAGTTGCAAGCGCTATCATAACGGCGCATTGCGTCAATATCCCGATGTTTTTGTTTTTCATTTTGTTTTTTTCCTTTCAGTTAGCGGATTTCCGCGCAAGCCTTTTTAAGAAAGTGCAATAAAAAGAAAAGACGCCGAAAAAACGGCGTCAAAACGACTTATTATCATTTTCCTACGCCGGCATTACCCGGATCAGGTATAAGGGTTTCGGCCATCACTATGACCGCTCTCAGCCGAATAACATTCGGCTCCCCGAATATTAAATTTACTGTACAGCATTTATATTATACCACCAAAAATAAGCATTGTCAAGATTTTTTTCTGTTTCCTTTCGTGTATTTTACTTATATTATAAAAATGTTGACAAAAAAATGTAAGGAAAATATACCAAAATGGGGATTGACTTTTATTTTATATTCTATTATAATGATTTTCAACGAGGCGTATTGAGCCTAAAGCTATGATAGGAGCTGCAGATATGAAAACAATAGATCTTTGCGGAAAATGGAATATTTTCGGACAGTCACCGAGCAAGTGTCTTATTCCCACGGAGTACCGTTTGGATATTGAAACCATGACTCTTGAAGGCACGGTACCCGGCTGTATACATACAGACCTTATGGCGGCGGAAAAGGTTATCGATCCCTTCTGGCGATATAACGGCGATAACTGCCAATGGGTAGAAAACTGGTCGTGGACGTATGAGCGTGAATTTGAATGTGATATGCTTGCAGACGATGCGTATATCGAATTTATGGGACTTGACGTATACGCTGACGTATATCTTAACAAGCGCCTTATCGGTCACGCCGAGGATATGTTCGTGCCTCACCGTTTTCCCGTTGCAAAGCATCTTAAAAAGGGCAACAACAAGATCAAGGTAGTATTTTATTCGCCTATCGAAATGACACACGGTAAGCCTGCTCTTCCCGCTGCGTTTACAAATGAGCGCGTTTATACGCGCCGTATGCAGTGTACGTATCTTTGGGACTGGTGTCACAGATTTGTGACGATGGGCATTTTCCGCCCCGTGCGCATTTGCTTCCCCGAAAAGGCAGAGCTTGAAAACGTATTCGTTCAGACAACGAGCATAGATAAATTCAGCGCACAGATCAAGTATTCCTATGAATTTGCCATGAAGGAAAGCGGCTGTTATGTAAAGAGTGAGATAATCGATCCTGACGGCAAGGTCATCGTTACAAAGAGCAGACTTATTGCCGAGGACTTCATCGTTGACCGCGCCGATATAGCTGAACCGAAGCTTTGGTGGCCCAACGGCTACGGTGAGCATCCGCTCTATACCCTTCGCTCCACCGTTACCGACGGAGATACGGTTATTTCCGTCAAGGAAACAAAGTTCGGTATCCGCACGGTGAAGGTGCTCCAGCTTCCCGATGCCGAGGGCACGGAATATTATGAAAAATGCCTTGAAATTAAGCAGGGCGCACACGTTACGGGCGACATGGCAATGAACGACAGAAACGAGGAATTTTCAGGCTTTATCCTCCTTGTAAACGGCGAGCCCATCATGGCAAAGGGCGGCAACTGGGTGCCCTGTGAGCCGTTCCCGTCGGCTGAAACACCTGAAAAGATAACGGCGCTGTTGGAGCTTTCCGCCGACGCTCATGTCAATATGATCCGCGTTTGGGGCGGCGGTATATACGAGCAGGAGCATTTTTATAACGAATGCGACAGACTTGGTATTACTATTACTCAAGACCTTATGATGGCGTGCGGTGAATACCCTGACCATGAGGAGTGGTTTATGGAGCTTCTCAAGAAGGAAGCCGTTTACGTTTGCAAGCATTTGCGCAATCACCCCTGCATCGTATGGTGGAGCGGCGATAACGAATGCGGTATGGGCGCGAATGACAATATGCCTGAATATTGGTGTAGAAAGGCGGCATTTGAAGCGGCAATTCCTGTTTTTGAGGTGCTTGACCCCACTCGTCAGTTTATGCCCTCCAGCCCCACGGGCGGCGTGCCCAACTGCTCCATCACGAAGGGCAGTGCTCATAACACGAACTTTATCGGCTTGTGGTTCAGCTATATGCGCTACAACGAATGCGAAAATTATATGGAATTTTTCGATTCCTTCCTTGCCCGCTTCTGCGCGGAAGGCCCCGTAATGGGTGCTCCGTCCGTTACATCACTTCGCAAGTTCATGAACGACGAGGATATTTTCGGCGACAGCGGAGACATCTGGCGCTATCATACGAAGAACAATCCCAACCCAGAATTCCGTGATTTTGAGACGTACGATTACCTTAAGGCTATCGGCGAAAAGCTGTTCGGCAAGGGCGAGAGCGGTCAGGACCTTGTTTTCAAGCTCCAGTACACGCAGTATGAATGGATCCGTATCTCCATGGAGCTTTACCGCAGAAATAAGTGGTTCTCCTCCGGTATGGTATATTGGATGCTCAACGACTGCTGGCCTGCATCGGGCTGGGCAATGATAGATTATTACGCTTTACCCAAGGCGGCGCTTTACGGATTTAAGCAGAGCGCAAAGCCTGTCAGGGCTTCCATCGAGCGTAAAAACGGTGAATATAAGGTATATATGTGCAACGACGGCTTCAAGGGCGCGAAGGGCGAAACGAAGCTTTTCGTATACGATATGCCAACCTCATCCGTCGTCAAGGAGTACACGGCGCAGTTTGTAAGCGAGGCTAACACCTCCAAGGTGGTTTTAACTGCAAACGGCGCAGAGATCGACGGACTTTTGAACGCTGACCGTATGGTAATATGCGAAACTGAAAGTGATTTCGGCTTTGACCGTACGTTCTTCTTCATCAAGCGTCCTCAGGATGTCAACTTCCCCGAAGCAAACGTCACCGTTGTGGAGCAGACAGAGGATACCGTCACCGTAACGACCGATAAATACGTACACGCTGTCGGACTTGAGGGTGAATACGTATTTTCCGACAATTATTTCAGCCTTATGCCGGGTGAAAAGAAAACTGTTTCCTATAAAAACAGCTATCAGGGCAAGGGCGGCGAAATAACCGTATCTTGGCTTGGAAAAAAGTTTTAATTTCCGATTGACAAGATGGTTATAAAATGATATAATAAAACAAATGAATAAAAAATAAAGGAGCTAGCTGTCTGAGGGGAGTTAGCTCCTTTATGCTGTTTTTGAGGAGGAGATGCGTTGAAAAAAGTAGATGCAACGGTGCTGCAGGAGACGAAATACGTTTCCGTATGGGTGCTGATTTTGAGCGTACTTATGCAGTCCGTTTTTCTTGTGATAGGGAAATGGGACTATACGGTGCTGCTTGGAAATCTGCTGAGCGGAGCGTTTTCCGTCCTCAATTTTTTTCTTATGGGGCTTACGGTGCAAAGCGCTTTGGGCAAGGATGAAAAAGAAGTAAAAAACGCCGTAAAGCTGTCCCAGACGTACAGAAGTCTGATGATGTTCGCGATGCTCGCCGTGGGAGTATTAGTGCCCGTGTTCAATACGCTGGCGGTGGTCATCCCCGTTGTATTTCCGCGTATATCCTTTATTTTCAGACCGATGTTCGACAAAAAGCAGTAAGGAGGCCGTGGAGTGAAAAAAGAAAGCCGCGAATATGCGGCAAAGGATATTTTGTATGTTTGTATGATGGTGCTGCCGATATTGGCAGGCATTATTTTAAGGGTGCTTACAAAGCCCTTGAGCGAAGGCATAAACGTAACGGGCGCGCAGATATATTTTACCGTGCCGATGCCGATACAGCCGCTTATTATTACGGAAGCACAGATAAATTCATGGCTTGTAATGATAGTTATACTGGGCGCGTGCCTGTTTTTGACAAGTGAGCTTAAAACGCGGAACGTCGGCGTAAGACAGCATATCGCCGAATGGCTCGTTGAAAAGACGGAGGCGCTGGTGCTTGACGGAATGGGCGAATATTTTATGGGCTTTTCCCCGTTTATCGCCGCCATATTGGGGCTGTCGGCGCTGTCAAGCCTGCTGTCGCTGTTCGGTCTGTTTCCGCCGACCTCGGATATAAACGTAGTTGCAGGCTGGGCGATACTTGTTTTTGCACTGATAACGTACTACAAGTTCAAATGCGGACCGTTGCAGTATGTAAAAAGCTTTTGCGACCCGCCGCTTCTTGCTCCGCTGAACATAATAAGCGAGGTGGCAACGCCCATTTCCATGGCGTTTCGTCACTATGGAAACGTGCTTTCGGGAACGGTCATTTCCGTTTTGGTTGCGGCAGGATTACAGGGGCTTTCAAGCTTGATTTTAGGCTGGCTCCCCGGTTTTTTAGGGGAATTTCCCCTTTTGCAGATAGGCTTGCCCGCCATACTGTCCATATATTTTGACATTTTCAGCGGATGTCTGCAGGCGTATATTTTCGCGATGCTGACCATGCTGTATGTGGCAGGCGGCTTCCCGATGGATCTGTACTTTGAAAGAAAAGCAAAGAAATTAAAAAATAATATAACTTTGGAGGAAAAATAAAATGTTGGAACTTGCTATTGGTATTATTCTCGGATGCTGTGCCCTCGGCGCAGGCTGCGCTATGATCGCAGGTATAGGCCCCGGTATCGGTGAAGGTAACGCCGTTGCTAAAGCTTGCGAAGCTATCGGCCGTCAGCCTGAAAGCATCGGACAGGTAAGAAGCACTATGCTTATGGGCTGTGCTATTGCGGAAACAACAGGTCTTTACGCACTTGTTATCGCTATTTTGCTCATATTCGTAGCGCCCAATATGTTTGTAAATATTCTCATGAACGTTATCGGCTGATAAAGGAGCGCAAATATGCAAAATTTAGATGTCATTTCTGTGAACTTATGGCAGATATTGATCTCTCTTATCAATCTTGCTTTGCTCTTTTTCATTCTTAAAAAATTTCTGTTTAAGCCCGTAAAGGACGTTTTAGCCAAGCGTCAAAGGGAAATTGAGACCCAATATCAGGCGGCGCAAGCATCACAAGCGGAAGCTGACGAAAGCCGCGCGGCGTGGGAAGAAAAGCTTGCCACAGCCGACGCTGAAGCTGATGCTATTTTGCAAAACGCCGCGGAAAGCGCCAAGGCGCGGGGCGAAAAGCTGGTGAACGAGGCGCAATTGCGTGCCGACGGTATAGTGCGTGCGGCGCAGGCGGAGGCTGAGCTTGAAAGGAAAAAGGCAGCTGACGGCATTAAGCGTGAGATAGTCGAGGTGTCCGAGGCGCTTACGGAAAAAATGCTTAAGCGTGAAATAAATTCCGAGGATCATCGCGCGCTGATCGACTCATTTATTGAGGAAATGGGTGAAGGCAATGACTGATATAGGTAAGGAATACGCCGCCGCTTTATTTATGCTGGCTTGCGAGGAAAAGGCGGAAAGAGAATATGGAAAAGCGCTGAAGCTGATAAAAGAGGCTTTTTTAAGCGAGAGCGACTATGAGCAGCTTTTAAGCTCGCCGAGCATACCGCTCAGTCAGCGACTTTCAGCTATCGAAGCGGCGTTTGCCGACGTCGTTCCGACTCACGTTCTTTCCTATTTACAGCTTTTATGCGAAAAGGGAAGAATGAACTGCTTTATCGGCTCCGTGGATGAATATTGCGCCCTTGTTGACGCGGCTGAACGTATTTCAAAGGCGAGCGTTATAAGCGCAGTTCCCCTTACGGACGATGAAAAGGAAAAGCTTAAGCTCAGACTTGAGCAGACGTATAACTGCAAGGTGAATTTGGAATACTCCGTGGATGAAACGCTTTTGGGCGGTCTTATTGTTGAGCTCGACGGAAAGATAATGGACGGAAGCGTTAAAAACCGTCTGCGTGAGATAAAGGAAGTGATTAACCAATGAGCACAAGACCTGAAGAGATAAGTAACGTTATTAAACAGCAGATAAAAAATTACAGATCAAAAATTGAGATGAAGGAAACGGGTACTGTAATTCTCGTCGGTGACGGAATAGCACGCGTATACGGTCTTCGCGACTGTATGGCAAACGAGCTTCTTGAGTTTGAGGACGGAAGCTTCGGCATGGCGCAAAATCTGGAAACGGAAACAGTTTCCGTAGCTCTTCTTTCAAATAAAAATAATATCAGAGAGGGCTCGTCTGTAAAAAGAACGGGTAAAGTCTTGTCCGTTCCCGTTGGCGAAGCAATGCTTGGCAGAGTTGTCAACGCCCTTGGCGAGCCTATCGACGGGAAAGGCCCCATCGTAACGGATAAAACGCGTCCCATCGAGTCGGAAGCGCCAGGTATAATTGAAAGAAAAAGCGTTTCCGTACCGCTTCAAACGGGAATAAAGGCTATCGACAGCATGATACCTATCGGAAGAGGTCAGCGTGAGCTTATCATCGGTGACAGACAGACAGGTAAGACGGAAATCGTTGTTGATACGATAATTAACCAAAAAAATTCAAATGTTATATGCATTTACGTAGCTATAGGACAGAAGAATAGCTCTGTAGTACAGCTTGCAAACGAGCTTACAAGGTCGGGCGCTATGGAATATACGATTATCGTGTCCGCATCTGCGTCGGAGTCTGCGCCCTTGCAGTACGTTGCCCCCTATTCGGGCTGCGCCATGGCGGAATATTTCCGCGAATTGGGCAAGGACGTGCTCATCATCTACGATGACCTTTCCAAGCACGCCGTAGCGTACAGAGCGCTGTCGCTTCTGATACGCCGTCCCCCGGGACGCGAGGCATATCCCGGCGACGTATTTTATCTTCACTCTCGCTTGCTTGAAAGAGCGGCTTGCGTTGCACCCGAATACGGCGGCGGCTCGATCACTGCGCTTCCCATTATTGAAACACAGGCAGGCGACGTTTCGGCGTACATTCCAACGAACGTAATTTCAATTACCGACGGTCAGATATTCCTTGAGACCGAGCTTTTCCATTCAGGCGTAATGCCTGCCATAAACCCCGGTATCTCCGTAAGCCGAGTCGGCGGCTCGGCACAGCTCAAGGCGATGAAAAAGGTTGCAGGCGAGCTTAAGCTGCTTTACTCACAGTACCGCGAGCTTCAGGCATTTGCCCAGTTCGGAAGTGACCTTGACGCTGATACGAAGGCTCGATTGGCACTTGGCGAGAGGATCGTTGAGGTGCTTAAGCAGGGTAGAAATTCACCTGTCCGCGTCGGCTGTCAGGTCGCCGTAATATACGCCGTTATCAACGGTTATCTCAACGATACCCCTGTGAAAAAGGTCAAGGAATACGAAAGCACTCTTTACGAGCTGCTTGAAAATAAATACGGCGGGCTTCTTGCAAGAATTGAAGAAGGAAGCTGGAGCGAAAGCGATATTGACGAGCTTAAGGCGGCTCTTAATGAGATGAAGAGGTGAGTGTATGGGTGCTGATATAAAGCAACTGCGCACACGGATAAAAAGCGTTGACTCAACGCTTCATCTTACGAAAGCCATGGGGCTCGTGGCATCGTCGAAGATAAGGCGTGCCACCGATTCCATGATAAAGGGCAAGGAATATGCCGCATCATTGCAGGAAACGGTGCAAATGCTCGCCTCGTACGAGGAATGCAAAAAAAGCCCTTATATGGCTCAGCGTGACGGCGAGCGCATATGCCTTGTCGTAATAGCGGGTGACAGAGGCATGGCAGGCGGCTACAACGCCAACATCTTCCGACTCATGCGCGATTATCCCGATGCAAGGGTAATTCCGATTGGTAAGCGCGCTTGTGAACGCTTTGGAGGCGAGACGGTGCTTGCGGAAAAATTCACCTTTGCGCAGGCTAAAGCTATTGCTGACGGGGTGTGTAGTGACTTTACTGAGGGGAAGATAGACAAATTCGGCATCGTTTGCACGGAGTATATATCTCTTATGTCACAGCAAGCGCAGGTAAAATGGCTTTTACCTCTTACGAAGGGTGAGGGAAAAAGCGGTGCAAGCGCAATTTTTGAGCCCGATGAAATAACGGTCTTAAACGGCGTTATTCCCGAATATATATCGGGGATGATGATCTCGTGCGTTAAGGAGAGCTTTGCAAGCGAGGTGGCGGCACGCCGTGTTGCCATGGACAGCGCAGGCAAAAACGCGCAGGAAATGATAGATAAGCTCGGACTTGAGTACAATCGCGCAAGACAGGGTGCAATTACTCAGGAAATAACTGAGATAGTTGCAGGAAGCGGCGCGTAAAAGCTCAGAAGGAGGAAAACAGATGTCAGATAAAGCAAAAGGAAGCGTTGCGCAGGTAATGGGACCTGTCGTTGACGTGTACTTTGAAGAGGGATTTTTGCCCTCCATATACAATGCATTGACCATGGAAAACGGTGAAAAAACGCTGACAGTCGAGGTCGCACAGCATATCGGCGACAATATCGTCCGCTGTATTGCCATGTCGTCGACGGACGGACTTAAGCGCGGCACAGCCGTTACCGATACAGGCAAGACCATCAGCGTTCCCGTGGGACGCGACACGTTGGGAAGAATATTCAACGTCCTTGGCGAAACGGTGGACAACAAGCCTTTTGAGTCGCAGGCTGAGCGCTGGAATATTCACCGTTCAGCGCCCGCTTACAGCGAGCTTGCAACATCCACCGAGGTGCTTGAAACGGGTATAAAGGTAATCGACCTTATTTGTCCTTATTCAAAGGGCGGTAAGATAGGACTTTTCGGCGGCGCAGGCGTCGGAAAAACAGTTCTTATCATGGAGCTGATAAATAATATAGCTAAACAGCACGGCGGACTTTCCGTATTTACGGGTGTTGGCGAGCGAACGAGAGAGGGTAACGACCTTTACAACGAAATGAAGGAGTCGGGCGTTCTTTCCAAGACCACGCTTGTCTACGGTCAGATGAACGAGCCGCCGGGAGCAAGAATGCGAGTCGCGCTTTCGGGTCTTACAATGGCTGAATATTTCCGTGACGAAGAAAATCAGGACGTGCTTTTGTTCATCGACAATATTTTCCGTTTTACTCAGGCGGGAAGTGAGGTCTCCGCGCTTTTGGGCCGTATGCCCAGCGCCGTTGGCTATCAGCCGACGCTGGCGACGGAAATGGGCGATCTTCAGGAGCGAATTACATCGACGAAAAAAGGATCCATCACGTCAATTCAGGCTGTATACGTACCTGCCGATGACTTGACGGACCCTGCACCTGCCACGACCTTTGCCCATTTGGATGCGACGACCGTTTTGTCAAGAAGCATTTCATCGCAGGGTATTTATCCTGCCGTTGATCCCCTTGAATCCACAAGCCGTATCCTTTCGCCCGAAATATTGGGCGAGGAGCATTATTACGTTGCCCGCGAGGTGCAAAGAATACTTCAAAGATACAAAGAGCTTATGGATATTATCGCCATTATGGGTATGGACGAGCTTTCCGACGAGGATAAGATGCTCGTACAAAGGGCGAGAAAGATACAGAGGTTTTTGTCACAGCCCTTTGACGTTTCGGAAAAGTTTACGGGTATACAGGGTACTTACGTTCCTCTTGCCGAAACTATCCGAGGATTTAAGGAAATAATCGAGGGCAAGCACGACGATCTGCCTGAGTCTGCGTTCCTGTTCGTTGGAACGATCGACGAAGCGGTGGAAAAGGCAAAGAAGGTGTCGCGATGAAAAGCTTTCTGCTGAAGATATCTTCACCTGAGGGCGACGTATTCAGCGGCAACGCCGTAAATTTGAGCGTGCGCGGCACGGAGGGCGAGCTTGCCGTCATGGCAGGGCACGTCCCCTTTGTGACGGCGGTAAAGCCTTGCGATTGTAAAATAGAGCTTGAAAGCGGCGAGGAGAAGACGGGACGCATTGACGGCGGCGTGCTGACGGTGTCCATGGATAAAGCGGTGCTTCTTTCGGGAAGCTTTCGTTGGCTTGAGCAGTAAAAAGATAAAGCTGATATGGTTTTCCATATCAGCTTTTTGCATAGACTCATTTTATGGCAAGTGTTTTTTGCCGTGTGCAAGACGGTTGACTTTGATATATTTGTGTGGTAAAATTGAATATAAACGCAGATCGGGAGTTTATTTATATGGAGCAGATCACTTATACGAATAAAATAAATGTAACGCGCAATGTGGACGTGTTTATCGCAGGCGGCGGTCCGTCAGGCGTTGCGGCGGCAGTTTTTGCCGCACGCATGGGCGCGAGCGTGTATCTTGTGGAGGAAAGCGGTGCTTTCGGCGGTGCGGCGGCGACGATGCTCGTGCCGATGTTCATGCAGTTTGGCGACGGTGAAAACTTCCTCGCCGCAGGTATCGGAAAGGAAGTTTACGACTATATTGCGGAAAATACGCCGAAATGTTACCGTAAAAAATGTCCGCCCGGAATTCCCGTGGAGCAGCTGAAGCTGTGTTATGATGAAATGATGGTGAAAAGCGGCGCTGATTTCAGCTTTTTTACATCTGTCATAGATGTGCTGAAAAATGATACGGGTATTGATGCTGTCGTTTGCTCGGCACGCCAAGGGCTGTTTGCCGTCAAAGCGAAGATATACATTGATTGCACGGGCAACGGCGAGCTTTCCGCCAAGGCAGGTGCGCAGTTTAAAAAAGGCGTCGACGGAACGGGTGAAATGATGGCGGCAACGCTGTGTGCAATTTGGGACGGCGTTAAGGTGCAAAAAAATCCCGCGGAGCAGTCCGTCGGTCTTGATAAAGCCTTTGCTGACGGTGTTTTTACAAATCACGACCGACATTTGACGGGTATTTATCAGATAAAGGAAAATATCGGCGGCTCAAACAGCGGTCATATCTACGGCGTTGACGGAACGGATTCCGACTCGATGACGAGAGCGATGATCGAGGGCAGACGTCAGATGCTTGAATACAGAAAATATTACAGGGAATATCTTAAAGGCTATGAAAAGCTTGAGCTTATCATGACAGCGCCCCATATCGGTATCCGTGAAACAAGGCGTGTAACGGGTGGATACGAGCTTAAGCTGGAGGATTTTTTACGCCGTGCCGTTTTTGACGATGAAATAGGCAGATTTGCATATCCCGTTGATATCCACGCAGGACAAAATACAGACGAGGGCTATGCGAAATTCAAGCAGGAGTTTGAAACGCTCCGCTACAAAAAGGGCGAAAGCTACGGCATTCCCTATGGCGCACTTGTGGTAAAGGGCTTTGATAATCTTCTCGTTGCAGGTAAATGCATATCCACCGACAGGTATATGCAGTCCTCCGTCCGCGTAATGCCCGGCTGTTATATTACAGGTCAGGCGTGCGGCACTGCGGCGGCAATATGCAGTAAAGAAAACGTAAAAACGACGCAGGTCGACGTGAAAAAGGTGCAAAGTGCACTGAAAAACGCAGGGGCGTATTTGCCTAATTTTAAGGAATAGGCACAGCGGAGAAAGCAAAGTGCATTTGACTTTAAAATAGTTTTGTGATATACTTAAAAAGCAATTTAATATATGTCGGAAAAATTATAATGAAAAAACGGAAAGGAGAGTAAAAATGAACAAAAGAAATTATGAAATATTAAGCGGAGATACCGTTGTGGCTGTTTGGGAAAATGATATCCTTACTGTGAAAAACGAAAGACTTCTTCCGCTTTATTTAAAACGGATACACAATGCGGACCTATGGCTGGAAACACGAGCTATTGACAGTCACCGTGCAAATTCTCGTTTGCTCAAGAAAGCTCTCCGTCTTACTGAAAAAGATGATATTTCAACGGTTGTTCACGCAAACGGTGCGACGATAACCGATAATTATTGGATTCGCGGTATTGGTGACAGCATAACATACGATGATGTCAGGTTCACCGATGACTATTTTTCTAATCTCGCGCTGAAAGGAACGTATAACAGCTTTAACAGAACGGCAAACAGTAAGAGAACTAAAACTCCGGAGCTTACCAACGTGGGGAGCTTTGAAAAATGCTGGAAGCTCAAGGATGGAAAGTGGTGGATGCATAAGAGTGCTTCCCGTGAAGAAATGTTTTCTGAAATTTTTGTCTTTAAGCTTGGACTTGAGCTTGGAATGAATATGGCTATATATGAACGCGGTGAAAAGTGTGTAAAATCCATTGATTTTACCAACGGTGCATCGGTTAACTTTGAGCCTGCATCTGCGTTTATGGGGGATAACGATGACTACGTTGATGTAACGGAACAGCTTAAACGGCTTTGTCCTGAGGCAATTCCCGATTACGTCAAGCTTGTTTTCATGGATACCGTCTGTGCCAACCCTGACCGCCATACCAATAATTTCGGTCTGCTTCGCGACACGACCGACGGAAAACTACTCGGACTTGCTCCAAACTACGACAATAATATGGCACTTATTTCTCGCGGATACCCCACAAGACCAAGCGCAAATGATCATATGATCGCGCTTTTTAATGAGTTTATAGAAGGTTATCCCGAATACAAAAAATTCATTCCTGAAATTACAGAGGATATAGTTCGTAAAGTGATCGTGGAAATCGGCATGAAAGTAAAGGTGCAAGCGCTTTTGGATATGGTTATGGGGCGATACGGGCTTATTGTAAAATAAAAACTCGGATATATCAGCATTTGGCGAAAATGCTGGTTGGCTTTGTGCAAAATAATCGGCGCTGTGCTTAAAACACAGCGCCTTTCATATCAGCTGCCGACTCGTTCGGCTTCCCAGCTTCTTATAGCGCCGCTGTAGCCGTCGATCTCAAATTCATATTCCATTCCGTCGTAAACGATCTTTCCCTCGTATTCGATCCGTCCGTCGTCGCGGTCGACTTCAAACTCGCGTATGTTTGATTCCGTAGCGCCGGGTACCTGTGCAAGCGCCTTTGCCTTGGCGTCACTTTCGGATAAGGCGTTTTGCGGAGTAGTGGGAGCGTGTCCCATGGCATCGTAATCAAAAGAAACAATTTCGCCCGAATACATATCAATTTCGTAGCTGTACGCTTGTTCAAAGTTTGTTAAAAACTCTATTTCATAAATGCTTCTGCCGTCATCCTTGTCCTTTCTGCACTTGACGAAGGCGACGTCGTCGGCAGAGAGCTTGGCGTGCGCAAGAGCTTTTGCTTTGGCATCGCTTTCGGAAATAGCTTTCGGTGCAGGGTCGGGAGCGGGGGCGTCATGCGGAGTAGGCTCCGGAGTGTCATGCGGAGGAATGGGAGTATTTCCCGTGCCATCTTGCGGCGCGGTAGTAGGCTCGGCTTTCGGTGTTACCATAGACACATAGCCGTTGGCATCGTAATCAAAATCAAGGACAGCGCCCGAATACATATCTATTTCATATTCGTAATTTTCGCCGTAGATAGTGTTGAATTCGATATCGTAAACGGCTTTGCCGTCGTCCATATCCTTTTCGCATTTGACGAAGATAACGTCAGCTTCGGGAATGTCGGCGTGCCTCAGCGCCTTTTCCTTGGCATCCTGCTCCGATAAATTAGCAGCAGGTGTACCTTTATCAGGTAAGGGGTAAGGCGTACCTGTGGGTGTAGCTGCGGGAGTGGGTGATGACGAGGAAGAGTCCAGAACAGCACCTGACAGAGCGTCGATACTGCATACGTATTCAGTATCATTTGCCGTAAGCTTTACGCTGTAGTACTGAATATCGCCGCGTGTTTCCAAGGTGAGCTGTGTAAAGCTTGCGTCGGCAAGGTCGATGCCGAGGGCGCTGAGGGCGTAAGACTTTGCCTGTTCGCCTGTGAGAAGCTCCATTTTGTCCTGATACCGCATACAGCCTGTGAGAGCCAGGACTAAAGCTGTGACCAAAAATAATGATTTCATAAGTTTCATAAGATTGCCTCCTTTTTTTGTTGTGACTACATAATAACGTGTCAATATGAAATTTACATGAAATTTCAAAAAAATTTTAAAAAATTTTTCAACTGCAAAATCAAGGCGTTTTATAACCGTTATTGACACGGAAGAGGAAAAACAGTATAATAATACAAAAGGAGCGTAAGGCGATGAAGATAAAATTTTTAGGTACGGGTGCGGCTGATTGGAACATAAAGGACAGACGCGACGGCGAATTTTTCAGGCGGCTGTCAAGCGCGCTTATAAACGATGACCTGCTGATAGATCCCGGTCCCCATATATTTGATTTTTGCGAGAGGGAAAACTGCCCAACGCTTTTTGAGAACGTGACGGATATTATCGTTACCCATTCTCATGCAGACCATTTTTGCGCCGATACGGTAAAGCGGCTTTTCAATGAAAAGGCGCGCAGGATATGGTGCAACGAAACGGTGGCTGAAAAGCTTTGCGGTATAGCTGAATGCAACGCGGTCCTTGCAGGCGACGGCTTTTGTGCGGGGAAATACAGCGTAACAGCTTTGAAAGCAAACCATACGCCTGTCATGGCGGGGGAAAACACCCTGCTTTATAATATCAGCGACGGGAAAAAAAGCATTTTCTACGGTCTTGACAGCGCGTGGCTTCCCTATGAAACGTGGAGCGCATTGCTGAAGGCTCCCGTTGATTGCATGATATTGGACGTAACGCTTGGAGATGCCGAGGGCGATTACAGAATATTTGAGCATAATAATATTCCCATGGTGGATATCATGCTTCAAACGGCTCGCTCGCAGAAGGCGCTGAAGGAAGGCGGAAAAGCTGTCGGAACGCATTTTTCAAAATACGAGCATAAATGCCATGAAAAGCTGTCGGAGCGCCTTGAGCAGCTTGGTATGCTTGCGGCTTACGACGGCATGGAAATTGAAATATGAGTTAAAAAAGAGCTATGACAGCTTTAAAGCCGCATAGCTCTTGCCTATTTATAATATTTGTGATCTATCGCGCATATAATTTATTAAGATGCGCAAATTTTTCCCAATCGATACTGCTCATTTGCCCGTCTGTAATGCGGTACTGCCAGTTGCCCTGCGCTTTACCGGGTGTGTTTATTCGTGTGTCGGCGCCGTAGCTTAAAAGGTCTTGAGCGGGGAAGATCACCTTGTCGGCAACGCTCATCAAAAGTGCGTGAATAGTAGCAATACAGCCGTCGTCGGGATTGCCGAGATAGTCCAAAACCGTTTTTCGTGTGCCGTCGTCAAGCTCCCACAAAAAGCCCAAAAGCGTGTTGTTGTCATGGGTGCCTGTGTAAGCGATGAGGTTTTTTACATAATTATGGGGCAAGTGGGGCGAGAGGGGATTGCCGTCAAAGCCAAATTGGAAAACGGCCATACCGGGATAACCGCTGTAAGCCAGCAGAGCGTCCGTGTCCTCATCTATCAGTCCGAGATTTTCGGCTAAAATAAGCTTGCCTTCGGATACGGAGGCGAAAGCGTCGATAAGCTTTTGACGGGGCCCTGTTTCCCAGTGCCCTTCCTTTGCGCTTTTAGCGCCGCGGGGAATGCTCCAATAAGCGCTTATGGCGCGGAAATGGTCGATGCGTATACCGTCGAAAAGCGACAGCATATAGCCAAGCCTTGCTCTCCACCAACCAAATCCGTCTTTTTCCATAACAGACCAGTTATAGAGGGGATTGCCCCAAAGCTGCCCATCCTCGCTGAAATAATCGGGCGGTACGCCTGCAACGTGGGTCGGAACGTATTGCCCGTCCAGCAGAAACTGTTCAGGCGCGCCGTATACATCGTAGCTGTTAAAGGATACGTAAAAGGGAAT
Organism: Oscillospiraceae bacterium; assembly: GCA_015067075.1. GTDB lineage: Bacteria > Bacillota > Clostridia > Oscillospirales > SIG530 > SIG530. Next base: position 16,956 of record SVND01000030.1, read on the forward strand.
GTCTCCGATTATCTGAACGTTCTTTTCCGACGCATATTTATGGAGCTTTTCCCACTGCCTATGAAATTCATACTGTATAAATTGCCATGTGAAAATGTCTTCGGGTAAGGCTTGCTTTACCGTCCATTCCGTCCAAGCCTTGCCGCCGTTGGCTTCGCTCAGAGCCATGAATTCACAAGTACCTTTTATATGGGGATTTTTTTCGAAAAACTCATTTATAGCGCTTTTATCCGTAACGCGCAAAGCGGCTTTCTTGAAAAACTCAAGCCGTTTCTCCTTTATGATGCTGTACTGACAAAGATAGGGATCGGAAGCCTCCTGCTCGGAAAGCTCATCCTCCGTGACGAGCCCTGCTTTAAAAAGCTCCGCAGGGTCGATGAAAAAAGGATTTCCCGCAAAGGAGGAATAGGACATATAAGGTGAATTGTGCTCGTCGGTAATACCGAAGGGAAGCACCTGCCATAAGGAAAAGCCGCCTTTAGCCAAAAGGTCTATCCATTTGTATGCACTGTCACCGAAGGTGCCGCAACCGAATTTACCGGGAAGAGAAAAAATGGGTAATAATACACCGCTTTGACGCTGTTTTGTTTTCATGATACACTCCTAAATGGAAAGAATACTGTAATTATTATATCTCAATAAGGATAAAAAGGCAAGGAAATTTAAAAAAATGAATAAATTTTCAATATTTTTAGATAAAATTGATGAAAATATATATACATTTTATAAAAAATGTAGTATAATATATTAAAATATCATTATATAAAAAGTGATGTTTTGTGCGGAAGCGCACAAAGAGACAAGGACCGAAGCTCCGGCCATTGCCTTTTGGATATTTCGCAGGAGCGAAATTACTTTAAGCAAGAAAAAATTATGGGGGTTTTGTGTAATGAGATTTAAGAAAAAAGAATGCGTTGCCATGATCTTGGCAGGCGGACAGGGAAGCAGACTTATGGTATTGACTGAAAGCACGGCAAAGCCTGCTGTGCCTTTTGGCGGAAAATACAGACTTATCGACTTTCCTCTTTCAAACTGCGTAAATTCAGGAATTGACACAGTCGGAATTTTAACGCAGTATCAGCCGCTTCAGCTTAATGAATACATAGGCAACGGCTCTCCGTGGGGACTTAACAGCTCCAACGGCGGTATCCATGTTCTTTCGCCTTATTCAAAAAGCGCAAGCTCCGAATGGTATAAGGGTACTGCAAACGCTATCTTCCAGAATATATCCTTTATCGACCGATATAATCCGTCCCACGTGTTGATCTTGTCGGGCGACCACGTTTACAAAATGGATTATTCGCTGATGATGGCAGAGCACGTTAAGAATAAAGCGGATTGCACCATCGCCGTTTTGAACGTTTCCTTTGAGGAAGCGTCGAGATTTGGCATTATGAATGCCGATGAAAACGGCAAGATATATGAATTTGAGGAAAAACCGAAGGTGCCTAAGAGCACGAAGGCTTCCATGGGCGTTTACGTTTTCCGTTGGGAAGTTTTGCGTGAATATCTCATTTCCGATAACGAGGACCCGTCCTCCAGCAACGATTTCGGTAAAAATATTATTCCGAAAATGCTCGGCGACGGTCACCGTTTGTTTGCCTACGAATTCAACGGCTATTGGAAGGACGTCGGAACGGTTGACAGCCTTTGGCAGGCAAATATGGACGTTTTGGGTGAAGAACCTGTTCTCAATATGCGTGACGGTACAAGCACTATTTATGCGAGAAACTATGCCAATCCCAGCAGCTACATTGCGCCTGAAGCGGAGATAGTAAACTCATATGTTGCCGAGGGCAGCAAGGTCTACGGAAAGGTGCATAACTCCATCATTTCCACGGGCTGTGTTATCGAAAAGGATGCGGAGATATACGACAGCTTCGTTATGCCTGACACGACCATAGAAAATCACTCTATAATAAGATATTCCATAATCGGCGAGAACGCCACCGTCCACGCCAATGCGCGCATAGGCGACAATCCGCAGTTTTATGATAAGCACAAATGGGGTATAACCGTCGTAGGCAAGGATAAAGTGGTAGAGCAAAATAAAATACTTTTACCTAAAGAGGTATATTAAGGAGGACGCCGACATGAAAGTAATGGGAATTATTTTTTCAAACATTTACGACAGCTCTTTGGGCGAGCTTACAAATCACAGAACGGTGGCATCCTTACCCTTTGGCGGCAGATACAGACAGGTTGACTTTGCTCTGTCCAATATGTCAAACTCAGGCATTTACAATATCGGTATAATAACGAAATACAATTACCGTTCGCTTATGGACCATCTCGGAACGTGCAGTGCGTGGGATCTTAACAGGAAAAATGAAGGCGTTGTTTTCCTGCCGCCCTTTGCGGAGGGTAATACGGGCGCTGTGTATAAGGGCAAGCTTGAGGCTCTTTATTCCGCCGTCCATTTTATAAATAACGACGCTTACGATTACGTTGTCATATGCGATTCGACTGTGCTTTGCAATATCAATTTTAACGACGTTATAAAGCATCATATCAGCGCGAAAAACGACGTTACGATAGTTTCCAGCAAAAGCAAAGTTGACAAGAAGTGTCCCCTTGTCTTAAAGACTAACGGCAGGGGAAGAGTAACGGAAATGAAGATTGACGTTCGTGCCGAGGAGGATTCCCATATCGGTATGGGCATGTTCGTTATCAGCCGTCAGCTTTTGGTAGACACTATCCGCGACTCTTATTCAAGAGGCTATATACATTTTGAAAGAGATTTTTTACAGCGTAAATTCAATTCAGGTGCGCTGAAATTGGGTGTGTATGATTTTGAGGGCGTCGTTTTGCATAACAGCGACGTTGAAAGCTACTATAAAAACAGCATGGCGCTTTTGGAAAAGGATGTCCGCGACGGAATATTCCTTAAGGATTCGCCTATTTACACAAAGGTTCGTGACGAAACTCCGACTTATTACAAAAAAGGCTCGAAGGTGTCAAACTGCATCATAGCTGACGGATGCGTTATGATGGGAACGGCTCTTGACAGCGTAATTTTCCGAGAAGTAGTAATTGAGCAAGGTGCAAGCGTAAAATCGTGCATTATCATGCAGGGCGCCAAAATTGAAGAGGGTGCACAGCTTGAATGCGTAATTTTGGACAAGGATGTCACAGTTACAAAGGGTGCAAGCCTGAAGGGCACACCGAAGAACCCCGTTATCGTTAAAAAAGGAGAAGTTGTATGAAAATAGTCTTTGCAGCAAGTGAGGCTGCTCCGTTTATAAAAACGGGAGGCTTGGGCGACGTTGCTCAAGCTCTCCCTTCTGCTTTGTCCGAATATAAGGGCAATGAGATCTTGCTTTTTTTACCGTATTATAAAAGTGTAAAAAATAATCCCGCCTTTTCCGTGGAGCGTGTTGCTGAATTTGAGGTTCAGCTTTCGTGGCGAAGCTCTTATGTGGGACTCATGCGCTTAAAAAGTAAAAAACGCAAGCTGCGGGTATATTTTATAGACAATGAGTATTATTTCGGAGGAAGAGAAAGTAGCTACGGTGATTATGACGACGGCGAACGGTTTGCATATTTTTGCAAGGCTATTTTGGAGTCCTTGGTTTATATGAACGAAACGCCCGACGTTATCCACTGTAACGATTGGCAGACAGCGCTTGTTCCTACCTTGCTGCACGCTTTTTACGGCGATACGCTGGGAAAAGCAAAAACTGTTTTTACCATACATAACATCGAGTATCAAGGCTGGGCAAACCCCGACTTTTTGGGCGAGGTGTTAGGGCTTTCATCTGATTATAAGAGCACCTTCGGCTATAACGGTGCATTCAATTTTGTAAAGGGCGCAATACTTTCCTGCGACGCGCTTACAACTGTTTCGCAAACTTATGCAAAGGAGATCTGCTATCCCTATTTTGCCCACGGTCTTTCCCACGTTATCAACGACCATTCCTTTAAGCTGTCGGGCATAATCAACGGTATTGATATGGACGGCAACGATCCTGCCACGGATAAAAATCTTCCTGCAAATTACGATGCAAAAACAGCGGCGCAGGGTAAGGCTTCCTGCAAGGCTCAGCTTCAAAAGCAGCTTGGACTTCCCGTGAGAGAGGACGTACCGCTTATCGGACTTGTATCACGCCTTGTGGGACACAAGGGACTTGATATAATGTGCGATGCTATGGATGAAATAATGAGCAGGGACGTGCAGTTTGTCATTTTAGGCACAGGCGACAGCTTGTATGAAAGCAAGCTTGCGCAGGCGGCGGAGCGCTATCCTGACAAGCTTTCCCTGAACCTTTGCTTCAGCAAGAGCATGGCGTCGCAGATATACGGCGCAAGTGATATTTACCTTATGCCGTCAAAGAGCGAGCCCTGCGGACTTTCCCAGCTTCTTGCCATGCGCTACGGTTCTGTGCCCGTGGTCCACGAAACGGGCGGACTTAAGGACACGGTCATCCCCTTTAATTACGGCACGGGCGAAGGCTTGGGCTTTACCTTCCAGGGCTTTTCAAAGGACGAGCTTATGGATGGACTTAACCGCGCTTTAGACATATATTTCAACAATAAAAAGGCTTGGGAAAAGGCAGTTTATAACGGAATGACAACTGATTTTTCATGGAAAAAGCCTGCAGAGGAATATATGCAGATATACAGAAATTTACAAGCAAACAATATGCAATAACCCCGCACTAAAGGAGAACTACAAAAATGCAAAAAAAACACGAACAGCTGCTTACAAGGCTGAATGAAACATCCATAAGACTTTTTTCCTGCAATATCGCGGAAACGACTGAAAAGCAAGCATATAAGGTGCTTTGCACGTTGCTTCGCGAAACGCTTGCACAGAAGAGAAAGGAATATCAAGATTCTTATAAAGAGAACGACAGAAAGAAAGTTTATTATATGTCAATGGAGTTTCTTGTCGGCACGTCCCTCCGAAACAATCTTTATAATCTCGGCATGGAAGAGGATTGCAGACAGGTGCTTAAAAGCCAAGGCTTTGATATAGAAGCTCTTTACGGGCTTGACCCCGACGCAGGTCTTGGCAACGGCGGCTTGGGCAGACTGGCATCGTGCTATCTTGACTGTCTTACAGGTAACGACCTTCCCGCAACGGGATTTTCCATTCGCTATGAGTTCGGTATATTCAAGCAGAAGATAGTTGACGGATGGCAGCTTGAATTCCCCGACAACTGGCTTGAACGCGGCGAGGTATGGCTGCAGCCGAGAAACGACGAGAGCTATGCTGTCAAGTTTGGCGGCAAGGTAAGCGAATGGTACGATAATGGCCGGTTCCGTGTTGCGCAAACAGGCTATCAAGAGGTTATTGCAGTACCCTACGATATGTATATTTCGGGTTATAACAGCAAGGCTGTAAACAAGCTCGTGCTTTGGAGCGCAAAGCTTCCCAGCTTTGATATGAACGCGTTTTCCCGCGGTGAATACGTGCGTTCACTTGAGCAAAATACCATGGCGGAGGTCATCTCAAAGGTGCTTTATCCCGCCGATAACCATATTGAAGGCAAACGGCTTCGCCTTAAACAGCAATATTTGCTGGTAAGCGCGTCGCTTCAGAGCATTTTAAGCGAGCATATCAAAAAGCATAAGACGCTTAAAAATCTTCCCGATTACGTAGCTATCCATATCAATGATACACATCCCGCACTTTGCGTTCCGGAGCTGATGCGTCTTTTGATGGATGAGAACGGCTTTGGCTGGGACGAGGCGTGGGAGATTGCGGAAAAAACTCTGTCATATACAAATCATACCGTTATGAGCGAGGCGCTTGAGCGCTGGAGCGAATGGCTGTTTGAGGAGCAGCTTCCGCGAATTTACTCCATTGTCAAGGAAATTGACAAGAGATTCCGTGAAAAGCTCAATGCATTTTACCCCGGCGATTTCGGCAAGATAAACTATATGGCTGTCATCGGTGACGGCGAGGTGCGCATGGCGAACCTTTGCCTTTCCTGCTGTCATATGATAAACGGTGTTTCAAAGCTCCATACGGAGATACTCAAGGACAGTATTTTCAAGGATTATTATCAAATGGACAACAGCCGTTTTTGTAACGTCACCAACGGTATTGCATACCGACGCTGGCTGTGCCAATCAAACCCCGAGCTTACAGCTTATCTTACAAAGCTTATCGGAAAGGGCTTTTTAAAGGATGCGTCGAAGCTTGAAAAGCTGCTTGAGTTTAAGGATGACAAGACTGTTTTAGACGAGCTTGCGCGCATAAAGCTTAACAATAAACGCCGTCTTGCCGCATATATTGCGGAGAAAAACGGTGTAAACGTAGACCCGAATTCTATTTTCGACGTACAGATAAAGAGATTGCACGAGTATAAGCGCCAGCTTTTGAACGTATTGCAGATCCTTTATATGTATAACTATATCAAAACACATCCAAACGAGAAGTTTGCTCCGCGCACCTTTATTTTTGCGGCAAAGGCGTCAGCGGGCTACGATATGGCAAAGCAGATAATCAGCCTTATTTCCGCCGTATCAAACCTGCTCAACTCCGACCCTGTAACGAGGGATAAGCTTAAGGTCGTATTCATCGAGGATTACAGAGTTTCCTTGGCTGAGCTTATCGTACCTGCGGCGGAAATATCCGAGCAGATATCCATTGCGGGCAAGGAAGCGTCGGGAACGGGCAATATGAAGCTTATGATAAACGGCGCGGTAACACTTGGCACTATGGACGGCGCGAACGTGGAAATATTTGAGCAGGTAGGCAGGGAGAATATGTTCCTTTTCGGCATGAACGTGGACGAGGTAAACGAGCTGTGGCGCAAGGGTTATGACCCGAATGAGTTCCTTGCGGCAGACTCCGCCCTTGCCGACGTTATCAATATGCTCACATCAGGCGTTTTAGGCAAACGCTTTGACGATGTTGCCGCTTCCCTTGTAACGTCACGCTTCGGCGTTGCCGACAGATATATGGCAATTGCCGACTTTGCAGATTATGCAAGAGCACAAAAAGAAGTTGGGGAGACGTATCTTGACAAGGATAAATTCATGAAGATGTCACTTCATAATATTGCGAAGGCAGGCATTTTCTCGGCTGACAGATCTGTCATGGAATATGCGGAAAATATTTGGAAAATGTAAGTATGCGAATTCTTTATAACAGCAAAGACACTAATTTCAAAATGCCCTTCGGTACTCTTACCGAGGGGCAAAAGTGTAAAATAACAATACATATTCCCGTGTCGTGCCGCACCAAAAGGGTACGGCTTGTTTTGCTTTGGGAAAACGGAGAGGAGTACGGCTCGTTTGTAATGCCGATTGCGGATAGGGCAGGGGATTATGAAATATATTCCTGCACGTTTGCAATGCCACAGCCGAGCCTTTATTTTTACTATTTTAAAATAACTACGGAAAACGAGAGCTTTTCGCTTTACCGTCAAGGCTATGACCAAACGAATATGGAGGCAGGGGAGCTGTGGCAGCTTTCGTGTGTTCCATCTGATTTTGACGTGCCGCGGGATTTTTGCGGAAACGTCATGTATCAGATATTTCCCGACAGGTTTTATCAGCAGGGCGAATGCGATACGGCGTCAAAGCTTACACCATTTTGGATGCATGAGGATAAGACCGATATTCCCTGTTATCTGCCCGATGAAAGGGGAAAAATACAAAACTGCGACTTTTTCGGCGGAAATCTTAAGGGAATTGCATCAAAGCTCGATTATTTAAAGGAGCTTGGTGTTAAGATAATTTACCTCAATCCGATTTTTAAAGCATGGTCAAATCATAGATATGACACGGCGGATTACCATAAAATTGACGAGCTTTTGGGCACGGAAGATGATTTTCGTGAGCTGTGTGAAAAGGCGCATGAAAAGGGAATGAAGATAATTTTAGACGGTGTCTTTTCCCATACGGGCAGTAACAGCCGATATTTTGATAAGCTGGGCGTTTTCGGCGGCGGTGCATATAGCTGTGCTGACTCACCCTTCCGCTCGTGGTATGATTTTCAAAGCTATCCCGACGTTTACACTTCGTGGTGGGGAATAGATACGCTTCCCTGCGTAAATGAGACGGCTGAAGGCTTTATGGATTTTATAATTAACGGTGAAAACAGTGTGGTTGCCCATTGGATAAAATGCGGTGCAGACGGCTTTCGCCTTGACGTTGCGGACGAGCTTCCCGATGAGTTTATAACGGCTTTCCGCAAAAGGCTGAAGCAGCTAAAGCCCGACGCTTTGCTTATCGGCGAGGTGTGGGAGGATGCGTCGAATAAAATCAGCTACGGCAAGCGCAGACGGTATTTTACCGACGGCGAGCTTGACAGCGTAATGAATTATCCCTTCAGAAAAGCCGTTATCGACCTTGTTTGCGGAAGGGATAAGGGCGAGCAGTTTAAGCAGACCGTAATGAATATTGCGGAAAATTATCCGAAATGCGTTTTAAATACGCTTATGAATATGCTTTCGACCCACGATACGGAGCGCATAATTTCCGTGCTGTCCGACGAAGTACCGCAGGATAAAGCTGAACGTGCAGGCTTTGCTATGTCGGATAGCGCAAGGGAAAAGGCGGAAGAAAAGCTGCGCGCGGCATCGTTTTTGCAGTTTGTTTTACCGGGAATGCCCTGCATATACTACGGCGATGAAATAGGCATGGAGGGCTTTGAGGACCCGTTTTGCCGAGGATTTTTCAATTGGGAAAAGGCGAAGGACAGCAAGCTGCGGGGATTTTTTACAAAGCTTGCACAGGTGCGAAATACGTGCGATGCGCTGAAATACGGCGATGTAAACGCTGAAAGCGACGGTGCGGGAAGAGTCGTCATTGAACGTAAAAACGGTGACGGACGGTGTGTGGCTTTTGTGAATACGGGCTTACCTGTGAAGGTAGCCGTTTCAGGCGAGGTCATTTTCAGCGAAAAAGCGCGGATACAGGGTAATGAAGCCTTTTTGGACAGCTACGGCTTTGTTTTACAGCAAATTCACTAAAAGAATAAAGGGGAGATACGATGGAAAAAAATAAAAAAAGAATTTTGAAGATCGACCCGTATTTAATGCCCTATGAAAAAGACATTGAGCAAAGGGTAAAGCTATATAAGGAAAAGAAAAAACAGCTTTTAAAAAACAAGGAAAAGCTTTGCGATTTTGCAAACGGTCATCACTATTTTGGATTTCACCGTACGGAGGACGGCTGGGTGTACCGTGAATGGGCACCTAACGCCGATGCAATGTACCTGACGGGCGATTTCAACGGCTGGGAGCTGTACGGATGCCCCATGGAAAAAGGCGAAAACGGTGTATTTACCGTGCATTTAAGCGGCAAGGATGCTCTTAAAGAAGGGCAAAAGGTTCAAGCCGTTGTAATAGCTGACGGACAGACTCTGCGCCGTATTCCGCTTTACGCGACAAGAGTTGTGCAGGATGCAAAAACCTATTTATGGTGCGCCGAAATTGAGGATACAATGGCGCCGTATCCGTGGACGGATGGGAGCTTTGAAAAGCCGAAAACGCCTGTGATCTATGAAAGCCATATCGGTATGGCGCAGGAAAAGGGTGCAGTCGGCACATACCGTGAATTTATCGACAACGTACTGCCTCGCGTAAAAAAAGGCGGCTATAATACGATTCAGCTCATGGCGATAATGGAGCATCCGTATTACGGCTCCTTCGGCTATCAGGTGTCCAACTTCTTTGCCGCATCGTCGCGCTACGGAAAAAGCCGTGAGCTTAAGGAGCTTATTGATACGGCGCACAGCATGGGAATTGCCGTGCTTTTGGACGTGGTGCATTCCCATGCTGTGAAAAATACAAACGAAGGAATATGCCAATTTGACGGCACGGTCTATCAATTTTTCCACGAGGGCGCGAAAGGCGACCATGAAGCGTGGGGTACGAAGCTTTTTAACTACGGAAAAAACGAGGTTTTGCACTTTTTGCTGTCCAATTTAAAATTCTGGATGGAGATATTCCACTTTGACGGATTCAGATTTGACGGCGTAACGTCTATGCTGTATCACGACCACGGACTTGGAAGCGCCTTCACAAATTACGGAATGTATTTTTCTGAAAATACGGACAGAGATGCAGTTGTATATTTACAGCTTGCAAACGAGCTTGTCCACAGCGCCTGCGCCGATGCCGTAACGGTGGCGGAGGATATGTCGGGAATGCCGGGAATGTGCCTGCCTATCTCCTACGGCGGAATAGGCTTTGATTATCGGCTTTCCATGGGTGTGCCTGATATGTGGATAAAAATGCTGAAGGAAAGCACGGACGAGCAATGGGATATGTGGAGGCTGTGGCATGAGCTTACAACGTGTCGCAACGGCGAAAAGAGCATCGGATATTGCGAGTCCCACGACCAGGCGCTCGTTGGCGATAAAACTATAATGTTCCGCCTTTGCGACGCGCAAATGTATACCCATATGAGCAAGCACACGCCAAGCATCGTCATCGACAGAGGCGTTGCTCTTCACAAGATGATACGGCTGATTACTGCAACTGCGACGGGTGAAGGATATCTCAATTTCATGGGCAACGAATTCGGTCACCCTGAGTGGATAGATTTTCCCCGAGAGGGCAACGGCTGGAGCTACCATTATTGCCGAAGACAATGGAGCTTAGCGGATAATACGGAGCTTCGATACTGTCAGCTGGGCGAGTTTGACAAAGCGATGATAGAGCTTGCCAAAAAAGAGAACGTGTTCGGTAAAAAGGCTGTAAGCCAATGGGTACATCAGGATGACAAGGTTGTTATCTACTCAAAGGGTGAGCTTGTTTTCGCGTTCAATTTTAACCCGACCAGATCCTTTGAGGGATACTTTATACCCACGGGCAAGTCGGGTAAATATAAGGCGGCGCTCAGCACGGACGATGAAAGCTTCGGCGGCTTTGCAAGGGTAAGCTGTGATTATGTATATAAAACGAAGAAGATAGGCGATAAAACAGGCTTTTATTGCTATTTGCCAAGCAGAACGGCAGTAGTTTTCAAAAGAGAAGGTAAATGAAAAAAGCTCCGATAGACCAAGCGGTTTATCGGAGTTTTTATTAAACTGATTATTATTTTGTAGCGCCTCTTGCACTGGTCTTGCCTTCAAGCTTGATATCGCCTGCTTTTGTAAGGGCGATCTTAGTAAGATACGGACCGACAAGCTCATAAATCAGCACGGAGAAAAGCGTAATACTCTGGACGAGCACGCCGACCTCGCCGCCGAAGGCGAGAGCCTGGCTTGCCATGCCGAGAGCAACGCCTGCCTGCGGTAAAAGCGTGATGCCGAGATATTTGACGATGTTTTCATCACAGTGCGTAAACTTTGCGCTGATGCGTGCACCGAAATACTTACCGAGGGAGCGGAAAACGATGTAAGCGATACCGATAACGACGAATACCCAGTTCGAGAAAACGGAGAGATTAAGCTCTGCACCGCTGATTACGAAAAACAAAATAAGCAAGGGTGCAGTCCATCTGTCTGCTCTTTCCATAAGCTCTTCCGAAAAATCGCATATGTTGCAGAAGATAGTACCGAGCATCATGCAAGCCAAAAGGCTGGAAAATCCGATATGTACGCTTCCGATGCTGAATTTCATTGAGGAAATAGCAACTGTAAGCATAACGAACGTTACGGAAACTGCCATACGCTTTGAGCGAGAGTGGAAAAACTGCTCGCACAGCGTGAACAAAAAGCCCATCAATGCACCGAGAGCGATAGAAAGAACTACCTCAATAACGGGATTTAATATCATGGAGATAATATCGACAGCGCCTGTGTTTATAGCGCCTGCGATGCCGAAGGAGATGGCGAAAACTACAAGACCGACGGCGTCATCCAACGCGACAACGGGGAGAAGTATATCTGTAACAGGGCCCTTTGCCTTGTACTGACGAACGACCATAAGCGTTGCGGCGGGAGCGGTTGCCGTTGCAACTGCGCCGAGTATGATGGCGGCAGGCAAGGGAAGATATCCGTCGGGCAAGATAAAGGATAGAGCGATAAGAGCGGCATCAACGACTATAGTTGTGAAAACAGCCTGGAAAATACCGATAACGGTGGCTTGCTTGCCTATCTTTTTAAGCTGGGCAAGTCTGAATTCGTTTCCGATCGCAAAGGCGATAAAGCCGAGAGCTAGATCGCAAAGCATGGAATACATTTCGGGGGAATTTGTTTCGGCGTTAAATCCGATGCCGAGCTTGCCGAGAAGGTAGGGACCGATTATAACGCCTGCAACAAGATAAGCTGTTACGGCGGGTAACTCCACTTTCTTAGCCAAACGTGAAAGCAGAAGTCCTGCTAAAAGAGCTAATGAAAGCGTGAAGAAAATATTTGCGGTTGCTGTCAATTAAGTCATCCTCTTTCTAATATAGTTCAAATAAGTCCAACAGCCAACTATTATATCACAAGAAAATGAATTTTTCAACAGTTTTTTTCACGATTTTTCAACTTATTTTCGCAGAAAATGCGGAACGGTCGTTTTTATTGACAGGTCTCCTGTATATATCCGTAATAATCAAAATCCTCTTGGGACATAAAAAGATATTGCTCTTTCCCGTCGCGGTAATCGGAGGACAGACCGTCGGTATCGTACCACGTAATGTCAAGATAAAGCGGTCCGTTTTCCGTGTCGAGCATATTCCACGCGTGACGATCCTGCGGTGTAGTGCCGCGGCAGTAGTAGCATGAAATACCTTCTTCACGGCACAGACGGTAAAAAGCCTGCGCATAACCTGAGCAGATGGCTTTGCCTTGCACGAGGGCGCTGTAAGCAGGGTAATCGTAAAGATAAATATCGTCCGAATAATCATATTCGTTTGCAGCGCAAAGGACGAAAGCAAAATAACAGCATTTTTCATAATTTGATAAGCCGTTCGGCATTTTTTCCAAAATGCGCTCAACAACGGCGCTGCATAGCTCTACCTCGGCGCGGATGGCATCTTTGTCGCTGCACCGCTTGTTAAGACCGTCGCCTGGCATAAAGTAAGCGGAGCGGTATTCGACGCCGTTAATGGCGGCATCGCTATAGAGGAAAATTTCCGTGTGATCGAACCGAAGAGCATCAAGTGCACTCACGAAAACGTTGAACAGGTCCACGTCGGGGTAATCCTTTTGAGCGTAATAATAATCCTCGTATGCTGACACTGCTGAAAGTACATCGTCGTATATTTCTTTCGAAAGCTGATATTTCAGCGTGTCTCTTTGCTTGGGACGTGCATCGTAATCACAGTCGGAGATCTGCACGGAGCTTTCTTCCACGGTGTTTAAAAGCTTTACAGCCGTTTTAATTGCGGAATCGATCCGCAGGGAGGCTTTGCGAGCATTTTCGCTTGGGAATACTTCGTTTTCCTCGAAATTTACAGTATAACGGTCGGGAACGGGAGCTACAGTAAGCGTAGCTTCGGTCGGAGCATCCGTCGTGGAAGGCGTAGGATCGATCGGTACTATTTTAATCATTCCGCAAGAAGAAAACGTAAAGACGAGTACGATAATAAGTAAATATGACAATGCGCGTTTTGTTTTCATTTTGTTCACCCCGTTGCTTTGTTGATCAGGTATTTTTAGTATAACACAGTTTAAGAAAAAGTCAAGTGGTGCAAGGCTTTTTTTACACCGATTTCATGCTGAAGATGCTTTAAGTGCCACATCGTTACGGCATAGCATATTATATAATGCATGACTTTTAGGGCGGTGAGTGTAGATGAGGCAGGTCAATTGATATTGACATTGAACGGAGAGGATCTGGCATACACTGTAGTCGGCAGAGCCACAGGCGCTTCGCAAATCGTAGGCATGGCTATTGTGACGACTACTGCTATAAATTCTATTTTGACAGTTCGAAACCCTGCAGGTAATTCAGCGGCATTAACTATTACGCCGCTTTCAGGAGGAACACGGCCTGTTTCTGCACATCTCGTCATTATGCAGATCGGATAATTTTTGCAGAAGAACTGAATTTTCAGTCGAAGGCACATCTCAGTTTTGGAATGTGCCTTTGCTATGGTTATACAAAGCATTTGTAAATGAATGAAATGAATATAGTGCAACAAAAAAAGCCACAGCACCGCTGGGTGAGCAAGGCATAACGAAAGAGCTGACCGCACGGTCAGCCCTTGTACTGTTCGACTTATTGGAATTTGACAAGCTTATGAATCTTTCTTTCCTAAAACATAGTCATGTATCAATGATTTAACCTTATTATACTTTTCTGCATCATGAACATAACTATGTCTTTCTTTTACGAAATTTCTGCTTCCCCGTTTTTCGTAACTATATCGGGGAATTAATTGAATATGATAGTGATTATTTGGACCATCACACATAGTACACATATAGACTCTTTCGCATTTATAAACTTCTTTAAGAATAATCATAAACTGTTTTGAAAATCGAATGATTTTCTCATTTATGCAATCTGGAGCTTCACTCATATCATGATAATGTTCCATTGTAGCAATACACATATGACCATCTGCTCTTGGATTTCCTACAAAGAAACATTCTATTTCGTTATCTTCGTACAGTAACTTATCAGAGTTATCTCCAAATACTGCACCATTATGCTTTCTATTGAAACAAGTAGGACATATCCCTAAATCTGTCAATTCTCCTGCAGACAGTTTCATTAATTCTTTCTCATCCATGTGAAACACCTCCAACTATTCGTCAAATTCTTATTTTCCTAACTGTTCGACCTATTGGAATTTGGCGAACTCATAATTCTTTTTTTACCAAAACATACTCACTGGTTCTTAACACTTCCACAAACCCGCATTTGAGGAATAATTC
>SVND01000083.1 GCA_015067075.1 Oscillospiraceae bacterium
GTGATGGTACATTCGAATATCCAACAACAGCCCAAAAAGAACAAATAAAACGTGATATTTCAGAGGGAAAGAAAAATCTTAGAGATATTTAAAAGAGTAACTGTAAAAGTGATAGGACATTAAAAAGTGCTATTGCATAAAAGCGTGCCGTAAGCTCCAATAAAATTTGGAGCTTACAGCGAGGCTGATTGCGGACGAGCAGAAGGCTTTCTCGCATAATAACAATTTAATCCACGGCAAAAAATAGGCTATCGCGTTTGCGATAGCCTATAATTTTTATTATTTCCTACATTTTTTCAATAAGTTCGGTGAGTATCTGCTGTAAAAGCTCGCCGTTGGCTTTGCCCTTCGTCATACCCATGACGGCGCCGACGACAGATTTAATCGCGCCTTTTTTGCCGTTTTTGTAATCGACAACGGCTTTGGCACTTGAAGCAAGAGCTTTATTTGCAAGCTCGGTAAGAAGCTGAACGTCGTTTATCTGCTCAAGTTCGCGCTCTGCAACGGCGCGATTTACGTCGAAATCGCTTTGGCAAAGCTCACGTACAAGCTGTTTTGCCGCGGAAAAACTTATTTTACCGCCGCCTGCCATATCGGCTACAGCGGCAAGGGAAGTCGGAACGGCAGTCAAACAGTTTTCGTCGCTGTATATTTTTACGATCTCTCCGATAAAAAGGTTAGACAAGGTGACGGGATGGCTTGTAAGGCGAGCCGAAACTTCAAAGCAATCGGCAATACTGCGCTGAGCGGTGATAACAAGAGCATCCTCGGTGCGGATACCGTATTTTTCGCTGTAAAGCTTAACGCGCTCGTCGGGAAGCGTTGGAATTTGCGATGCAAGCTCGTTTTTCAGCTGATTCGTTATGGCGAGAGGGGAAATATCAGGCTCTGGGAAATAGCGGTAATCATTGGCATTTTCCTTCGTTCGCATAGCGGCAGTCGTACCGCTTTCCTCGTCAAAACGGCGCGTTTCTTGCGTGACAGTACCTCCGCTTTCCACAAGCTGAACTTGTCGGGCAAACTCATATTCAATGGCTTTGGCGACGAACTGAAAGGAATTAATGTTTTTCATTTCGGTCCTTGTGCCCAAATCCATAGAGCCTTTTTTACGAACGGAAAGATTGACGTCGCAACGGAAAGAGCCCTCGTTCATTTTGCAATCGGAAATATCGGCGTAAAGCATGATACTGCGCAGCTTTTTAAGGTAAGCTACAGCCTCGTCCGCAGAGCGCATGTCGGGCTCGGAAACTATCTCAATGAGTGGAATGCCGCACCTGTTATAGTCAATAAGCGTGCATTTTTCTCCGTGCAAAAGCTTGCCTGCATCCTCTTCAAGGTGAATTCGTGTGATACCTATCTGCTTTTCACCAATGTCAATGTTGCCGTTTTTGCAAAGGGGCATATCGTACTGTGAGATCTGATAAGCCTTTGGAAGATCGGGATAAAAATAATTTTTCCTGTCAAATTTAGTGTAGCTTGCAATCTCACAGCCTGTGGCAAGACCTGCTTTAATTGCCAGCTCTACAGCGCGGCGATTGAGCACGGGAAGCGTACCCGGCATTCCCATGCAAACGGGACAGCATTGCGTGTTGGGATTTGCGCCAAAATCGGTCTTACAGGAGCAAAAGATCTTCGTCTTTGTTTTAAGCTCAACGTGAACCTCAAGACCTATAACTGCTTCGTAATCATTTATCAATCGTGACACTCCTTTCAAACCAATGGGCAATGGAGTAAAGCTGCGGCTCGCTGTATGCTTTGCCGATAAGCTGAAGTCCGACGGGCATTGCGTTTTCATCAAAGCCGCAAGGAATAGAGAGGGCGGGAAGCCCTGTAAGACTTGCGGAAACGGTGTATATATCGCCGTTATACATGGCAACGGGGTCGGTAATATCCTCAAATTTAAATGCTGTTGATGGTGCTGTGGGCGATATAATAGCGCTGTAGCTTTCAAAAAGTCGTGAAAGCTCCGATGCGAGGGCTGTTTTTACGGCTTGTGCCTTGACGTAATACTGTTCATAGTAGCCTTCGCTCAAGGCGAACGTACCTAAAAGAATGCGCCGTTTCACCTCATCTCCAAAGCCTTCACCGCGTGAGCTTTCGTAAAGCTCGGAAAGATCGCCGTAAGATGATGCGCGGTGACCGTAGCGTATGCCGTCGTAGCGGGCAAGGTTGGAGCTTGCCTCGGCGGAGGAAATGATGTAATAAGCAGCGAGAGCGTCCTTGAGCAAAGGAATGCTGACGTATTCAATGGTTGCACCTGCGCTTTCAAAGATGTTTGCGGTGCTGATAACGGCTTTTTTTACAGCAGGTGACATATCAATATCGAAAAATTCATAAGGCAGAGCAAAGCGCAGACCACGCACATCCGAGCCGAGCATGGCGAGATAATTGGGGCGTGTGCCTTTTTTGCAGGTTGCATCGCGGCTGTCGGGGGAAGCTATTGCCGATAAAAGCATGGCGTTATCGCGCACGGTGCGTGTAATAGGGCCGATTTGATCCAGGGAGGATGCAAAAGCGATGAGCCCGAATCGCGAAACCGTGCCGTATGTGGGCTTCATACCGACGACACCGCAAAAGGATGCAGGCTGACGGACGGAGCCGCCTGTATCTGAGCCTAAAGCAAAAGGTGCAAGATTTGCGGCTACGGCGGCGGCGCTGCCACCGGAGCTGCCGCCTGCTGTGTGGGAAAAATCATGGGGATTGTGTGTTGCACGGAAAACGGAAGTGTTTGTGGCAGAGCCCATGGCAAACTCATCCATATTGGTTTTGCCCAAAAGGGGAATGCCTATGGCTTCAAGAGCTTCGTAAACATGGGCGCTATACGGCGGATTAAAAGCGCTGAGCATTTTTGAGCCGCAGCTTGTGCGAATGCCTTTTGTGCAAATATTGTCCTTTAACGCAATGGGAATGCCGCAAAGAGCGGAAATTTGCTTATCACAAGCACGCATTTTATCGGCGCGTAAAGCATCGGATAATGCTTTTTCACCGCAAACGCTGATAAAAGCGCCGATCTCATCGTCGCTTTTTTGTATTGCATTAAGATAAGCGCTTGTAATTTCATAGGAGCTGACGGCGCGTTTTTTAAGAAGCGCCGAAAGCTCGAAAACGTCTTTTTGTAAAATGTCCATATTTGCCTCCTTATTCAACTGTACGCGGCACGATAACATACTGTCCGTCGTGCTCGGCGCAGTTTGACAAGAGAAGCTCGGTGGATAAGCTGTCAAGAGCGATGTCGTCGCGTAAATCGGAAACGGAGCTGGCTTTTTCGGTATTGGCTGTAGAGGCAAAGGAAATTTGCGAGGCAAAGGAGATGATATCGTTCATTTCCTTTGAAACGTTTTCCTTGTCAACATCTGTTATATGAAGCTTTGAAAGAGCGCAAACAATGTCGATATTAAAATTTTTTTCTGTTTTACTGTCCATAATACGCACCTTTAAAATATACTGTAAATATTATATCACAGCCGCAAATTAAAGTCAACGAGAGCTTTTTTGTCGAAAACCAATGGGAAATGAAAGAAAAAAGATTTTTCGCTGATTTTATGAAAAAAATTTAAAAAAATGAATAAAAATGTTGACAATTTGTGCAAAAAGTCGTATAATTATTTTACGATTTCATTGCGAAAGCAAGAGTTTATAATCGAGAAGGGAAAAATGATTTATGGAAACAGCAGCAAAAGTATTTATTATCATCGGAATGATTTGCGGATTT
The DNA here is from genome assembly GCA_015067075.1 of Oscillospiraceae bacterium. Taxonomy (GTDB): domain Bacteria; phylum Bacillota; class Clostridia; order Oscillospirales; family SIG530; genus SIG530. The sequence goes on from SVND01000083.1 coordinate 3,713, forward strand.
TGGGCAATTCTTCCCCTTGTATTCGGCATCATTGCTCTTAACAAGATGAAGAAGAATCAGATGACAACAGGTTGGAAGGTGTGCACTCTCATTTTCGTCAGCCTTATTGCCGGTATCCTTCTTCTTTGCATGCCCGAAAAGCAGTAATTTAATTTAATCAGCGCGTTCGGAGACTGTAACAGGTCTCCGAATTTTTTTGTAATAGCCAAGCTTTTCAAAGAAAAGGTTGGCGTGAAAACCACCAGCAGTGCTGGTGGTTCTAAAAAGCTTTAGCTATGAGTAGAAAAAGTATCCTCCTTTTGCTATAATAAGTGTAGGTTCGC
>SVND01000084.1 GCA_015067075.1 Oscillospiraceae bacterium
GTTATCTTCGCCCTTGGTGTTGGAGGATCTGCCGCTTGTACGCTTTTGACCTTTCTTAACCAAAACGTCCGTGCTTAAAGCGTCACAATAGAAAAACTCCTTCCATTGATCTGCCAATGTGCCGCCCAAGGCGCCTATACCCGCTTTAATAAGTCCCATAATTTATGCTCCTTTCAAATTATATTTTTGTTTTATTTACTATTTAAAATATGGCAAAAGCCTATGATATATCTCTATAGAGACATTGTCCGCACCGCATTTTTTAACCTTGCTACCGTCTGCATACGTCAAAGTTAAGGTAATTGAAGGTGCGTCCAGAATTATGAGCTCCTCATCAAAGTCCTCTATACTCGTTTCCTTTACGTCGGACAACTCGTCAAGCTTCAGCGATATCATATAGTTGTAATCCTTGTGCTTCAACTTAACAGGCTCCTCAAGTGCCAGCTCGTTACCGTCATCGTCCCTGCACTCGCCCGTTACAAGCATCTCACCGTTTACCATTTCCACGTCGAACCAAAAGATGTGCTGAGCGTAGCTATCGCTCCTTGAAAGCTCCATTTTTTCCCACTTAGGAACATTTTCCATACCATCCCCGTCCAATACGTTTTTTTTGCAGCTAAACAATGCAAATATTGATGAGAAGCACATAACAATCACCGCCGTTATTTTTATAGTTTTCATTTGTTTTCACCGTTTTTATTTAGAGCTGAATACTTGTCCTTGGTGGCAGAATAGGGATTTTTGTTTTCTCTATACGGTTTTTCGGCACCGCATTTGCTTGCAAAACCTAAAAATTCCATCCATAAAACTATACTCAAGATCCAAAGACCAAGTGCTATCCAAAACCACAGAATACGCCATCCTAAAAAATAGTGTAGCGCCAGCAAAATCCACGCAGGAATGGACCATTCAATATTTAAGACCATATTGAATAAAAGCACAAGGAAAAAGTTACCTACCCTCTTTGATCTTCTCATTTTATTCCTCCGATTATCAAAGCGAAAGTTTTTATCGGCTGCCGGTTTTGCCTGTGAATCTATCATTGTTGAAAAACAACTCAACGATAACACATTCACGGACAAACGCGAAAAACGAAACAGCCTTACCTTACGGATAAGGTAAGGCTCAGACCGCTGACAAAGATAAAAGTCAGCGGTTTTTTATGTAAAAAAGCTTTAAAAAACTGTAGGAATGTGGTATAATAAAAGCATAGAAAACAGGTGTGAGTGAGGGGTAAATATGCTTTTAGAAGGTAAAAACAGACAAAGAAAATTAGAAATGGTGTACATAGAAGAACTTGTGCCGGAAGACCACGTTTTAAGAAAAATAGATAAATACATAGATTTTTCGTTCATAAACGAAATGTGTAGACCGTATTATTGCGAAAACAACGGCAGACCTGCAGTTGAACCGGAAATAATGTTCAAAATGTTGTTCATAGGCTATCTGTTCGGAATAAGAAGCGAAACACGCCTTGTAGAAGAAGTAAAAGTAAACATAGCATACAGGTGGTTTTTGGGATACGGGATAGAAGATAAAATCCCCGATGCCAGCGTGATATGGCAGAACCGAATAAGAAGGTTCAACGGAACCGATATACCAAGGCAAATATTCGAAAATATATTAAAACAAGCAATAAAGCATAAGCTTGTGGACGGGAAAATACTATACACAGACAGCACCCACTTAAAAGCAAACGCAAACAAAAACAAGTTTGTTGAAGAAAGAGTAAAGGTAGAAGCCCAAGACTACATAACCGAATTAAACGAAGCCATAAACGAAGACAGAGTAAAGCACGGAAAGAAGCCGTTGCAATTTGACGAAACGCCCAAAAAGCCCGACGAAGAAGACGACGAAGATTACTTCGACGATAACGACACCCCAACCAAAACAATCAAGGCAAGCACAACAGATTCCGAAAGTGGTTTTATGCACAGAGATGGTAAACCAAAAGGTTTTTTCTACCTTGACCACAGAACAGTTGATTCAAAATGCAATATCATAACAGATACTTTTGTAACTCCCGGCAACGTAAATGATGTAAAACCATACATAGGCAGATTGAGATATCAAATGGAAACCTTTGGGTTTGAGGTTGAAACGGTAGGTCTTGATGCAGGATACAACACTTCTGCGATATGCAAGATGTTGCTTGAAGATTTAAAGCTGCAGGCGGCAATGGGAAAAAGGAGAGGCTGTCAAAAAAAGGGTAAATACGGAAAGTACAAATTCACATACATCCCCGATTGGGACGTGTATATCTGCCCCGAAAGAAATTATCTTGAGTACGTAACCACAGACAGGAATGGTTACCGAGAATACAAGTGTAAAAACGACAGATGTGCCAATTGTCCGAGACGAGGTGAATGTTTAAGTGAAAAGCAGAAAACAAAGAGCCTTCGCCGTCACGTGTGGGAGGCTTACCGTGATGCGGTATATATTTTTACACGCACGGAAGAAGGCAAAGCGATATATGCCAAACGAAAAGAAAAGATTGAGCGTAGTTTTGCAGAGGCTAAAGAGCTTCACGGACTACGCTATTGTCGCATGCGCGGGATTGAAAAAGTTTCCGAGCAATGCTTGCTTACCGCAGCGGTGCAGAACATGAAAAAAATCGCAAACATCCTCTGGAAGAGGAGCCTGCGTTTCTTATCTGCTAAATTTGAAATCCTTTTATTTATGACACAAACCCGCCTCCAAAGACGGGTTTGTCAGTGGTCTGACCCCGCGAAGTCTTCGCGGGGTGATTTTTACATCCCTTGTTAATTATTTTCTTTTTTGCGATTCAGACATTTTTTACATCCCTTTTTTGTTTACCAAGCGGTAATTGTTTACAAGCGCCGCAAGCTCTATGCGGCTGTGAACGTCAAGCGTATAATAAATATCCTTCACGTAATCCTTAACCGTATGCTCGGAAATAACGAGAGTTACCGCAATATCCTTGTTGGTATAACCAAGGCAGATAAGCTCCGCAACCCGGCGCTTTTTGGGACTGAGCTTTAGAAGCGGGTCATCCGAAGATACTTCCTCAACCTTACGCACAAGCTCCGTTTCAGCCTCTGCTTCAACGGCGCTCTCCTCATCGGCGATACGGCGGCGAAGGGTGAACATCAAGAACGGCTCAAGCTGGGTATATACGAACACAAGCACGCCCATGATCACCGCATAAAGAATATACATGGCGGTAGGTGCGCCAAGGAATATCTCACCGATAACGGCGTGGGTGAGCACCGCCGAGAGAGCAAGTCCGACGATGGAGGGAGCGATATACTTTGACGGATAGGACTTGGCAATCGGCACACCGTAAAGCGGAGCGAGCATACAAGCCGCCATACCAAATCCGATAAGTCCGCAGGCAACATAGGCAAGCGCGGAAACGTAAGAAGTGGCAATCATAAAAATGAAGCCAAGACCGCCAAGTCCCACAAGCACGGGCATCAGTCGGAAGGGATGAATATTCGCTTTTTTGTGGAGCAAATACATCGTAAAACAGGAAAGTGCCACGACCAGATACATAATTGAAACGCCGTGCTCTACCTTACCCACGATGGCAGGTCCGGCGGTTCCCATCAGTCCGATAATGAACATAAGAAGATATGTGCCCCACATCAGCTTTTTCGGCGCTTTTATGCCGTCGCTCTTTTTCACAAATCGCGGCAAACGCTCCTTGCCCGCGGGAATGCGGAGGAAGAAAATAAGCAAAAGCACAAGCGCCCCAACCATTGCGAAGCGGAAGGTATAGAACGGGATGGATATCACCTCGTTCTGAACCAAAGCGATCAGGAACACCGCTATACCGTAGCCGAAGGTCAGATACTTGACGCTGCTTTTCTCGGAAAAGTAAGTAACCACAAGAAAGGTCTCAAAGCCAATCATTAGACAGCAGCAGAATATCTGCAGGTAAATGTTAAAGCGCAGAGCATCCTCCGGCAGAGGTAAAAAGAACCCCACCGCCGAAAGGAGGGCAACCCCCGTGGCAATGCGCTGAGTATACACGATAATCTTCGGCAAGAAG
>SVND01000031.1 GCA_015067075.1 Oscillospiraceae bacterium
GCTCGTTTTCTTCCTCTTCAATGACATCGCTTATCGAAAACACGGTCAGCCTCTCTCTCCTTCCCTCTTTTTTCTTTGTGTTCAAAAACACCTGCATCGCATACACGCTTATATTGCGTTTCAGCTCACTTTCGGAGCTTTCCATCAATGTATCCACGTTTTCTATTATCCGTAAAAACGTGTCCATCATTGCGCATTCTGCCGCTTGTACGTTTTTCAATCTGATAAAATGAAACTTATATATGTATTTCGAGTAGCGTTGATATGTGTTTTCCAAAAACTCTTTTTCTTCGTCACCGCACGATATAAATAACAGCATTTTAAACCTCCTTTTTTCTGAATAAAAAAACCCTTCTACTATATATTACAATTCAAAATCAATTTTGTCTCACTTTTTTCGAAATTTTTTTAATTTTTTTTGATTTTTTTTAAAAACGCATAAAAAACGACCTTGCAAAGTTGATTTCTGCAAGGTCATTACCTTATTTGGCGTAAAATGCTGTGGTGGAGAGGGTGCTCTTTGACACAAAAACAACGGCGTGGAAAAGCCTCTCACCTGTGACTACAGGCGTTTTTCTTTTATCACAATACGGCGAGCATTCTTTTATAAAAAAACAAGCATAAAACTCATAACAAGTACATTTTTCATGTAACTTTTTGTGTTTTATTGTATTTTAATTTTTTCTTGTTGCAAAATCGTCGTTTTTATGGTACACTAAAATAAAATTTGAAAAGGAGATTTTATCATGAAGAAATTTTTAGCTCTTTTACTTGCGGCAATAATGGTCTTTTCATTTGTTGCTTGCAACGGCGGCGGAAAAGACGATGCGACACCTACTCCGTCTCAAGGTGAAGAAAACCCCACAGGCACAGAAGTGGATCTTACCGAGGGCGGTAAGTTCATGAATTTCCCCGGTGTAAACGGTGACGACAATCTTAAGCTTCAGGCTTTCCACAACTTTAAATCCGATGTAGTTACCATCCTTTACACAAGCGATCTTACTCCCGATCCCCTTGATTTCGATGCGCTCCGCGACGTTTACGGTCTCAGCCTTGAAACAACCGTTGTCGGCAACATGGAAGCTCCCACAAAGTTCCTCAGCATGTACATGGGCGGCGAAGCTCCCGACGTTTATCCCAACTCAGGCGGCTATCTCGCTCTTGTAAACAAGGGATATCTTGAGCCGTGGGATAAATACATTGATTTTTCTCTCGGTCTTTGGGCTGACCTTACAAACAGTATTGAAGCTGTTCGCTATAATGGCGGTGTTTACCTTCTCGACGGTATCAACGCCCGTTGGGACATGGTTTGGTGGAATGCTGACCTGTTCGCAGAAGCAGGTGTTAAGACTCCCCAGGAATATTACGATGAAGGCAACTGGACTTGGGATACGTTCCGTCAGTGCGCTCTCGATATGCAGGTCGACTCCGACAGCGACGGCATTCCCGAGATCTGGGGCTGTGCCATCGACGACAATTGCGTTTTCATCTACGGTACAGGTAAGGAATTTATAACGATCAATCCCGACGGTACGGTTGAAAATAATCTTAAGTCCGCTGAAATCGCTCGCGGCGTTCAGTTCTACATCGACATGGTTACAAAGGACGGCGTTGTTTACGACGGCAACGACGGCAGAGACCTTTTCGCCGCAGGCAAGCTCGCTATGAACGTCGGCGGCGCTTGGTACCGTGCAACATTTCCCGATCTCATCAAGAGCGGCGCAGCTAAGATAATCCCCTATCCCGCCGACCCGCAGGCTGACAAGTACTACGTCAAGGAAAGCTTCGGCTGGGCAACGAAGCCCTCAGGCTCCGCTAACCCCGAAGGCGGCGCGGCTTACATGGTAGCGGCTCGCTATAACAAGCTTTTCGCTGACAACGACCCCGAAAATCTCGCTAAGGAAGCAGAGTATACCATCGACGAGCAGATCGAAGCTTGGGGCTGGAGCAAAGAGATCGAAGATTATTGCTGGGACGTTTTCTATGCAAGCGATCGTTATCCCACAACTGTAGTTTCCAACTTCTTCAGCATCACCGATTGGTGGGGCGAGATCTGGTTTACACCGCAGACAGGTACTCCTTGGTCAACTGTAGCAGAAGAAGTCTATCCTCAGGTACAGGCTCGTATCGAAGAGATACTCGAAGGCTAAACATAGGTAAAATAGTTATAGGCTATCGCGTTTGCGATAGCCTATTTTTTTATTTTATTAAATTTCTCTTGAAAAACCTGTCTGCATTGCCGAAAAACAAGCCGTCTGCTTCCTTTTCGCTCAAGCCGCGTGACCGAAAATACGAATAAAGCTTATCCATATCCGAAATATCCTTCACTCCGCATATAGTGTTTTTCGTTCCGTCAAAATCCGTTCCGATGCACACGTTTTCACTGCCGCCAAGAGCGCATATATGCTCATAATGGCGTAAAAGTGCACCCATTCCCTGACTAAACCGTTTAGTCAAAAACGCTCCTGCGGCGCTGACAAACGGGGCGTGCAAATTGATACCGATAACACCGCCGCGTTTCAAAAGCGCACTTATCTGTCCGTCCGTTAAATTGCGCGGATGGGAACAAACACCGTCGCAATTTGAATGAGTTGCAATAACTGCGCCGTCGAAAATATCAATAGCGTCAAAAAAGCTTTTCCGCGACATATGGGACACGTCAAGCACCATGCCAAGCTGTGACGCCAGCATAAGCACATCCTTACCCTTCGCCGTAAGTCCCGTATCGTTTTTTGTCATTGCTCCGCAACCGAAGCAGTTATCCTCATTCCAGATAAACGACATTACGCGCACTCCGTATTTATACAGCTTTTCTATATTTTCAACTCTTTCATCAAGCACTGCTCCGCCTTCAACGGCAACAAAAGCAGCGCTTTTTCCCTCGTCATACGCTTTTTCCGCATCTGCGTACGTTACGCATAAACCAATGTCGGAATGCTTTTGCAGATGCATAACACATTTTTCAAACCGCGCCATACCCTTTCCGACCATGCTTTCATCGGTAAAAACAGCTAAAAGCCGTGCGTTTTTCTTAAAAGGCACGGCAAAGCTACCGTCAAGCTCGCCGAAAAGCGATATACCCTTTTCATAAGCAACGCTCAACGTATCTGTATGCAAGTCAAAAAAATTCAGCTCCAAAACGCATTCTCCATATGCTCCAGCCCACAGCATTTCAGCACCGTTCCGTCATAACCTACGATGACCTCGATTACGTCAAACCGTGGCTGTAGCTCCGTATTTTCTGTCATTCGCGAAAGATACATGGCGGCTGTCATTTTGATTTTATTTTGCTTGGTCGTCGTTACAGCCTGACGCGGCTGAAACATACTGCCCTGCATTCGCGTTTTGACCTCCGCAAATATAATATATTCACGATTTTTCGCAATAATATCTATTTCACCGAATTTTGTATGATAATTTGTGTCAATTATTTCGTATTTTTTCTTTTTCAGATAACGGACAGCCTCCGTTTCTCCGAATTTACCCACAGTCCGTCTGTCCATAACGAAAAGATCAGTCCTTAAGTATTTTTTTCAAAAAGCTCGGTCTATGTATTTCGCAAGGGCCGTATTCATGCAAGTTCCGAACGTGCTCCGCCGTACCGTAGCCCTTATGCTTTTCAAAGGCGTATTGCGGATATTGCTTTGCCATTTCAAGCATATATCTGTCACGCGTCACCTTCGCCAAAACAGATGCCGCCGCTATGGATGCAGATTTTGCATCGCCGCCGACAACGGCTTTTGCATTAAAAGGCAAGCCACGCGTTGTGTTTCCGTCTATAAGGGCAAGCTCAGGCTGTACGTTCAAGCCCTCAACTGCTCTGCGCATGGCAAGCAGTGCGGCGTTGAGAATATTTATCTGCTCGATCTCCTCCACCGATGCAGTTGCAATAGAGTAGGCAATTGCATTTTCGCAAATTACGTCAAAAAGCTTTTCACGCTTTTTCTCCGTCAGCTTTTTTGAATCGTTAAGCCCGTCTATGATCAATCCCTGCGGCAAAATAACTGCCGCCGCGCAAACAGGTCCTGCAAGCGGACCGCGTCCCGCTTCGTCCACTCCGCATATCGTTTCTATACCGCTTTCAAAATATTCGTTTTCGATGCTCCACCAATCCATATATACGTTCCTTTTCCTTAAAATTTTCGGTAGGAGAGCTTTTTCTCCTACCGAAATGAATTATTCGTCGTAATTATTGTTGCGGCGTGAATATCCGCCACGGCGCGATTCAGGCTTTTTCATCGAAGATATCTTCTCGTCGCTGTCAGCTTTAAAGCGAGAGAGCATGTCCTCAAAGCTTGTTGCGCGGGGAGTAGTCGGCTTGGACCAATCTACCTGCGACGGCGCAGTTTTTGATACAAGCTTTTCAGCTTGCTTTATGGAAAGTCCTATTTTTCCTGTCGGATCAATTGATATGACCTTAACTCTTACGTCTTGATTTTCCTTAAGATGCTCGGAAATATCCTTTACGTAATTGAATGCGATCTCGGAGATATGTACCATACCGGTCTTACCTCCTGCCAATGAAATGAATGCGCCGAATTTTGTGATTCCCTTGACCTTACCGTCAAGAATTTGTCCAACCTCGATTTGCATGATGAAGCAGTTTCCCCCGTTTGATTATAGGCTTTTATTCGTTGCCGATGTCGATGAGCACCTGCTCGCCGGGATAGCCCATGTTGAGATATTCCCTTGCATATCGCTCGATCTCCGCATCGGTTAAGTCACCCTCAAGAAGATTGCGAAGCTCGTCATTGCTTTGCGCCAGCTCTTCCAACTGTCCCTGAAGAGCTTTATTTTCAATTTTCTGCTCATTTATATCTATCTGTAAAAGTATCAGACTTACAACAGCATACGCAACGATAACAAAAACTGCAATCAGCACAAAAAATCCGCTTTTCGACGACTTCATAGCTTTCTCCTTTAAAAAATCTTACCCGAGCTTTTTATGGGTGGCTTTGATGCGGTTTTCGCGCTTTTTCTGCGTTTACCGCCCCTCGACAATCTGCCATTTAGTATTCTACAACATTTTCGCAAAAAAATAAAGGGCTTTTTGAAAAAAAATAAAAATTTTTTTAATTTTTTTCTTATTCCGCTTGTTTTTTTCCAAAGTAAAGCAAAAAACGCTCCGATTTTTTGGCTTATCTCTCTAAAAGCTTTGCTCAATGCCCGTTTTATCGCCAAGGTCATGCGGCGGAAAGCCTTTATAAATATTGCGCCGACCGTGTTAAAATATATGATAAATCCAATTGCCGCACCGACAAAAATGTATGCGCGAAGCTGTCCTGAGTTTGTCAGCAAAGTATACGTGAAACAAAGGCAGGCGCAAAGAGATGTAAACAATATATCCTGCACAAACGCTATCACCGTCGGCGGCGGTATAAGCGCGCGAACGGCTCGGAATATATCAAAAATTATGCCAAAAACACATCCTATAGCCAATGCGCCGAAAAATATCTGCATTTGCTGTGTAACGGATATTTCCAAGCCGTCCCCTCCTTTATCGGAATATTTTCGCAAGCACGCCCGTTGCTTTTTTGCCTGCGCTGTCGCTGTACGCTATCATGGATATCTCTCCGCTTATTGCAAGCTCACCCGTTTCCACCGACAGTTTGCTGATATGCAAGCCGCTTCCTTTGACGGTCAGCATTCCAAAGTCCGTATACGCCGTCACGGTCTGGTCGTCAAAATTACCCATATCGGTTATTCCCGAAACGGTCATGCTTTTTCTGTTTTCCATGATAATATTGCTTGGCTTTTTTACGCTTCTCTGTTCGTTCATGAAATCACCTCCGCTATCAATCATTAAAATATATTCGTTTCCGCTTGCAGTTATGAAAAAAATTTTTAACAGCATTCTTTCATTGACAAAAAGTGTTTTTAGTGCTATAGTTATAATGAATATAGAAAGTCGAAACAGATGAAATCTGCTTTCGTATAATATATATAGTGGAGGTCTAATATGATGAAAAAGCTACTTGCCCTTATTCTCGCCTTTCTTATGGCAAGCTCCGTATCTTTCGCTACCGCAAACAGCGAGTCTCTTCTCTGTTGTGTCGTTCCCGATGAGGAGCAAAATTATCTTGCACCGTCTGCAAATTACGGATTTGATTCATCCGTCAATGTTTCAGCGCTCAAAGCATATCTTGCTTCCTGCTTTGATAATTATATTACGATGATCGACATATCGTCTTTTAACATTCGCCGTTCAAACGCAAACATATCCGCACTCACCTGTTTGATACGCGATGAAATGGTTGAATATTTTAACGTCAACATTGTTTCTTTTTGGGGCTATATCAATGGAGCTTGCAGCGCCGTAGAGGTAGAGTATAAATATACTCCCGCCGAATATGCGCAAAAGCGCATCGCATGGGATGCCACCGTATCGGAAATTTTATCGGGAATTATGGGAAACGATTCCCTTTCAGACGTTGAAAAGGCTCTGCTCATTCACGACCGCGTCGTTCTACTTTGCGAATATGATTATCAAAACTACCTTAACGGAACTATTCCGTCCGAATCCTACACACCTCTCGGCGTTTTTATAAACAGAAAAGCCGTTTGCCAAGGCTATGCGGAGGCATATATGTATCTGCTTGGCAAGGTCGGCATTTATTCTTATTTGTGCTCTTCGGATGACCTCAATCACGCTTGGAATATAGTTTACGTTGACAACGCTTATTATCACGTTGACCTGACTTGGGACGATCCCGTTTGGGACGTCAGCGGCAGAGTTTATCACGACAACTTTTTGCGCTCTTCCGCCGCTTTTGCCGAAAGCCACGAGGCAAACGATTACGATACCACGCCAACCTCAACAAAATACGACAGCTATTTCTGGCAAGATTCAGAGGCATCATTCGCTCTTGTTGGTGATGATATTTATTACATCGACAGCGAAAACCGCACTCTCAATCAATACGGCAAGGGCACTCTGTGCAGTATCACGGGCAGATGGAACGCTGAAGCAGATTATGGACCGGGATATACATGGACAGGCAATTATTCCCGCCTTGCCACAAACGGCGAAGACCTTTTCTATTCCACAAACGATGCCATATACAAATTCGATTTAGATACAAAAACTTCTGAGAAGATCTTTGCACCCACACATTCTTTTGGAAACATTTTTAGCATATTTGGCTTCGTGCTCACTGATAACACTATCAAATGCGAGCTTTTTACGTCACCATCGTTTAACGATACTACAAAAGCAAATTATACCATCACCGCTCCCCTCACCGTTGCTCCCACGCCCACGATAACACCTATTCCCCAGCCGACACCTACGGATACGCCTACTCCGACAGCAACGCCCACACCTGAGCCGACACCTGCCGTTTACGGTATCAGCGGCGCAATAACAGTGCACAGCTCTGCCGATAAATCCGTAACTATACGCTTGCTTGACAGCAACGGCGCGGAGCTTGCATCATCCACAACGGATAAAGGCAGCTATATGTTCTTTGCCGCAAACGGCACATACACCATTGAAGTAAGCAAGGAAAAGCACATTACAGCCACTTATACTGTCACCATAGCCGACGAAAACGTGACGCAAAACGTGGAGCTGTTCCTCACGGGTGACATCGACCAAAGCGGTACATCCAATATAACGGACGTTCTCTTCCTTTTAAAGGATGTTTCATCGGGTACGCCCTCCAACGCTATTTGTGACGTTGACGGCAACGGTACTGTTGAAATAATTGACGTTTTGCTCCTTCTAAAAATAGTTTCTCAATAACGAGGCGATCTTATGAAATACAGCATCGGTCTTGATTTCGGCACACTCTCCGCAAGAGCCGTTTTGGTCGATTTGGAAAGCAGCCGTGAGGTCTGTCATTCAGCATACGAATACCCACACGGCGTTATGTCAACCAATTTGCACAGCGGCGAGCCTTTGCCCGATGGATTTGCTCTTCAGCATCCTCGCGATTATCTCGACGCAATTGCAAATATGATACCTGCCATTATTTCCATGGCAGGTATTGATTCGCGCGATATTATCGGTGTCGGCGTTGATTTTACATCATGCTCCATTTTGCCTGTCAGAGCAGACGGTACGCCCCTTTGCTTCGAGGCTGAATTCAAAAACGAGCCCCACGCCTACGTTAAGCTCTGGAAGCATCACAGCGCACAGCCTTATGCAGACAAGATAACCCAGCTTGCCGAGCTTCGCAGTGAACCCTGGCTGAAACGGTACGGAGGTAAAATATCAAGCGAATGGATGCTGCCAAAGATCATGGAAACGCTTGACAAAGCGCCTCACGTTTTTGAAAATGCAGTACGCTTTATCGAAGCAGGCGACTGGCTTATATGGATGATGACAGGCACGGAAACACACAACGCTTGCATGGCGGGCTACAAGGCTTTATGGAATAAGCGCGAGGGCTTTCCTTCCCGCGAGTTTATGTCTCAGCTTGACCCAAGACTTGATTCGCTTTTCGGCACGAAGGTGTCCGACAATATTATCCCTCTCAGCATAAAAGCCGCAGAAATAAGCGAGCACGGCGCACGCCTTACGGGACTTACCCTTGGCACAGCTGTCGCCCCCGCCGTAATTGACGCTCACGCCGCATCTCCTGCCGCAGGTATAACGGGCGCAGGTCAGATGCTTCTTATCATCGGAACATCGGGCTGTAATCTCATCATGTCCGAAGCAGAGCACAATGTCGACGGTATTTGCGGCACGGTTGAGGACGGAGTTTATCCCGACTTGTTTGCCTACGAGGCAGGTCAAACGTGCCTCGGCGACCATTTTGATTGGTTTGTCAAAAAATGCGTTCCCGCAAATTACACTATTGAAGCACAAAAGCAAGGTATCAGCATACACAAATATTTGCGCGAAAAAGCAAAAAAACTTTCTGTGGGCGAAAGCGGTCTTATCTGTCTTGATTGGTGGAACGGAAACAGAAGCATTCTTGATGATGCCGACCTTTCAGGCGTAATTATCGGTCTCGATCTGCGTACAACGCCCGAACAAATTTATCGCGCACTTTTAGAGTCCGTTGCTTTCGGCGCAAAGGTCATAATCGACCATTTTGAAAAATGCGGTATCCCCGTTGGTGAGCTTTTTGCCGCAGGCGGTATTGCTCAAAAGGACGAGCTTTTGATGCAAATATACGCCGATGTTACGGGACGCACCATACATATTGTCGATTCCGCAGAGGCTACCGCCTTGGGCACTTGTGTTTACGGCGCTTGCGCTGCAGGCTATTACAGAAGTCTTGCAGAAGGTGCAAAAGCTATCGGCAAGCTTCGCAGTACGCCATTCGTTCCGAACATGGAAAATCATAAGATCTACAATTTGCTTTTCGCAGAATATAAAAAACTGCATGATTACTTCGGCACAGGCGAAAACAATGTTATGAAAAGGCTGAAGGAGATTAAAAACACCCAAAGAATATAAAAATTTAGTCAAACACTTGAAAAACACCCTCTGTTTATGGTATAATAGATAAGTATTTCAATATTTATGGAGCGTTTTTAATGCAAAAAAAGCTTATTGCTTGTTTAGCTTTTATTTTGGCGGCAATTTTGCTTACCCTTTGTTTTATTTTCGGCAATTCACTTAAGGGAAAAGAGGAATCCGCTGAACAAAGCGGATTTTTTGTCGATATTCTTAAGCCCCTTATAGATCCTGAAAACAATATATCAGAAGAAGATTTTGATTTTTTCTTGCGAAAAGCGGCGCATTTTACGGAATTTGCTTTCCTCGGCGCTGAGCTTACACTTTTAGCTTTGGCACTGTCTGCGCTTTTTAAAAAGCCGTTATGCAATTTTCTCGGTTATTCTTTGTTCTTTGCGCTCATTTTTGCTGTTGCTGATGAATTTATTCAATCCTTTACGGGACGCGGAAGTCTTATCAGTGATGTTTTAATTGACTTTTCAGGCAGTATAGTTGCCTTTGCCATTGTTTTACTCATATATTATTGTTTTAAACACCGGAAAAATCATCTGCGGAAGGTCCGCACGTAAACGGAGGCACATATGAAACATTTTATTAAATTTATCGCGGTTTTTTGCGCCGCAATTTTCCTTGGCATGTTTGCCTTCGGCTGTGCTAAAGCCGTAACAGAGGATGAGCTTTCCCAGCTTAATGCCATGTATTCCGCTATGACTGCAGAATTTGAGCAGATAACTCAGATCTGCGAAGAAAAGGCTTTGCTTGAAGACGGTCTTATCAATACTTTGTACGAAACGACAAAGCTTTATGTTTATGATTTTGAGGACAAGATACCGAAAAATACAGACGCCACGACTCGTGAACGCTTCGATGAGCTTTTCGAAAACATGAGCAGCATCGCCAACTCTGTTACGGAGCTGAAAAACATAGTTGCTTCTAAATAATGAAAGCCTCACTTCACAACGACATGAAGTGAGGCTTTTTTGTTTTATTTTTTCCGTGAGATCAAAATTATCTTTCGTTCACCGACCGTTTCTTCTGCAATGCTGTTTGCTGTGCTTATTGCTTCCACCGCAACGCCATACCTTTTTGCGATATCCCATACTGCTTCATTTTTCTCAGGATAGTACACCGTCAGCGACGTTTTCGCCTGCTCCTTTACTTTAGCTTCGTTTATCTCAACTCCCGTTACCATGTCCGTTTGATCCTGCGTAAACATCGCTCCCGTCAACACAAGAGAAAAGCGCATATCTGCATCATCGCCTTGAACGGAGCTGTTTATCTCTGTAATATTCGCCTTTATATCGGCTCGATCACAATTATAGGGTAGCGTTATAGAAAAAGGTACACTTCTGTCGCAATTTTCTATACCGTTATCGCTTGTCAGCACCAAAGCCGACATCTCAATATTACCGTTTACCGTTATTCCACCCTTTTCATTTCGCGCAACCGACTTAATATAAGGCTCTGCCGACGTATCAAGGATGGCGAGCATTTGCGGTACATTGAGAGCCACCTTTTCTGAAACAGTTGCCCGCTCATCAAGTGTATGGGCAAGCGTTTCTGTTTTGCACAGCTTTGTCATAACGGCCGTATCAAAAACAGTAGAAAAGGCATCTGCCACATACTCCGCACGCTCGTTTCTGTAAGCGTTTGCCGATGCACGCAAAAGTATCTCCGCAGAAATAAGCCGTCCGCCCTCCGTTTGCCCTTCCACAAGGCTTGTAATTATATCAGCGACGGTAAAATCCATTATGCACGCATCGCCGTCATCAATTCCGTCAATATCAATTATCTGTGAAAATGGGATTATATATGAAACAGGCTCAGGAACTATTCCGTCCTGCGGCATATACAGTAGCTTTATGTATGCATCGCCCTTTATCACCGCTTTATTGGCTATGATCTTCATCTCAGTAAGCATAGCGTGGCCTGACGCGGAAATTATTTCAGCTACCTTTGGTCTATTGCTGTCTATCTCAAGATCCTCGTAAAGCTTAAAGCTTTTTTCTACAGATGCAATTGGTGATGAAACGGATATCTCTTTAGTCAAAAGCTGGATATCACTTCTCACCCCGTCGAGTGCATCGCAAATCATCACCTTTTCGGGAGCTGTCACGTTTACGCAAATTCCTACCGTTGCCTTGACTGCCGCTTTCCTCGGATTTAATATACGGCATGATAAATACTGTGTTTTCAGCGTTACATTAGCATGAGCGCCGTCACTCATTTTAATATCTCCGCTTTTTTCAAATGGCACAGAATAAGTAAAGCATTTAAGTGTAGGTGCTTGTTCCTCCTCTTCCGATTGCGACGGCATATACAAAATTCGAAAAACGGTCACCCCTTCCGCCGTTACACGGTCTCCCGATATATTTGTATCGCGCAGTTTTTGCTCCGCATCTACACGGACAACGCGCATTATATCGGGAAAATAATCGGGTAAAATGACCTCGTTTTCAAAGCTATGCTCAAAGCAACCGTCGTAAATGAGCTTGTTTTGTGTTATTTCTCTGCCTGTGGCTTTCAGTAACATTGCAATACCTCCGGATTTTTTATCTGCTAAAATATATGCGTTGTCCGAAAAAATATGCAAAGAAAGCCTCTTTTTTCTACTGAGCTTGTATAAGTACGCCTTCGTTTGATGCAATCGCCACAGCGTACGTACCGTCCCGCAAGTGTTGCACTTTCCTTTCTCCTTTTCCGCTGAAAGCCGTTATCTTCCGCGCGCCGTCCACATTAAACGTCACCGTAGAAGATTTATTTTCAACATCATACGGGTCGTCCGCCGCACAAATCATCAGTGCCTCACCATCTCCGCTTCGCTCGACCATCTGCCCTACTACGATCGGTGCATTTGCCTTCACTTTTTGGAATGCGCCTGCATCAACTGCCTCACAGGTCGTTTTTGTATCATCCTTGAAATCCCCGACGAAATGTGTTGCCACCGAGCGATAGCGCATATACTGCTCACCAAGTGTATGAAGCTCACCGTTTACATTTTTCATTTTATCATATTGCTCGGTTTTGTCTCCGTTTTCGTCAAGCACTTGATTGTGCCACCATCCCGCAGTATAGCACGCCCAGATAATATTTTCCGCGCCGAAAGCCA
Source organism: Oscillospiraceae bacterium (assembly GCA_015067075.1). GTDB lineage: Bacteria > Bacillota > Clostridia > Oscillospirales > SIG530 > SIG530. The sequence goes on from SVND01000031.1 coordinate 12,519, forward strand.
TAGCAGTATAAGCTTGAAATCTGAGCTGATTTTCCGTTATCCACTTTTCAGGAATATGGGAGTTTACCTGAAGCACTATCCACATGCTCCGTCCCGTCTTTCTGCAAGCATCAGCCACTGTGCAAAGATTCTCATAGTGCCCGGCAACGTTGCAGGAATAAAGGTAAAAATCATAGCAAATATAATCCGATGGAACATTTTCGCAATATTTTTCGATATATTCCCCGTAAGTCGCCGTGCCAAGCTGATTTATCGATTGAGCGTCGCTGTTTACCGCAAGCGAGGCATAGTTTGGGTATATGTTGAGATATGCAAACTGATTTGGAAAAAGCTTATCGACCGCGGCAAGTACCTTTCCGTAATAAGGCATATCCGGAGAAGAGGGTTCATCTCCGATGTCAATTCCCCAAACAGCAGGATGATCGGAAAAGCTCTGTGCCGCTTGCACATAGGACTCCATACTGTTTGTTTCCTCTAATCTCCCTGCATTTTCTCCGTTGCCGCCCCACCATCCCGGCACTATTCCCGTCAAAACAGCTCCGATTCCGTATTTTTCAAATAAATCGAGAGCTGCTCTGTCATTTTCCATGCACACGATAAAATCTATTCCGCCGTCAGCCACGTCTTTTATATGCTCGGGCGTGCGCGCATTTGAATTAAGAATATATGCACCGATATTAAGTCGGTTTCTGTCCATACGCTTATTCATAAAAAAATTTCCTTTTATATATGAGAAAATGTTGGATTTATTTTATCACAGACCACCACTCAAGTCAAGCATTTTCCCTCTGCGTGCAAAAAGAGGACAGGATTAACCTGTCCTCAATCTGTGCAAGTTTCAGTTAAAGTATCTCTTGAGAAGTCCTTCAAACGCCTTGCCGTGACGGGCCTCTCTACTTACGGAACCTAATTACTCTCGCAGGATTGCCTCCTACTACACTATAAGGTTCAACATCCTTTGTGACCACAGCTCCAGCTGCGATAATTGCTCCGTTTCCGATATTGCAACAGCCCGGTGTGATAATCACATTATCGCATATCCAAACATCATTTGCTATATGCAAAGGAGAAACTTCCTCAAATCCTTGCGTTCGCATTGGAATATCGGTTCGATCTGTTTTGTGATTAACAGTTAAAATCCGAAGATGCTTTCCAATCATAACATCATTGTCAATTGTGACTCCGCTTGATATTCTGGCAAAGTCTCCTACTCCTGAATTATCACCAATTCGAAAATCTGATTCAATATTCAATCTTTTTCCCCAGTTTACTCCGTTACCGACATATACAAATGCATTTTTTGCAAATACATTTTTCAGCCGATTCCCCCACCTACAATGATTATAAGCAGGCAGCAATCTGTCTAAGAATACAAACGCAGCTTTGTTAATTCTTCTCCAAATACTCATAACAATTACTTGCTAAAGTATCTCTTGAGAAGTCCTTCAAACGCCTTGCCGTGACGAGCCTCATCGCGAGCCATTTCATGAACGGTATCGTGGATAGCATCGAGACCGAGCTCTTTTGCCTTCTTTGCAAGCTCAAACTTACCTGCTGTTGCGCCGTTTTCAGCGTCAACACGCATTTCAAGATTCTTCTTTGTGCTGTCTGTTACAACTTCGCCAAGGAGTTCTGCAAACTTAGCTGCATGCTCTGCTTCCTCGTAAGCTGCCTTTTCCCAATACAAGCCGATTTCCGGATAGCCTTCACGATGTGCAACGCGAGCCATTGCAAGGTACATACCCACCTCGGAGCATTCACCTTCAAAGTTGGCACGAAGACCTTCGATGATCTCGGGGTCTACGCCCTTTGCTACGCCAACAACGTGCTCAGCAGCCCAGGACTTTTCACCGGCCTGTTCCTTAAACTTTTCAGCAGGAGCCTTGCAAACGGGACATTTCTCCGGTGCGCTGTCGCCTTCATGTACATAACCGCAAATTGTGCATACAAATTTCTTCATTTTTTTACTCTCCTTAAAATTAAATATATTTTTTTATTTACAAGCTTCGCAAGTTCCGCTTATGAACACATCCGTGACGGTCGCGGAAAATCCGTCGGGACATAAGACGCTCGTCTTTTGGGAATCTAATGGAAAATCGTATATCTTTCCACATTGAATGCATCTGAAATGACCGTGATCAAGGCTGTTGCCGTCAAACCGCTGTTCCTGCGCTTCGATATTCACATATCGGATAAGTCCCGCTTCAGCAAGGGCGTGAACCGTGTTGTACACCGTCGCTCTCGAAAAAGTCGGATACTGCTGCTGCAGCGCTTGATATATCATATCCGCAGTAGGATGCACGTGGTTTTCCATCAGATACATATATATCGCTATTCGCTGTACCGTGGGACGAAGCCCCGCGCCGGTTATTCGCTCTTTAACAAGCTCCATCGTCTGTTCTCGCGTTCGTTCAGATACCATTCGTTCACCTCTGTTCAATTTAGAATTGTTTTAAACTTGGAACAATTCTAATTATACTCATTTTTTTTAATTTGTCAAGAGGTTTTTTAAAAATTTTTTAAAAAATTTTTTCATCGCCGAAAAAACAAGCGTTTATATTAAATATATGATTCATTTATTAATAATAAGCCGAAAATTTATGTTGAAAAAAAGGAGCAAATGGAGTATAATATAAAAAGAAAGTTTTGAAAGGAAGTTATTTTAAAATGGCAGAAAAATTTTTAGTTGAAACATCTGCTCGTCACGTTCACGTGACTAAGGCAACTTTAGAAGCACTTTTCGGCGCAGGAAAGACTCTTACAAATAAGAAGGATCTTTCTCAGCCCGGTCAGTTTGCTTGCGAAGAAAAGGTTACTGTTGTAGGTCCTAAGGGCGAGCTTAAGTGCTCTATCCTCGGTCCCGAAAGAAAAGCTGATCAGGTTGAGCTTTCTCTTACCGACGCTCGCACAATCGGCGTAAGCGCTGCTGTTCGCGAGTCCGGCGATATCGCGGGCACAGACGGCTGCATCCTTCGCGGTCCTTGCGGCGAAGTTAAGATCGAAAACGGCATTATTGCTGCAAAGCGCCACATACATATGACTCCCGCTGATGCCGCAACATACGGCGTTTCAGACAAGGAGATCGTTTCCGTTAAGATCGACGATTGCAAGCGTCCTCTTATCTTTGGCGACGTTGTTGTCCGTGTAAGCGAAAACTTTGCTCTTGCTATGCACATCGATACCGACGAATGCAACGCTGCAGGTATTTCCGGTAACGCTTCCGGTGAAATTGTAAAATAAGCTATGTTTAAATAAAGCCCTTACGGATTTAATTGAACTCCGCAAGGGCTTTTATCTTATTTGTATTTTTTCGCTTCGCTTTCAGGAACTATATGCTCGGTTACGTATTGTATCGGCGGAATTTCCGTTACATCAGAAAATACATAAGTTATACTTTCACCCGGCGTATCATCAACCATGCTTGCAGAAACATGAATAGCATATCGCGCTATAGTATTTCGCCCCGAAGCCGTTTCTGTATTTTCATAATAGGTGTATATTTCACCCAAACCTATTTTATCGCCAAAAAGCTCCGTTGTAAAAATGTCACCGCGTCCGTCTGCACGTTTGTCGATTAAAATTATTACCGATTCGCCCGTGTAGCTGTACATAACCGTGGAAATATCGCCGTTGTCTGTATAAAAAATAAGTGTATCGGGTATTTTATTTCTTAAATTCTCTTTGAAACGCCCTATCGCCGCAATATTGTAAGCTTTTTTGGCAATGTCATTATCAACTATTACCACACCGCCAAGGTCAAAAACCTGTTTTGCATTCGGAAAAGCTTCTTCAAATGGATATTTTTCATAAAAATTCGTCTCTCCTCCGTCGCCCTCATGAACGCCTGCCACATTGACAAATTTCTCTGTTATACCTTCTTCATACAAAACCGATTTTTCCGTCAGCTCAACAAAATTATATGGACGGTAATGATGAAGATCCGGTGTAACAGTCGCGTCGATAGGAACATATTCCATCGGAACATGAATACCACGCTCACTGCGTCCCTTTGTTTTCTCATACATAGCGACCTTTACATGGTCACCGTCAGCGTATAATCTTTCTCTATACTTTTTACCGAATCCATATACAGATTTCAGCTCTCCGTTTGTATAATACAAAAAGTATGCACGGGTATTAGTTCCGCTTTTTTCGTGATCTACATAAAATACAAGTAAGCTGTCATCAATTCCGCGATTTACATTTCGCGCAAAACGCTCCATTGCCGATACGTTTTTCACTGTTTCTTCTGAATTCTCTTGATATGCATTATATGTAGTAATAATATATGCGCCGTCTTTTTCCGCTTGTTCAAGCGTTGGCTTTTCATCGTAGGGACAAGCTGTGACAGGACGCGCTTCGTCAAGCCCCTCTCCTTTTTCGATCCGTGTGCCGTTATAGAAAATACGCTTGTCACGCGGTATCTCGGGTAAGCCCGCAAGAGCATCATCTTTGCCGCAGCAAGTCAAGGTTATGCAAAAAAGTATGGATAAAATAATAGCCGTAAGCTTTCTCATTTTACTCGCTCCTTTCATGATTTTATTTTAACATATGTGTCTTTTTTTTGTCAACCTATGAAGCTTACAAATTTACTGTAAAAATCACAGTAGTTGTTCGGCGTATTATAAAGAGGATAGAGTGCAAACTCTATCCTCTTTTTCATTTATCATTTTGAGCTTTCCACTTTGCAAGCTGCTCGGCAAGTGCCGTATTTCCGCCTGCAATTTGTTCACTTCGTTGCTTCGCCATATAGCTTTGCACATCACGTTTGCCTGCGCCGCTTTCCTTCGTGCGCTTTTCAAAATCGCTCAGCTTCTCACGATAGCCGCATATGCACGCAAACATACGCTTTTCGCCCTCTCCTCGAAGCTCCATTCGCTTATGGCAGTTGGGACATCTTGCATTTGTCGTCTGCGAAACGCTCCGCCTGTAGCCGCACTCTCTGTCTTGACATACAAGCATACGACCCCTTTTGCCCTTTACGTCAAGAAGATACTTTCCGCATTCCGGGCATTTTTCTCGCGTTGCATTATCATGGGTATAAACAGCGTTACTTGACTTGACCTCAGCTACAAGCTTCGTCGCATATTTGCGCATATCGGCAACAAAAGCTTCATCCTTCATCTTTCCTCTGCTTATCAGCTCAAGCTGTTTTTCCCATTGCGCTGTCAAAAGCGCCGAGCGAAGCTGCTCAGGCACCAGCGATATCAGCTGTACACCCTTTGACGTAGCTACTATCTCCTTGCCCCGTCTTTCAACGTAAAACGATGAAAACAGCTTTTCTATTATATCGGCACGCGTTGCAGGTGTGCCAAGTCCTGCCGTTTCACGCAATATTTTTGCAAGCTCCGCATCCGATACCTGACCGCTGGGGTTTTCCATCGCCGACAAAAGCGTTGCCTCCGTATATCTTGCAGGCGGCTTTGTCTGCGCCGAATGGAGCTTTGCGCCCCTTACCGCAAGCTTGTCGCCGCTTTTTACAGCAGGCAATGACTGCTCCTTCTCATCCTCGTCGCCCTCATCCTCAACGACTTTATCATACGCCGCCTTCCATCCGGCATTTTTCACAATTTTACCATGGGCATGAAAGCTCTCGCCGTTCACAGAAAGGACAAGGCGCGTTTCCTCATACTCAAAAGCAGGCAAAAGCGTTGCCAAAAATCTGCGTACAACAAGGTCGTATATATTTCGTTCAGGTCCGCTCATTTTAGAAAGATCGGCAGGCTGCTCCGTCGGGATTATGGCGTGATGGTCCGTTACCTTGCTGTTATCGACAATGCGCCTTGTGTCAAGGGGCTTTGTCCTGACCGCCTTTACTATCGGCGCATAGGTTGGCATAAAAACAGCCTTTATTCTGTCGGGCAGTGTGGCGGCAACGTCGCTCGTTATATACCGTGAATCCGTTCTCGGATACGTCAGTACCTTGTGCGTTTCATAAAGTGACTGCATATACGACAGCGTTTCCTTCGCCGTATATGCGTATTTTTTATTTGCGTCGCGCTGAAGCTCCGTCAAATCGTAAAGCGCAGGGGCAAAGGTAAGCTTTGCATCCTTTTTCACGCCGGTAAGCGTCGCCGTTTTACCTTTCACCGCTTCACAAAGCTTCTCTGCCGCTGTTTTATCAAATATCCGCGTTTGATTGTTTTTATCGCGCCATATTGCTGTAAATCCGTCACATTGAACGGAAACAGTCCAATAATCTTTAGGGACAAATCTTTTGATCTCCTCTTCCCTGCGTACTATCATCGCAAGGGTTGGCGTTTGCACTCTACCGGCGGAAAGTTGGGCGTTAAATTTACAGGTGAGCGCCCTTGTCACATTAAGACCGACAAGCCAATCTGCCTCCGAGCGAGCCTTCGCACTTTTGTAAAGATCGTCATACTGCGATGCAGGCTTCAGCGAAGCAAAGCCTTCTTTTATAGCTTTATCCGTTTGCGACGATATCCAAAGGCGCTTTGCAGGCTTATGAAATCCTGCTTTTATCATTATCCACCTTGCAACAAGCTCACCCTCACGGCCGCTGTCCGTCGCGATTACAAGCTCCGATATATCGCCGCGCTTCATCAGCGAGGATACCACCTTGAATTGACGGCTTGTTTCGCGGATCACCACAAGATTCATTCGCTCAGGAAGCATCGGCAGATCCGTCATTTCCCATTTTTTATATTTTTCATCGTACATTTCAGGATCCGCCAAGGTCACAAGATGACCGAGCGCCCATGTTACAACGTACTTTTCACCCTCAATATATCCTTCGCGTGAATTTTTACAGCCAAGCACACGCGCTATTTCTCTTCCTACCGAGGGCTTTTCTGCTAAAACAAGCGTTTTTGCCAATTGCTTTTACTCCTTTTCGGAAATTTTTCTTCATATATTACTGCCTGTCCGCATATATTATATCACGGCTTAAACGATAAGCGGACGAATTCTCGCAAGTGTAAGTCTGCGGCGCATATAGCTGTGGTATTTAAGTCCAAGCTCACAAAGCTCTGGGGTAACTCCTATTTCCTCAATAGTTGTAGCACAGCCTGCCGTTTTCATAATGCGCAATATCTCCTCTTCCGAAGGAATAAAGCGTTTTACGCTATCGCGTATATCCTGCCACGCCGCCTCAATTCTGGCAGGCGACGTTGTATCAAGGATAGACGGATCGTTCATTTTCAGCATATCAGGCGTTAAAACAGGGCCATATACCGCTTTTATTTCTTCCCAATCTGCCTTTTCCTCGTGGGCACGTACTGTTTCCAACTCAGCAAGCTTACGGTACTCGCGGTTTATCAAAATCGTTGCGACACCGACCTTTTTTCCGTGAAAATCCGATAAATGTCCTTCTGCAAGCTTTTTGCATTCCCAAAAATGTGACACTATATGCTCCGCACCTGATGCAGGGCGCGTGCATTCGGCAAAGCCCATGGCAACGCCAGTCAAAATGAGCGCTTCCATAACAGCTTCAGCTGCCGTTTCGTCGTTGCCCGTTATCTTATCGGCAAGGGCAACTATCTTGTCCGTCGCACGCTTTGTCAGCGCCGCAATATTCGGACAGTAATATTCATCAGAAATAAATCTGGATACATCCCAATCCACAAGCCCCGTATATTTGGCTATCATATCGGAAAAGCCCGACGATTTAAGCTCCGCAGGTGCCGCGGCAAGTATCTTTGTGTCACCGATTATAACGGATGGCTGGCGCGCCTTATAGGATATCTTAAAGCAACCTTTCGTAATAGGTGCGCTGTCTGATGCAAAGCCGTCCATGGACGGTGCTGTGCCAAAAAAGGCAAAATCCTTGTTCGTTTTTGCCGCCGCAAGTCGGCAGGTATCGCCGATAGAGCCTGTGCCTATGGCAAGGAAGCCTCCGCAATCCGCGGCAAGCGCGGCAATATCGTCCACATTTTCCATATCAGCAACGCGCAAATTATCATAAAGCTTCAGCGTTACCTTAAAACCTCCGCGCTCAAGCGCTTCAATAATACCGTCAGATGCACCGAGTGTATTTTTATCGGCCACCGCAAAGACCTTTTCGGGGAAATTCACGCTGTGAAGTATTTCGGCAATATTATCCTTATAATTATGACCAATTTCCACAGCCTTTATATCCGTTTTATGCTCCCGTCCGCAAGGACATCCTTCATATTCAGCAATAAGCTTTTTTATATCCATTTTTCTTCTCCATTCATGTTTTTTATCGGTATTATACCACTTTTACCGCAGATAATCAAGCATTTTACGCAATAAGGAGTCACAAATGAAGCACAAAAAATTATTCGCACTCTCCATTCTTTACGCCGCCGCTTTGCTCTCGGCGCTGACTGCATCCATTTCCTTTGGTATCATTCCCGAAAACGATGACATTCCGGCCATAGCGCCTACGTCAGTTTCCACTCCTACACCCACTATAGTCCCCCACGGTGACAGCGAGGAAAGCTCCGATATTCTTTTTTTCAACGATGAAACGCAAGGCTACGAATATATGGCGCTTGAGCAATACATATGCGGCGTTTTGGCGGGAGAAATGTCGGCAAACTACGAAAAGCAAGCGCTCATGGCGCAGGCTGTTGCCGCACGGACATATGTTGCATACAGGCTTTGGAAATACGAAAACGGCGATACAAACGATCTGCATCCCGACTCCGCCGTTTGCACGGACTCCTCTCATTGCATGGCGTATTTGTCTTTATCCTCGGCGCAGGAAAAATGGGGCAAGGATTGGACGGATAAATATTGGCAAAACATTGTTGATGCCGTCGCCGATACAGAGGGAGAGATACTTGTTTACGACGGTGAGCCCATAAACGCGCTCTTTTGCGCCGCCTCCTGCGGTAAAACAGAGGCGAGCATCGAGGTCTGGGGCGGAAGCGACGTGCCTTATCTGCAAAGCGTAGACAGCGAGCCCGACCTCAATTCCCCGTGGAGCAATGTTTCCGTCAGATTTTCAGAAAACGAATTCAAAAATATTTTTCTTTCCCAATATCCCGACGCACGCTTTCCCGACGACAGCTCCGATTGGTGCACAAATATCGTCCGTAGCGATGCAGGCTATGTCACAGGCGTGCGCATCGGCGGTGTAACGCTGACGGGGCGTACCGTAAGAAAAATATACGGCTTAAAATCAGCTAATTTTGATATAACCGTTGGTGGCGGCGAGATCGTTTTTACCACTCGCGGCTATGGCCACGGTGTTGGCATGAGCCAATACGGCGCAAACGAGCTCGCTAAAAACGGCATGGGCTATCGAGATATTTTGCTTAAATATTACACCGATGTTGAGATAAAAAAGATGCTTTTCAAACCGTAAAAACGGAGCAGACACCTGCTCCGTTTTGTTTGTTAAAATAATATCCTTTGCTTTGAGCTTTCCATAACATCCTTCGGCAAACGGTAGTATTTTACTATAGGTGAAAGCTTGTACCCGTCCACCTCTGCCGTTTTCTCAACGTAATCCTGCGCACCACCGCCGATCTCCGCATAAATCAAATCGCCGTCGCTGTAAATACGCCCCTTTTTAGTAACGCATCCGTCCGTTTTCGCCGTCAAAAGCTCCTTATTGTCGCTGATGTACCAAAGCCCCTCTGCCAATCGCATCGTACAGCAAAATTCCGCTTCATACATCTTTGAGTAAAGATATTCCTCCACTCCGCTGACGACCACGGAATCTGTGCCGGCGCCACCGTTTTGTCTTTGCGCCGTTGCAAGCCCGTTGTGATATATTCTCGCAGCAAGGGTCTTGTATTTTTCATCACCGATCGCTTTATAAAGCTCACAAGCAACCATGAGCGAATCCACAATAGCGCAAGGCTCCGTCCATGTATCAGCCCTGCCCCACCAATTAAGGTTTTGGTACGTTTCGCTCATACCACCGCCCTCCGTGTACAGCTTCATAATGTCGCAAGCACCCTTTAAATAGCGCGCCTCACCCGTTTCACCATACATACGAAGCATACCGCGTGCGGCTGATAAGGTGCAATGAGTCTGCGCCTTGAGCTTAACCTTGTCAACGCCGAGATATACGGTAATCATTTCATCCAAAAGAGCCTTAATTTCTTCTTTTTTCAGTATTTTATATGCATGAGAAAGCCCGTCAATGCTCATAAAAGCGCATCCGATATCACTGGACAGTATCCAGCCGTTAATCGCCTCCGCTTGCGTACCGCTCACATCGCCAATATCCTTTTTGCTTCGTTCAATGGGATACGTGGAAAAACGGCCGCGTCTTTTTAAATATAAATTATCAGCTATTTTTTCTACTGCGTTTTTGCTGTATTCATCTCCAAAGGCTTCATAATATTCGCAAAGCCCGCGCAACAGCCACGAGTGACCTGATAGCTGTTGCTCGTGTATTTTATCAGCGAAAACAGGGCCAAAATATCCCTCTTCGTTCATATGCTCCTGTAAATGCTCCATAAGAAAGCCCATACACGGGGCAGATTTTCCGTTTATTTTATAATGGCTGACAAACGCCAACAGCGCACGTCCCTCTTTGTCTGCATACCAATCATAGTCCTTGGGAGAAAAAACATTTTCTGTGCTGTAATAATCACCTTCCGCAAGACGGCGGTAGTTAAGCTCTATTCTTGTTTGAAGCTCCTTTTCGCTTACGGGCACAAGTTTACTGTTCATAATATTTCTCCTTTAGATTTTTTATTATTATATCATGTGTTCAGCCCAAAGTCAATGCTCCCTTATATTCGTTTGTGACCGCGTGAAAAAGAGCAGGAATGAAACCCTGCTCTTTGTTTATTTAATTGTTCTTACAGAGCATTGAAAAGTCTGTATACCGTAAGGATAGACTGTTCTCTCGTATATGTACGAAGGGGGCTGAAATTGGGAGGTGTTGTCGTGCTTGTGCCGTTCATTACACCTATCGTATTTACATAGTAAATAAACTCTTTTGCCCATGCATAGATATCGTCTGCATCTGCGAATGCTACTTCGCTTGCTGTGATGTCAGCGCCAAGTACCTTTGCCGCAAGTGCAAGCATCTTTGCTGCTTCCTGTCTTGTGATGTTTGCTGTGGGATCGAACGCTCCGCTTGCTCTGCCGTTTACGATGCCAAGCTTTGCAGCTGCGATCACGTTTGCGCTATCTGTGTCGGGGAAGGATACCTCTGCCTTTGCATCTGCATAACCTGCGATAACGTCAGCGATAGCCTTGCCGCTCTTTTTCTCGATCATCTTGATGATAAGATCACAGAAATCGCTTCTTGTGATATCTGTTGTGTAATTGCTGTTAACGTGAGCGGGAACAAGGTCTGCTTCGAGAGCCTTGATTATCTCTTCCTTAGCCCATGCAGAAGGCTCGCCGTTGAGTGTCTGCTGTACCTTTGTGGAAGTACCGCTTATCTTAACGGAGCTGTAAACATCAAGCTTATCAACAGTAACAGTTGCCCAGCCGTCAGCTACGGAAACTGCAGCATCGTAATTTCCTTCGGGGCTGAGAATCTGAGCCGTTACATTTGTAAGACCTGCGGGAAGCTTTACCTTAACGCTGAATTTGCCGATAGTCTTAAGAGAATCGTCTGCAAGGTCAACGTTATAGTTTACAAGATCGACGAAGACCTGCTGACCGTCCTTGCTTTGAAGCAAGTATGCACCGACGTTGTCGGGAAGAGTGGACTGGTCGAGGAGAGTCTTGTTGTTACCGCACATTGCGATAATGATCTTTGAAAGCATTTCACGGTAGTCAGCGCCTGTCAATGTCATATAAAGGTTGCCAAGGGGCTGATCGCACCATGTAATAGTACCTTCACCGAATTGAGCTGTAACGAAATCATCGGGTGTGGAGGGGGAATTATTAAGGTCATTTTTCGGAACTTCAGTTACATCAACGCCTAAAAGCTCGGTGATAAGAGCTGTATCACGCTGCATAAAGTAGCCGTCGTCACCGCCGTAACGGTAGCCCATAGCACCTGTAATAACAAGTCTGCCGCCATTGTTTGCATAGTCGGTGTAGATTTTGTACATTTCGTCGCTCATGGCTTCAAGATTGGGGATAACTACAGTTTTGTAGTTTGCCAAAAGCTCGGGATTTGCCTGCCATTCGGGGATGATTGCATAGGGAATGTTAGCCTTTGCCAAAACATAGGAAGTACCCCAAACGCCCTGAACGTGGTACTGTCTGTCAATGTTTGCACCGTTGAGGTAGTTTGTGTTCATGTTGGCAAGCTGGTTTTCTGTGGAGAAAATGATAGCGATATCGGCTTTAGTGTAACGTGTGCCGAATACTTCTTCATTTTTGTAAATAAAGTTATTGAGCCAGCGGTGAGCCTCGTTGTTGCCAACATGGTTTGTTGCAGCATTTATGAAAGCGTTGTTTGCAAAAGCTTCGGCAAGGAGTATCTTACTTGCGTTAGTTTCTTTAAGTGCGGCATTTCCGCCGGAATAGAACCAGGGAACACAGTAAGGAGCAGATCCGAATTCATTTGCAACCTTGTAGAAGATAGCCACTCTGCCTTCGGGAAGAAGCTGCATACCCTTTGAGCCCATGCTCAAGTTCCAGCCGTTTGTAAATTCAGCGCCGACAGCATCAAGGTAATCGCTTTCAACAAAGCCGTGGCTTACGCCGGGAGAGTCGTTACCGAGCACGAAATAGCCTTCCTCAAGACCTGCATCGTAAGCTTCTTCCTTGATTATTTCGTATATATCCTGAATATACTTGAAGGATTCGGAAGCTTTAAATGTCTTGTAAGCGTTCCAAAGTATATTGTCAAGCCAGAATGTTTCCTGATATGCGGCACTTGCCTCGCTGTAAAGGAAGATATGCTCATATCCTGCAATGAGGTCAGCGTCGCCGAAATAGTCGATAGCTGTATTCACGACATATTCACGGATATTGAAGCTGTCTATATCGGAAATACCCATTTCCGCAAGCTCTGCGGCAGTATGGCGGGATTTGAGATATTCATTGAAGAGTGCTTCGCTCCAATCGCCAAAGCAGTTTTTAATGCTTGCGAAGTTGTCCCACGGGCCGTAGTTGTCGCACCACATACCGTCCATACCGTTATTTATCATTTCACGGACAGTGACTCTTGCGTGCTCACGCCAGACGGGAGCTAAAATATCCTTTGCCATATTTACGAAAAGGAAAGAAGCAACATCGCCTTCATTGTAGCCTGCAAGAGTGCGAAGTGTGGAGCTACCGACAGTTACCTGAATGGGAAGCTTTTCCTTGCCGTCAGTTTCAACAAGTGTATCATAAGTTACAAGAATCTTTCCGTCTGCACCCTTAGCCGCCGCAGAGTCGTAAAGCTTTGCCGTAAGGGGATAGGGATAATCTGTACCTGTAAGGTATCCCAAAGCAGAAGAGCCGTCGGGATATTTGGGCTCGGAATAACCGAGGCTTTCACGAGTTGCAATTTCTCTTGTCGTTACATCGTTGTTTATTTCAAGATGCAAGCCGGAAACGGAGAAATATGAATAGCTGTTGATAGCTGCGGGATTTCCGCCAAGGCTCCATGCGTGTGAATTGAAGGACTTGGAGAAATCTTCGGACTTATATGCAATAGTGGGAAGAGTTATCTGACCTGCAGATTCAAAATAAGATAACTTTTTAAGACCTAATGCATCAACCTGATCCTGAACGCCTTTAGCTTCGGCGGCGTTGGCGCGTTGCATCAAAAGACCCCATGTGAAGTCAGCACCGAAATTTGCACGGACACTCTTGGAATCTGTGGTCTGAAATACGGAGGATTCAGCCTGAGTGGGGAATTTATAGAACCATTCGTCCTTTTCACGAGTACCGACAGCAAAAATACCTGCTTTTGCATCGTATGTATTGTGCCATTCAAATGCATCGCTGATAAATTTGACGGGTACAACGAGCGTGTCACCGTATTTCTCAACGGAAACGGGCATTGTAAGCGTTTCGGGTACGTCTACGGCTCTGTCAAGCTTTTCGGCAGCTGTGCTGCCTTCCTTTAAGGTAAGCTCAATAAGACCTTTTTTCAAAAACCAACCGCCGTCAATTTCGGAAAGCTCAATGTCGATAACGCCGCAAAGCTCTTTAAGCGGCACCATAACATCGCCGTTTTTCTCATAGCAATCAATGGAATACTTGTGAGCGTCGCCGTCAACGTAAACACGGATTCCGCCGACGTATTCTTCGGAATAATCGTTTGTTATTTCAAAATCCTTGTTGACCTGCTCGTTTTCAGCAGTTTTTTCAACAACGTTGAAAACCATTTCCGTGCGCTCTGCTTCAGTTTTCGCAACAGCCTTGTACTGACCGAAAACGTTGGCATCAAGAGTGAAGGTCACTCCGTATGCGCCGTTGGGAGCAATGGTAAGGTTTTCGGAAATAAAGGGAGATGTAGCATTGGGCTTATATATCTCAAGTGATACGTAAACGTGAGAGCTGAGACCTGCGACGGTTATTTCAGTTCCTGCGTACTGCGTGTCAAGCTGCATCAAAATCAAAGATGCCGCAGAGGTTGTCATACCGATGGGCAGAATGGATAAAAGCATCACTACCGACAGTAAAACAGCCAAAAATCTTGTTTTTTTCATAATTTTCTTCCTTTCTGAGAATATGATTTTATTATACAATATTTATCTGTAAAAAGAAAGTGTAAATTTGTGACAAAAAAACAGACGGAGATTTTCATCTCCGCCCGCTTATATTATACGATATTTTGCAGGGACATAAAAAGAGCAGGGATGAAATGCTCTTTGTTGTTTAATTGTTCTTACAGAGCATTGAAAAGTCTGTAAACCGTAAGGATAGACTGTTCTCTTGTATATGTGCGAAGGGGGCTGAAGTTGGGAGGTGTTGTCGTGCTTGTGCCGTTCATTACACCTATCGTATTTACATAGTAAATGAACTCTTTTGCCCATGCATAGATATCGTCTGCGTCTGCGAATGCTACTTCGCTTGCTGTGATGTCAGCACCAAGTACCTTTGCCGCAAGTGCAAGCATCTTTGCTGCTTCCTGACGTGTAATATTTGCAGAAGGATCGAATGCACCGCTGGATCTGCCGTTTACGATACCGAGCTTTGCAGCTGCAATTACGTTTGCGCTATCTGTATCGGGGAAGGATACGTCAGCCTTTGCGTCTGCGTAGCCTGCGATCACGTCAGCGATAGCCTTGCCGCTCTTCTTTTCGATCATCTTGATGATAAGGTCACAGAAATCGCTTCTTGTGATATCCGTTGTGTAATTGCTGTTAACATGTTCGGGAACAAGGTCTGCTTCCAAAGCCTTGAGGATCTCTTCCTTAGCCCATGCAGAAGGCTCGCCATTGAGTGTGGGAGCTACAGGAGCAGGTGTGGGCTCAGCAGGTGTATCTGTGCTACCGCCGTTAACAGAAACAAGAGAATTGTAATCGATTACGGGAGAATCTCCTTCAACAACTGCAAGACCGTCAAACCATGTTGTACCGTTAATGCATGTCCAACACTGCATTTCGAACTTCAGGATAACATCCTTACCTTCAGCAGTCTTATGAGCAGGAGCTACAAAGGGAAGAGCCATAAGCGTCCAGTCCTTTGTTCCGCTCATGGAGTCATAGACAGCAATGAACTCATCGTATGCGCCATGATCTTCGTCTGTTGCTCCAACAAGAAGTCCTGCGCCTGTTTCAGTTGCCATAACCTTATTTGTCTTGATGTAAGCCTGGAAGGTATATGTCTTGCCTGCTTCAAAGTAACTTGCGGGAACTAAAAGAGGAACCGTAATGCATGTTGCTTGCTTGGAGCTTACGACCTTGATGGACTTTGTGCCATACTTAAAATTCTCTGTGTCAAAGCTCAATGTTCCGCTTGCCCAGAATTCATCATCAGAGGGATAACCGGGAACACCTGCCCAAACAGCGAGAGCGGGGAAGCCAACTGTGTCTCTGATGCTGGGAGTATAAGTGCCTGCAACGATGGAATCAAAATCTTCTTCAGTTGCGGGAAGATAATTGATCGCCTCGGCAGATGCGCCTACGAAAGAGAACATCGATACAAAAAGAAGTACCGCTGTCAAAAGGGATAATACTTTTTTCATTGTTTTTGCCTCCTAAAATTTTTTCGGTAATTACATTCTAACAGTTTTTTTATAAAAAAACATAGACAAAACACGGAAACAAGCACAAATTCCATATAAAATTTTATGATTTTCAGATTAAATGAAAAAGTCCTTTTTATTTGTGTTTTGCTTGCTTTATTTTTACCTAGCGTTTATGAAAACGCGCTTTTTGCACGTCGGTAAAATATACTCGGTAGGTTTTTGTCGTAATTTTAAAGCTTATTTTGTTGGTTTTTTAATTATTTTTTCACTTCAAACTTGTTCGCTCCTATTATCCGCTGCGCAGATTTTCTTCCATTTCGCTTTGTTTATTGAGCGTCGGGGATAAATGCTCCGCACGAAAATTTTTTTGCTGATAAAACAGCCGTAAAATTTGTTGTGATTATTCTCTTGACCGTAGGGACAGGTTTCTTGCCTGTGCAAAACAAAAGGAAATAACAGCTCTGCGAGCCTACACCTCACCACCGCCTGCGGCGGAGCCTCTCCTCAAGGAGAAGCCTGAAAAAGCCTTTTC
>SVND01000032.1 GCA_015067075.1 Oscillospiraceae bacterium
GGTTTTGACTGGCAGGTCTTTTCCTTTTTACCACAAACGGAGGATTTTTGCTCACCGGTTAACCTTTTTTCTACCACGCGACTATCGCGTGGTTTTCTTATACAACAAAAGCTGTCACCGAAGTGACAGCTATTGCAGGAGAAATGCGTACTATTTACGCAAAAAGCATTATTCTCTTATATCGCATTGAAAAGTCTGTAAACAGTAAGGATAGACTGTTCTCTTGTGTATGTGCGAAGGGGGCTGAAGTTGGGAGGTGTTGTCGTGCTTGTGCCGTTCATTACACCTATCGTATTTACATAGTAAATGAATTCTTTTGCCCATGCATAGATATCGTCTGCGTCTGCGAATGCTACTTCGCTTGCTGTGATATCAGCGCCAAGTACCTTTGCCGCAAGTGCAAGCATCTTTGCTGCTTCCTGACGTGTGATGTTTGCTGTGGGATCGAATGCACCGCTGGATCTACCGTTTACGATGCCAAGCTTTGCAGCTGCGATTACGTTTGCGCTATCTGTATCGGGGAAGGAAACGTCAGACTTTGCATCTGCGTAGCCTGCGATAACGTCAGCGATAGCCTTGCCGCTCTTCTTTTCGATCATCTTGATGATAAGGTCACAGAAATCGCTCCTTGTGATATCTGTTGTGTAGTTGCTGTTTACGTGCTCGGGAACAAGGTCTGCTTCAAGAGCCTTGAGTATCTCTTCCTTTGCCCATGCAGAAGGCTCGCCATTGAGTGTAGGCGCTACAGGAGCAGGTGTGGGCTCTGCAGAAGGTGCTTCAAGCGGAGCAAGGCTTGTGTAATCTACAGGCTTATCGCCTTCAACAACTGCAAGGCCGTCAAACCACGCTGTACCGGACATGCAGTTCCATATATTGCAGTTAACAGTAACAAGAAGTTCTTCATCGCTCTCGGGCATTGTAAAGGTAGAGGAAACAAGCGTCCAATCCTTTGTACCAGTAAGAACAATGTCTGTAACTACATTTGCTTCAAGTGTAACATGATCTTGATTTTTTACTTCTACGCTGACTGATGCACCTATATCTCCAAGTATCTTATTTGTTTTAACATATCCTTGGACTGTATATGTCTTTCCTGCTTCGAAATTATCACCCGGGAGAGCTACAAACGCTCTGATGTGTCTTTCAGTCTTGCTGGGAATTTTGAGCATAATGGACTTTGAGCCGAATTTAACCGTTTCCGTGTCAAAATTTATGTATTCAGAGGGGAAACCGATTTCTCGTTCATTCGGGCTGTCGATCCAGCTACCCATACAGGGTGTTTGGTATTTGAAGTGGGGAGAGGACGGAATGTAAAGCCAAGAGCCTGCATCTTTATGAATAGTTGTGGCCGACTCTTCATCCATGACGATGAGGTTTTTTCCGGTTCTATCTTTATCATCGACAGGCGCATCTGTAGGTGCAGGTGTGGGCTCTGCCGGTGTATCTGTGCCACCGCTTGCGCGAACAAGCGTTTCGTACTCCTTAACAGGCTCACCGCCCTCAACGAGAGCAATACCGTCAAACCAAGCCGTTCCGCTTACAGTACCGTAAACGCCGCAGTTAAGTATAACGATAGCATCTGGGTCTGCGGGAGCTGTAAATGTGACAGAGATAAGTGTCCAATCCTTTGTGCCGATAACAGGCTCACTGCACAAGCCCTCGTCTACCATTCTGTATTCGGGAACAACTGCCTTACTGCAATATCCGACGAATGCACCGGATGCCGCGGAAAGAACCTTATTTGTTTTTACATATGCCTGGAAAGTGTATGTCTTACCCGGTGTAAGATAACCGATAGCAAGGGGGAAATTCACCTCGGAATTTTCCGATTCACCGCGTTCAAACTTAAAGGAATACTTGCCGTATTTTACGTTTTCCGTGTCAAGGGTTATACCTTCAACATCGTTTCCGCTTCTGAAAATACCGCCACTCTGACCGAGCATATCAGCCGCCGCAACGGAAGGTATCCATGCACCGCATCCGTTATCAACGAAGTTTTCTTCCGTTACGGGAAGAAGGTTTTTCGTTTCAGCAGAAACGCTGACAAAAGAGAACACGCTCACCATAAGGAGTACCGCTGTTAAAATTGATAATGCTTTTTTCATTATTTTGCCTCCTATTTTTCATTATATAAAGCTTAACGCTTTAAAAATTAACTTATTATGAATTAATAAGATTTTTAATATGCTCATCAATAGCAGGTGAAATTTCTTCAGCTATCGTTGCCCAAGGCTCACCTGCAAGAGGACGGAACCAAAAATCTCCCGCCCATTTTTGAGCGATCTGAAGATTATAGGATATCTTGTTTACCGGAGTAAACTTTTCATCATAAAGCTCTTCCGCAAGGAATTTATCAAAGTCGTAAGTTGCGCCGTAGGTATCAACGTATTCGGAAAGAGACATAGCTTCTTTTTCAGCGATTACTTCTTCATCAAGGTCACTCATGAGCTTGTTGTATCGCTCAGCACAGATAAAAGCAGCCGCTCCGTTGAGATTAGGTGCATTGGAAGGAACATTGTCACCCCAAAATTCTTCTCCGACATAGTATTTATCTGTAGCGGGATCCTTCGGGTAAGGTACATAACCGACAGCATCAGCTTTAAACATCTCTGCAAAAGCCGTTCTTGCCTGCCATACAGCTATAGTTCCCATTGCGATCTTACCCGCCGCAAAGGCTGTATGATTATCGGCACCTTCATAAAGTATGTTGTCATTATAAAGCTGTACATAGTAATTTACGGCACGCGCCATAGCCTCGGAAGGAATATTATTTGTTATGGTACCGTCTCTATTCATTGTTACATAGTCTATGCCCGATCCAAGAAGGCAAAGGCCTTGCTCTACATATGCGCCGTATACCTCGGGAATACCGTCTCCGTCACTATCGATAGTCATTTCCTGTGCAAGCTGGCGGAACGTATCCCAATTCCAATTACCTTCTGCATAATATTCATCCGGGGTCTTCACACCCATTTCACTGAACAGCGTCTTATTGTAAAATAAGACCTCGCCACGATAAGTATTTGCCGCTACACTATAGATATGATCTTTATAGTACATGTTTTCGATACTGCTTTTCAATTCCTGCCAAATAGGAAGATCAAAATCAACAAGCTCATCAATAGGATAGTAATAGTTTTTGTTTATCATGTTGAGGATCATGGCGCCGTTTAAAATGATATCAGGTGACTGGTTTGCCATAAACATACTGATAAACTGAGTTACCCACTCGCCTGACGTTACGAGCTTAGTCTTATATGTAAGACCGTAAACATCTCTCCCGGCATCGAACTTCGTGGGGTCAGTTACGTACTCCGCATTTGTCATAATGAGGATCTCTTTGTTTGTCAAATCATAAGCAGGCAGCTTATACTGCTCAAATGGATAGCCGCCATCCATAGGCATATACTTTCCACCCTCGGTCTCATCTTCCTCCGGCGCATCTGTCGGTGCGTCAGCACCCTGTGTCGGCGTCGGGTCATCGTTACCTGCAGGCGTGTTGTTGCAAGCTGTAAGAGCTAAGCAAAGCATGAGCACCGCAAGCAAAACTGCAAGAATTCTTTTCATAATATTTCCTCTTTCTTTGTAAATTTGCTTCCTTCGTTTTTAGTTTTTTCATCACAAGCTTCTCCTAAAATCCAAAAGTGCATATACATTTTACACTTTTCCGTAAAAATTGTAAATAGCACAAAACTATTAAACAAGCACAAATTCAACACTTTGAAAAAAAGTTGTAAGTCATCGCAAAAATTTGTATTACTAAGTTTTTTAGCTTAATATTAATACAGAAATAAAGCAGATATCAAGCGCAGTTCCCCATCATTTTATGACGGTCGGAGATACGGTTTTACGCATATAAAATGAAGTCACATGATAATTGAAATTGATTTTACCTTAGCAGATGTAAATTATCAACTTCGCTCATAAATTTATGCGTTTTTCGTAAGTTTCACTTGCACTTTTTCAAAAAGAAGGTTATAATAAATATAAAACATAATCAATTTATGTAAGTTTATATTTTTTATAATAATATATGGTTAGGAAAATGAAAATGAATAAAGAAATTGACCTCACATATTTAGAAAATGAATATAAGCCCTTAGGTTTTTGCGTCGGATTGCACACTTTGCCCAATAAATTTGAATCATCCTACCATTGGCACGACTATTACGAAATGGAGTTTATCATCGAGGGTAGCGGTACGCATATAGTCAACGATAAACAATATGAATTAAAGCGCGGAGACGTATACATTATCACAACATCAGACTTCCATTCGTTGAAATTTGAAACCAATGATGCCAAGTCAATAACAATATGTTTTTTCCTTCGATCGCTTCCTTCGCACATAACCAAAAAAATTTTGCATCTTGGCTTTTCCAAAGTATCACTTAACGACACACAGTTTAAGGCGATGCGTTATGAGTTTGACTTTTTGTTGGAGCAGTATACGGTATTGCCTGATATAAACGAAAATGCACTGCTGCAAAACGCCTTCGAACGTGTAATTCTTATGTTCTTAAATTTTGCTCTTCTAAACGAACAGCCGAAGAATTCCGAAAAGCATCTCATGCCCCTTCAAAAAGTGCTTACTTTCGTGCAACAGAATTATTCAAAGCAAATAACGCTTGAGGAGGCGGCGGCTGTTGCTGCGATGTCGACGACACATTTCAGCCGTTATTTCAAGCAGAACATGAATGTGTGTTTTGTGCCGTATCTGAATAAGGTGCGATGCAGTATAGCCGCGGCGTTTTTATCGTCCACGGATATGCCGATTGAAGATATTGCCACACGCACCGGATATATAACGCCATCGTATTTTTCTAAGGTTTTCCGCGATATATACGGACAGCCGCCCACGGAGTACAGGCAACAGCGCAAGGTGAAATAAATATCAGGCCACAAATTTGAAGCTGGGTTACTCTGCAAAAGGCCTTCTCGTTTCCCCCGATTATTCAATCAAAAAAATTGCTTCTATTATACAAGCTCACCTTTAAGCTTTATTTCATTTTTTTAATATCACGAGTACACCACTCCTATGAAATACAGAAACAAAAACACGGGCATACATTATAATAATTGACAAACAAAAAAAGAGATATGATAAAGATTGCTCTAAATCATATCTCTTTATTTTATTTATTCTGCAGTTTCCTCTGCTTGAACCTTTTCTTCAATCTCTTCAGCATCAACGTCGCGGTATACAGGAACACCTGTACCTGCAGGGATGAGCTTACCGATAATTACATTTTCCTTCAAGCCGAGAAGCGGGTCGATCTTGCCCTTGATAGCAGCGTCTGTAAGAACTCTTGCTGTTTCCTGGAAGGATGCTGCTGACAAGAACGAGTCTGTTGCCAAGGATGCCTTTGTAATACCGAGAAGTATGGGAGTTGCAACTGCTTTGCGAAGCTCCTGCTCACCTGCCGCAATACGTGCGTCGATCTCTTTGTTCGCCGCTTCGTATTCAAGCACTTCTGTCATAGAGCCCAAAACAAGATTTGTATCGCCCGGATCTTCAATTCTTACCTTGCGCATCATCTGACGAACGATAACCTCGATGTGCTTATCACTGATAGAAACAGCCTGAGAACGGTAAACGTGCTGAACGCCTTCGATCAAGCAGTTCTGTGCCGCTTCGGGTCCTCTGATAGCAAGAACATCGTGGGGATTGAGTGAACCCTCCGTAAGCTCGTCACCCTTCTTAACGACACTGCCTTCGCTTACGCGCAAACGAGCATTGTATGCGATAGAGTAAGTAGCTTCTTCGAGAGTTTCGCTGTTGAATATCTTGATCTGGTTTTTGCCCTCGGGAATAGATACGACACCGTCGATCTCCGCGAGAACTGCAAACGTCTTCGGTCTGCGAGCTTCGAAAAGCTCTTCAACTCTGGGAAGACCCTGCGTAATATCGGAACCGGCAACACCACCGGTATGGAACGTTCTCATGGTAAGCTGTGTACCGGGTTCACCGATAGACTGAGCGGCGATAATACCTACAGCTTCACCTATGCTGACAAGCTGACCTGAAGCAAGGTTTGCACCGTAGCACTTAGCGCAGACACCGCGCTTAGCTTTACACGTAAGAATAGAATGTATCTTAACACGCTTTACGCCTGCCGCAGTTATCTTCTTAGCCTCGGCATCCTTCATCAGCGTTCCCTTAGCAACGATAACTTCGCCCGTTTCGGGATGGATGACGTCTTCAGCCGCAACACGTCCGACAAGACGCTCTGCCAAAAGCTCAATTTCTTCCTTGCCGATATAAATATCGGATACGTAGATACCTTCATCCGTGCCGCAATCCTCTTCGCGGATGATTACTTCCTGAGATACGTCAACAAGACGTCTTGTAAGGTAACCTGAGTCAGCTGTACGAAGAGCCGTATCGGAAAGAGCCTTACGAGCACCTCTGGAGGAGATGAAGTATTCCAAAACTGTAAGACCTTCACGGAAGTTAGCTCTGATGGGAATTTCAAGGGTACGTCCTGTAGCACTTGCCATAAGTCCGCGCATACCGCCAAGCTGTCTTATCTGCTTGATAGAACCACGAGCACCGGAGTTGGCCATCATGAATATGGGGTTGAATTCGTCAAGGTTTTCAATCATGGCGTCAGCAACTTCTTTTGTTACCTGTGTCCATGTGTCAACAACGAGACGAGTCTTTTCTTCTTCGGAAATAAGACCGCGGCGATACTTAGCTGTAAGAACGTCAACCTTCTTATCACCTGCTTCAACAAGCTCTTTCTTCTTTTCGGGGATGATCATGTCGTAGATAGACATTGTAAGACCGCCTCGAGTGGAGAACTTATAGCCTGTTGCTTTTACTTTATCAAGTATTTCAGCTGTTGCCGTAGTGCCATGCACCTTGATGCAACGGTCGATTATCTTACCGAGCGCACTCTTATCAGCAACGAAGCTTACTTCAAGATCAAGCATAGTTTCGGGATTTGTTCTGTCAACATAGCCGAGATCCTGAGGAATATTCTCATTGAATATGATCTGTCCTGCCGTTGCATTGATTATGCGGCTGTGCTTTACGCCATCAATAACCTTTTCAACGCGAACCTTGATGGGAGCATGGATACCGAGGTTACCCGTCTGATATGCCATCATTACTTCGTCAAAGTTTCTGAATACAAGACCTTCACCGGGTTCACCGTGGCGAACCTTCGTGAGATAGTAAGAACCGAGAACCATGTCCTGAGAAGGAACAGCAACCGGTTTACCGTCCTGAGGCTTCAAAAGGTTGTTTGCGGAAAGCATCAGGAAACGAGCTTCAGCCTGAGCTTCTGCGGAAAGCGGAACGTGAACAGCCATCTGGTCGCCGTCGAAGTCAGCGTTGAAAGCCGTACATACAAGCGGATGGAGCTTAAGCGCTCTGCCTTCAACAAGAACAACTTCAAACGCCTGAATACCAAGTCTGTGAAGTGTCGGAGCACGGTTGAGCATTACGGGATGTCCCTTAATTACCTCTTCAAGTGCATCCCAAACCTCGGGACGTACGCGCTCGACCATCTTCTTTGCGCTCTTAATGTTGTTTGCAACGCCCATGCTTACAAGACGCTTCATAATGAAGGGCTTGAACAGCTCAAGAGCCATTTCTTTGGGAAGACCGCACTGATAGATCTTAAGCTCGGGACCAACGACGATAACGGAACGGCCGGAATAGTCAACACGCTTACCGAGCAAGTTCTGTCTGAATCTGCCCTGCTTACCGCGGAGCATATCGGACAAGGACTTAAGTGCACGGTTGCTGGGGCCTGTTACAGCTCTGCCGCGTCTGCCGTTATCAATAAGAGCGTCAACGGCTTCCTGAAGCATACGCTTTTCGTTGCGGATGATTATATCGGGAGCCGCAAGCTCAAGGAGCTTTTTAAGACGGTTGTTACGATTGATAACTCTTCTGTAAAGATCGTTAAGATCAGATGTTGCAAATCTGCCGCCGTCGATTTGAACCATGGGACGAATTTCAGGCGGTATTACGGGAATAACGTCAAGGATCATCCATTCAGGACGGTTGCCCGACTGACGGAATGCCTCAACGACTTCAAGACGCTTGATAGCGCGCATCTTTTTCTGACCTGAAGAGGATTCAAGATCCAACTTAAGCTCTTCAGCAAGCTTGTCAAGGTCGATTTCAGCCAAAAGCTCTTTTATCGCTTCAGCACCCATGCCTGCACGGAAATCGTTTTCATACTTTTCATAGTATTCACGGTATTCACGCTCGGAAAGCGGCTGATACTTTTCAAGTCCGGGAACATTGCCCGGATCGATTACAATATATGATGCAAAGTAAAGAACCTTTTCAAGAACACGAGGTGTAATATCAAGGATAAGACCCATACGGGAAGGAATACCCTTGAAGTACCAGATGTGAGATACGGGAGCTGCAAGGACGATATGTCCCATACGCTCACGACGAACCTTGGATGTTGTTATTTCAACTCCGCAGCGTTCGCACACCTTGCCCTTGAAACGAATGCGCTTATATTTTCCGCAGTGGCATTCCCAGTCCTTGATAGGTCCAAAAATTCTTTCGCAGAATAAGCCGTCCGTTTCGGGCTTGAGTGTTCTGTAATTGATGGTCTCAGGCTTTTTAACCTCGCCGTTTGACCAGCTTTCTATCATTTCAGGTGATGCAAGTCCGATACGGATAGCATCAAATGTATCAAATTTCTTTTCTGGTGTATCTATTTTCATCAGCTTCTTACCCCTCTTCCTCAATTAAAGTCTTCGTCTTCAAAGAATTCGGGTTCTGCTATCTCACCGAGGAAATCGTCGAAATCATCGGAGATAATATCGCCATCCTCGTTCAAATCGCCGACCGAGTAACCGTCAGGATTATCGTCATCCATAACGCTTTCACCAATATCAGCATCAGGATCGACAACTCCGATATCGCGTTCATCGCGTTCAATAAACAGTTCAGGCTTGATCTCTTCGCCGTTTTCATTGAGAATGCGAACGTCAAGACACAGCGATTGCAGTTCCTTAACCAATACGCGGAAGGATTCAGGCACACCCGGCGTAGGAACATTCTGTCCCTTTACGATAGCCTCGTATGTCTTTACACGGCCAAGCACGTCGTCGGATTTTACCGTAAGGATCTCCTGCAAGGTGTAAGCTGCGCCGTATGCTTCAAGCGCCCAAACTTCCATTTCACCGAAACGCTGACCGCCGAACTGAGCCTTACCGCCCAAGGGCTGCTGCGTTACAAGTGAGTACGGGCCTGTGGAACGAGCATGGATCTTATCGTCAACAAGGTGAGCAAGCTTAAGGAAGTACATATATCCGACTGTTACAGGGTTATCAAACGGTTCACCTGTACGTCCGTCGTAAAGTATCGTCTTTCCGCCGCTGCTGTAGCCCGCTTCAACAAGTTCCTTAGCAATATCTGTTTCATTAGCACCGTCAAATACAGGCGTCATTACCTTATAGCCCAGCTTCTTAGCCGCATAGCCAAGGTGAACCTCAAGAACCTGACCGATGTTCATACGGGACGGAACGCCAAGGGGATTAAGAACGATATCAAGCGGCGTGCCATCGGGCAGGAACGGCATATCTTCCTGAGGAAGAATACGGGAAATAACACCCTTGTTACCGTGACGACCAGCCATCTTGTCACCGACGGATATCTTTCTCTTCTGTGCAATATAGCAACGTACTACCATATTTACGCCTGCAGGCATTTCATCGCCGTTTTTGCGAGTAAATACGTTTACGTCAACAACGATTCCGTATTCACCGTGAGGCACACGCAAGGATGTGTCACGGACTTCACGGGCTTTTTCACCGAAGATAGCACGAAGAAGTCTTTCTTCAGCCGTAAGCTCTGTTTCGCCCTTAGGTGTGACCTTACCGATAAGGATATCACCCGAACGAACTTCAGCACCTACACGGATAATACCGCGCTCATCAAGATCACGGAGCGCATCGTCACCGACATTGGGAATATCGCGTGTAATTTCTTCGGGACCGAGCTTTGTGTCACGGGACATAAGCTCGTATTCTTCTATATGAATAGATGTGTAAATATCTTCACGTACAAGCTTTTCGTTAATAAGAACAGCGTCTTCGTAGTTGTAACCTTCCCACGTCATAAATCCAATAAGAACGTTACGTCCGAGAGCAAGTTCGCCGTTATCTGTAGAAGGACCGTCAGCAATAACCTGACCCGCTTCAACATGCTCACCAATATTTACAATAGGCTTCTGATTAATACATGTGCTGTGGTTTGAACGCATGAATTTGATAAGCTCGTATGTGGATCTTGTCATATCATCGTTCTGAATTTCAATAACGTCAGCGCACGAACGCAAAACTGTACCGCTCTTTTTAGCCGTTACAACAACGCCGCTGTCTACAGCAACCTTGTGCTCCATACCTGTACCGACGATGGGTGCCTGCGTTCTGAGAAGAGGAACAGCCTGACGCTGCATGTTCGAGCCCATAAGTGCACGGTTGGCGTCGTCGTTTTCAAGGAACGGAATAAGTGAAGCTGTAACAGAAACCATCATTCGCGGAGAAACGTCGATGTAATCTATACGCTCGCGTTCAACCTCGATGATCTCATTTTTATAACGTGCCGTTACCTTGCGTCTTACAAGGCAGCCGTTTTCATCAAGGGGCTCGTTAGCCTGAGCAATAATAAGACCGTCTTCAACGTCGGCAGTCATATACTCAACCTCGTCAGTTACGCGGCACGTACCTTTTTCAACTCTTCGATACGGCGCTTCAATAAAGCCGAAATCGTTGAGCTTTGCATAAGTTGCAAGGTAAGAAATAAGACCGATGTTGGGACCTTCGGGAGTCTCAATGGGACACATTCTTCCATAGTGAGAATAGTGAACGTCTCGAACCTCGAAGCTTGCGCGGTCACGGGAAAGACCGCCGGGACCAAGAGCAGACAAACGTCTCTTGTGAGTAAGCTCAGCAAGGGGGTTTACCTGATCCATAAACTGTGAAAGCGGTGACGAACCGAAAAATTCCTTTATCGCCGCAATTACGGGGCGTGTATTGATGATGGACTGCGGAGTGATAGCCGCGGGATCCTGAACGGTCATGCGTTCTTTTATAACACGCTCCATACGGGCAAAGCCGATACGGATCTGGTTTTGTAAAAGCTCTCCGACTGCACGGATACGTCTGTTTCCGAGATGGTCGATATCATCAGTTACACCAAGACCTTCTGCGACACAGTTCATATAGTTAACTGTAGCAAAGATATCATCAATGATGATGTGCTTGGGAATAAGGTCGTTAATTCTGTCTGTGATAGCAGCCTTGATCTGCTCCTCATCATCGTATATATCAAGGATCTCCTTGATAACGGCAACTCTTACCTTTTCAGCGATTCCAAGGTCGGAAACATCAAAGGGAAGAATATCTGCAAGGTCAACCATACGGTTGGATACGACCTTGATCTCATCAGCGCCTTCATCGCTCGCAACGTACGCTTCATAAACGCCTGCGCGCTCGATCATGTCGGACATTTCGCGAGTAATAAGTGTATCAGCGTCAGCAAGTATTTCACCTGTTATGGGCGAAATTACGGGACGAGTAAGCTTTCTGCCCGCAATACGGCTGCCGATAGCAAGCTTCTTGTTGAACTTATAACGGCCAACCTCTGAAATATCGTAACGTCTTGCATCAAAGAATAAGCCGTTGAGAAGAGATTTTGCGCTTTCGATTGTTGGCGGTTCGCCGGGACGAAGCTTTTTGTAAACTTCAATAAGACCCTCGTCAACACTCTTCGTCGTGTCTTTTTCAAGAGTAGCCTTAATTCTCGTATCGTCGCCGAAAAATTCAAGTATCTGTGAATTTGTGCCGAGACCGAGCGCTCTGAGAAGTGTAGTAATGGGAAGCTTTCTGTTCTTATCGATTCTTACGTAGAAAACGTCGCTCAGATCGGTCTCATATTCGAGCCATGCACCGCGGTAAGGAATTACCGTGGAGGTATAAAGAGGCTTACCTGTTTTGTCGCGCTGCATATCATAGTATACGCCGGGCGAACGTGTAAGCTGTGAAACAATAACACGCTCCGCACCATTAATAATAAATGTTGCGGTATCTGTCATAACAGGGAATTCGCCGAAGAATATCTCCTGACTCTTCAGCTCGCCTGTTTCCTTATTGTGCAAACGCGCCGTTACCGTAAGTCTGCAAGCATAGTTTGCATTACGGCGTTTGCATTCTTCAATCGTGTACTTCGGTGTCTTATCGAGTTTGAAATCAACAAATTCCAAGGAAAGATTTCCCGCATAATCGGTTATGGGAGAAATGTCCTTAAAAACCTGTGCCATTCCTTCGGTAATAAACCATTCAAAGGAATTTTTCTGCACCTCAATAAGATTTGGCATTTCCAAGATCTCTTCGATATTGGAAAAGTCCATTCTCTCGCTCTTGCCAAGTTTGACAAGCTTTGCCACCTGTAATCAACTCCGTTTCGTATTTTCTCTGCCTCCCGTGGGGATACCGTTCAGCAGCTGTAAAATACCGTCGCGTACGCCGCCTTTATTCTAAGTCGCCGCATCTTCAATCCCGTCGGATGTGTGACTTTACGCTAAGGCGGTTATGTAGCTCCGTAAAAAACACTGAATTATATAAACTCACGTAGAAAATTCGATGAAAAAATCGAATTTTTTAGTGCACTTTGCCCTTGCCAAAGAGCATAATCGGGCAAAATACTCCATTTTGAGTTAGCATACATAATAACACATTTTAAAACACTTGTCAAGAGCAAATTTTAATTTTTTTATAATATTTCTCATATAATATATATTGCACTTTTTTTTTCGCTTAATTTACCTATAAATTTATAAAAAACGATTGAAAAAAGCTCATAAATCGTATATAATAATTATTAACAGTTATTGTGAAATACTATTAAAGGCGGATCATTATGAAAAAGCTTAAGAATATTCGTTTTATTTGTTTCCTGCTTATATTACTTTCTTTATGTCTTACCGTCGGATGTCAGGATGTGGGACGAGGCAGAAAAATGATAACGGGTGAAGGCACGCTTGCCTCAAAGGTTTTCGATCTTGGAAATGTATCGTCGCTGGAGCTTACCGATATAATGCGCGTCAACGTCACCTCCGATATCGAAGTGCGCACCGAGGTCTATCTTGAATACGGAGATGAAAACTCCGTCACCATACAAACGTACGAAAACATCCTCGAAAATCTCAGCGTACAGCAAAACGGCGAAATCGTGATTATAAGCGGTAACGAAAGGCAAAAATACAAGGCTGATAAAATAGCCATAACGCTGACGCTGAAAAACCCCGAAAAGCTTATTTTTGACGGGTACTATGAAATAACCTCATCCGACAGTTTTACATCGGACGAGCTTTTGCTCCGTCTCGGCCGCGGCACTACCTGCGACATAACATACAGCGGAAAAGCACTCTCATTTGAAACTGCGCCGAATTGCACCGTAACCATGTGGGGCGGCAACACAGAAAGCGTATCGGTAGCTTCTGAAGGCGGCTGTGCTTTGGATTTTGAATATCTCTCCGCTTTAACTGCCGACATTGCGTTAAAAGATAAGGACAGCTGTATCGTGAACGCTTGTGAGCGCGTAAAGGTCGCTATTGAAGGTGAAGGCTCTCTTTCCTATTTAGGCGAGCCTGAAATAGATTCAAGTCTGTCCGAGAAAGCCTCCGTTTCAAAGGCTAACCCTTATCAGGACGAATGATATATTTGACAACGCTTTTTCCATATGGTATAATGTGTTAAAATTAATGCTAAAGGAGCACTTATGTATAAAGCTATTGGTAAAAGAATATGGGTCCTATTGGTTTTGCTCGCCGTAGGTCTGATTCTCTTTTTGAGAATATGGGATTTCCTCTTTTTCAGCACGGAAACGGTGAAGTTCCGTTCATCTGAAAACGAAACCATATCCTGCACCTACTATTCGGGCAATTACGACGGCGGAGTTTTGCTGATAGGCGACCCTGACGGTTCAATCAACAGAATACATCACGTTGCCACGATGCTCGCAAAATCAGGACTTAAGGTCTTTTGCTATATCCCATCCGCAGGTGTTCTCGGTCTCGCTGACAGTAATACGGCGATGGAAAAAAGCCTTTCAAATATTAACGATATATCTCTTTATTTTCAGGCGTACGGAAACTTCTCTGCAGACAAGCTCGTTATCTGCGCTTACGGCTCATACGCCAATAATATGCTTTTGCGCCTTGCCGCCGACGGCGAGCCATCCGCAGGATACATTTTTGCAGGCGCTGATTTTTCCGAGGATGATACAGCGATTTTGGATACGTTAAAGCTTACACCTCCCTCCGTCCCCGTTTCAATCGTTGTGGGTACAGATGAATGGGAGCGCGTCAGATCCTCCTCCGTCTTGCTTTACAACACTCTTACAGGCGCTTCGCTTTCGCAGGTTGCAACAGCTGAAAATACAGACCGTACCGTTACAATGTCGGCAGTTGAAGGCATAACAACTCCTTATAAAAATTACGTTTCCGACTATCTTGTTTGCCTTGCAAAATCTGCAACGCATATGGTTGGCTCTCACACGCCCTCTGACCTTGGCGGTGACCTTCTTTTAAACGTAAGCGTATGGTTTGCCGCAGGTGTCGCACTTTTCCTTTCTCTTTTGCTTTCGCCCTTCGCTTTTGGCGGCAACCTCGCCTTCGAAAAAACGCCTAAAATAGTATCATTCCCCCGCTTTTTCATTTCAAAGCTCGTTTTGTGGGCTCCCGCTGTTTTGCTGATGCTTCTTTTTGGTTGGATCTATTCAGTTTTGCCAATGGAAAAACCGCAAATAGCATCTCTTGCCGTTTTCGGAATTTTATCCTACGCCATAATGTCGCTTCTCATGTATCGCATAATCAAATCCACTATTTATGGCTTTGCAAAACCTATTCATATTATGGCGGCTGACAGCAGACACATACAGTATTTGCCCCTTTCCTTTATATATATCATTATTACGGTAGTGCTTTTAGGTATTTGGGCAAACATCGGCTGGAACTCGCTTCTCATCTCCACATCAAAGCTGTTATGGCTTTTGATAATCTCCGCCGCCACTTTTATCGGTTACCTTTGCGTTTACGAGGACATGGTAATATTGACGACGAACGGCGTAAATCTCGCGAAAAAGCTTTTGATCTTCCTCGTTTTACTTCTTCCCTTTTTCGTTTTGCCGTTTTATCACAATGTCATGGGAAATACAGCTGATACCCACCTTGCCATTCAAAGCCTTGTCATCGTTCTGATGGGCTACAGCTTCGGCTTTACCGTTTACAAGCTGTCGCGCCAGCCATTCATCGGCGCACTTTTCGGAACGCTCTTAACTCAGCTTCTCAACATCGCCGAAGCTGTCATAGGATAAAAACACGACGCACAGATATATCTCATCTGTGCGTCATTTTTTTAAAACTTCGATCTGTTTTCAACTACTCGTCCCAAAATAGTAACGGGGTTTCTCATTACATCTTTTTTTGAATAAAACATCGGGTCGTATGCAGGGTTTAAAGGAATAAGTGTTATTCCATCCTGACTGCACATCACCTTTTTCACCGTTGCTTCATCGCCGTTTACAAGCACGACAGCTATCTGCCCGTTTTCCACAACGGGCTGCTTTCGCACGATAACAACATCGCCGTCCAAAATACGCGGCGACATACTGTCCCCTTTTATTTGTAGTGCAAAATACTCTCCGTTTTGAGCCATAGCTTGCGGTATTTCCTCATAGTCCAGAATATTTTCCGCCGCATATTGCGGATATCCCGCTCGCACGTATCCCAAAACGGGAATCTTCACCGCACTCGACACGCTTTTCTCACTTTTCCCGAAAAGGTAGTCAATAGTAACATCAAACAGCTCCGTTATCTCCATTATGCTCTCTCTGTCGATAGCCGTTTTCCCTTTTTCCCAGCCCGATACAGTGTTTTGCGCTACTCCTAACTTATCCGCAAGCTGTTTTTGCGTCATTCCCGCCGCGACACGAAGCTGTTTAAGCCTGTTTTCCATATCCATCCCTCTTATTTTTACTATATTGCAACAATATTATATCATATCATTATCAATTTTGTCAATATTCCGAACAAAAGTTTTTATAAAAATATCGTTTTTCTTGATTTTTTTCATATTGACTTGATGTCATTAAAATGATATAATAATAAAATAAATATATAGAGGTAAAAAGCCACGACATTATGAAATATTCCCACATTATACTTGATTTTAACGGCACTATACTCGACGACGTTTGGGCAGGGATAAACAGCCTTAACGTTTTGCTGTCACGGCGCAATATGCCGCTTATAGATTCCGTGAAAAAATATCACAGCTTTTTTCGTTTTCCCATAATTGAATATTACCGCGCCGTCGGCTTTGATATTGACGGCGAGGGGTACGATGTTTTAGCGCACGAATGGGTCGAGCAGTATATGAAATTCAGCGCCGAGTCAAAAATGTACGACGGCGTGACAGACGTTTTAAAAGAGCTTAAAAGGCGCGGGGCGAAGCTCGTTATGCTTACGATGACCGAGCGAGCCATGCTTGAAAAGCAGCTCATTCCTCTCGGTATACGCGATTATTTCGACGACATAATTGGGCTTGACAATATATATGCGGAAAGCAAGGTCGATATAGGAAAGCAGTGGATAAAGCTTGCAAAGCCGGCACGTGCTTTACTTATCGGTGATACGACGCACGACTACGAGGTCGCCTGCGCTATGGGCATTGATTGTATTTTGCTTGCACAAGGCCACAACAGTAAGGAAAAGCTTTGCGCTTGCGGTGTCCCCGTTTTTGACACTATTTTGGAGGTGCTTGATTATGAAAATATTAGCCGCGATGGACTCATATAAAGGAAGCATATCCGCTCCCGACGCTTGCCGAGCCGTAGAAAAGGGCGTTAAAAAGTTTTTGTCAAATGCAGACGTTGTTTTAATGCCAATGGCTGACGGCGGCGAAGGTACAGTTGACGCTTTTTGCTCCGCTTGCGGCGGTAAATATATTTCCGCGAATGTTTCAGACGTATTTGGAAAGCCCGTATCCGCACGCTACTGCGCCGTAAACGACAATACCGTCGTTATAGAAACCGCCGCCGCATCAGGGATTGCAGGTATTCCCACAAGCGAGCTTGATCCAATGCGAGCCACCACCTTCGGCACAGGAGCGCTTATCCGCCACGCCATTGAAAATGGCTACGTCAATATCATACTCGGACTCGGCTCAAGCGCCACAAATGACGGCGCTATGGGCGCACTTGAAGCATTAGGCGTGAAATTTTACGATGAGAACGGTGCTCTTTTGCGCGGTTGCGGTGCAAACATGATAAAAACAGCATACATAGATGCTTCAGAAATAGTTACAGCCGCTCGCAACGTACATATTACCTTGGCGTGTGACGTAAAAAATCCTTTCTTCGGAAAAACAGGCGCCGCTTATGTATATGCGCCGCAAAAGGGCGCAACATCCGAGCAGGTGCAGCTGCTTGATGCAGGTCTTGAGCATTTCGCCGCAGTTATAAGCAAATGCGGAGGCAAGGACATTTCCAAGGCCGAAGGTGCAGGTGCCGCAGGAGGTCTTGCAGGCGGATTATTGGCTTTCACCGACGCTGCCATCCGTTCAGGCTTTGAAGTTCTTGCCGAAGCCTGCGGTCTTGAAAAACTCATGGCTGAATGTGACATAGTTTTTACGGGAGAAGGCCGCACCGACGAGCAAACAGCCTTCGGCAAGTTGCCAAGCTGTATTGCCGCCATGGCGAAAAAGCACGGATGTGCCGCCGTTTGCCTTTCAGGCGCAGTAAAGGGTGACATGAGCGCTCTTTACGACGTTGGCATGACAGCTGTTTTTCCAATTCCCACAGGCGCAATGACATTGGAGGATGCAATGGCAAAGGCCGATGAAAATCTCGCTCGCTGTGCCGAAAATGCTATACGGCTTTTCGCCTTTGCTCAATAGCGTTTGCCGTCCATTGTCCAAAACGGCATAAGAACAAAACAGGACACGACAGCAACATCCAAAAGCACGTATACAGCGGACATATTTGTCCCATTACGTTAAAGCTTACGGAGGAATAATTCCACACGTTCATGCCTAAAAGCAAATTAAAAATACACCCTGCCATAAATTCCACGGCAGTTATTATCAAACCGCCTAATATGCTTTGATATAAAATTCCATTTATAAAACCGCTTGTATGCTTTATTATCAGAACACAGATACCTGCCGCGATAAACATACTCCAATGTGTGTATCCTCTCCAGACAAGCTCGATCACCTGATAAACAGCACCACCTACAACGAAAAGTGATGCGTCAAGCATCAACGCTTTACTCCATAATTTCAAACAAAAACACCGCCTCCGACTGTAATTAAAAATATTATGGTCAGAATGCGGTGTTTTATTCAGTTCACTTTATTTATCGGCATACCCTTTTGATACGCCGCGATATTTTCAGCAACCTTATAAATAAGACGCTCTCTCGCTTCATAGGAAGCCCACGCCACATGGGGCGTAATATAGCAATTTTTCGCAGAGAGAAGCGGATTTTCCGAAAGCATTGGCTCAACGGTCAGCACGTCTATGCCCGCTCCTGCTATTCTTCCGCCGTTAAGAGCATCGGCAAGCTCCTTTTCATTAACACATCCGCCGCGCGCCGTATTGATAAGATACGCCGTCGGCTTCATAAGGGAAAGAGTCTTTTCGCAAATAAGCTCCTTTGAATCATCATTCAGCGGACAATGGAGCGTTACAAAATCGGAGCGGCTGAAAAGCTGCTCAGGCGTTACGTATTCATACCCGTCGCAACCGTCGTTATTTCTTTTATATACGATCACTTTCATATTAAACGCATCGGCAATCTTCGCTACAGCCTTGCCGATAGTTCCAAAGCCGTAGATCCCAAGTGTTTTATCTGCAAGCTCGCTTATGGCGTAAGGGAAATAGGTAAATGACTTCGACGACACCCAATCCCCTGCCGCAACAGACGAGGTATACTCAGAAAGATGAGTCGTGAGCTGTAAAATAAGGGCAAAGGTTAGCTGTGCCACCGAATCGGTAGAATATCCCGGCACATTGCATACGGTTATTCCGTGCTCTGCCGCGTATTTTATATCAACGTTATTGTATCCCGTGGCAAATAAGCCCACAAATTTCAGCTTAGGGCATTTTTCCATGACATCCTTCGTTATCTGAGCCTTGTTGCATATGACGCATTCGCTGTCCGCAATAGCCTGCGCAAGCTTTTCATGCGGCAAAATATCGTAGCTTTTCGTATCGCCCAATCTTTCGATCGGCTCTAAGGATATATCACCGTTTGTTACCGTTGAACGGTCAAGAATAGTTATTTTCATATTTATACTCGCTTTATATTCCGCGCCAATCTATCATGCACGACGTTTCGGCAAAGCAAGGATTTTTCAAAAAATCATCCTTTGCCTTCTCGCTGCACATCATAGGATGGCGCGATATGTATTTTTCACCGTTTATAAGCTCCGAAAAGCTTGCCGCGTGACTTCCCCAAAGAAACCACACCGCTTGTGTATTATCTGAAAGGTATTTTATAAGCTCGTTTGTAAAGCCATTCCAAAGCTCACTGTGCGAGCCGGGCTTTCCCACTTCAACAGTAAACGCCGTGTTAAGCAAAAGAACGCCCTGCTTTTCCCATGATTCAAAAAGCTTCGACGGCGGTAAAACCGGAAAAGCTCCGCTTTCGATTTCAGCTTTTATTTGTGAAAACGGCGTATACGATGATTTTCCTGTATATACGCCGTATACGGCACGCAAAATATTTTTCAGTGACACCTGTCTGAACGGTTCACTCCAGCTTTTCAGTGTCCCTACTTCAAAAGCACGTCCCGTTGCCGCTTCCCTCGCAGGGTATGGGTCTTGCCCTAAAATTACGACCTTTATGCTATCGACGGGCATTTTCGCAAACCGTAAGGTATACGGCATTACGGGATGATATTCAGTTTCCTTGATGCTTTCAAAAATATCGCACAGCGTTTGCTTTTGTCTGATAAAAAAGCTTTCCCAAGAGCTATGTATCTCCACCCTATTCCTCCGTCGGTGCTTCTTCCGTTATCACATAAGGTACTATCTGTTTATCTGTGTTTTTCGTCATTTTTGTGCTCTTTATCTGCTCGCCCTCGCGCACCATTCTTGCGTGAACAACGATTCTCTCGTTTTCATTTACGCTTGTGCACGTTGACAGCGTAAGTATCATATCATCTTTTTGCACGTCAACGCCGAAATCAATATCAGATCTTCCTTCAGCCGCCGCAACATACTGCATAAAAGCTTCCTGAGACTCGAAGTCCACATACAGATAGTGATTTTCAGCAGATGTATCCGTTTTGTATGCAGCAAAAACTAACCACTGATACTCGCCGTAAAGCGTCATAAAGGATATTACGGGGTGTTTGCGCGCAAAGTCAAGATTCCTGTAATTTGCAACTTGGCTGAACATCGTTCCGTCAAGCATATTATGACCGTAAAGAATGATATTTTGTGAAAGCGGAGAAATTCCGTTTCTGTAATCCATGAAGATCATTCCGTGCTTTTTCGTTTCGCCGTAAAAATCATGGGTCAGATAATATTCATTATCATTTTCTCTCTGCATTACGGCAAGGTCAATATCCTCTTTTTTCGTTTCCGT
Source organism: Oscillospiraceae bacterium (assembly GCA_015067075.1). Lineage (GTDB taxonomy): Bacteria > Bacillota > Clostridia > Oscillospirales > SIG530 > SIG530. The sequence goes on from SVND01000032.1 coordinate 20,640, forward strand.
ATTTTCTATGGAAATCCATCCGACAGTATCGGGATTTATCTCCAACAGCGCGTCAAACTGCGTAAGCACGCTTCCCGTCTGTGCATCGTTATGGTCACCGCCCACAACTATGCTGTCACCCTTTGACGGAGTAGGCGTCGGCGGCGGAGTCTGTTCCCCCGTCGGCACGTCTTCGCTTTGTACGGGTGTAGGTGTCGGCGTTTTTTCATCCTCATTTGTTTTGAAAATCTCGCGCAAGTCCTCGTTTTGCTGCTGCATCTGAACAGACTGACGCATATAATCAACAAAATACAGTCCGCAAGCTACAAGCGCCGCTGTGCAGGCAACTATGATCATTACACGTAAAACATTTCCTTTTTTCTTCGGAGCTTCGTTTGACATTGTAAATATCCTTTCATTTTATATGAAACAAGTATAACACAAAATTATAAATATGTAAACAGTATTTTTCAGTCAGCGTTACCTTGTTATTCCCGAAATATCCTTGATTATTTCTCCTGCCATGATATATCCCATCACAGGCGGAACGAAAGACACGCTTGCAGGTGGATGCTTTCCGTGCGCCACATCCTCCTGCACTATGACGTTATGCGGCTCTTCCTTGGAATATACGACCTTGAGCTTTTTCACTCCTCTTGCTTTAAGTTCGCGGCGCATTACACGTGCAAGCGGACAAACCGACGTTTTGCTTATATCTGCAACCTCAAACTTCGTCGGGTCCAGCTTATTTCCCGTGCCCATAGCACTTATGGCAGGTATGCCTTTTTGCTGAGCTATCTCGGCAAGCAGTAGCTTTGCGCTTACCATATCTATGGCATCGGCAATATAATCCACGCCGTCAAAATCAAACTCATCAGCCGTATCGGGTGTAAAAAACTTTGTATATACAGTAAGCTTTATATCGGGATTTATTTTCATCACACGCTCCTTCATCGCCTGTGTTTTAGCCATCCCTACCGTATCGGTAAGAGCGATTATCTGCCTGTTTATGTTCGTTTCAGAAACCGTATCGCCGTCAACGAGCATCAGATGACCAACGCCGCACCGCGCAAGCGCCTCCGTCATCGCTCCGCCGACTCCGCCTAAGCCAAACACGGCAACTGTCGCGTTTTCAAGCTTTTTTACAGCTTCCTCGCCCAGCATGAGCGACGTTCTTTTTATATACTCACTTTTCATTTCTCTCAGCCTCTTCCTTTTCAAGCTGTCTGTAAGCCACCTTGCCCACAAGAGTTTTCGGCAGCATATGCCGCACCTCGATCTCATACGGCATTGCGTACTTTGCAATATGCTTTTTGCAATGTTCAAAAAGCTCCTGTTTAAGCTGCGGCGTATTGCCGTATCCTTCATTCAAAACGACAAAAGCCTTCACCTTTTGCATTTTGTATTCATCCTTTACGCCGATAACGCAGCTCATCTGAACAGCTTTGTGCGCCTCAAGTATTTTTTCTATCTGTGACGGATATACGTTGTATCCGCTCGTCACTATCATCCTTTTCATTCTCTGGCGGAAATAGACAAATCCATCCTCGTCCATCACGCCGAGATTGCCCGTGTGAAGCCACGTTTTTCCGTCTTCATGCACTCGCAAGGTATCTTCGGTCTCCTGCGATTTACCGATATATTCTTTCATCACCGTCGGACCGCAAAGACATATTTCGCCCTCTTCGCCGCAGTTCACAGCTTCAGTCGTGCCCACCTTGCATATTTTGTAATACGTATCGGGATATGGCAAGCCTATACTGCCCTCTTTTTCAATATGATACGGCGTAAGACAGCTTGCCGCAACGCATTCCGTCATGCCGTAGCCCTCACGCACGCGCACGCTCGCACCGTGCTCGCCAAGGAATTTGTCAAATTCTCTTTTCAGCTCCGTAGACAAATTATCGCCGCCTGAAAAAACTCCCATCAGGCAGTCAAGCTTTACACCGTCCATATCCTTGCATTGCGTTATCGCCTTATACAAAGTCGGAACGCCTGCAATATAATTTGGCTTTTCTTTTTTAAGAAGCTTCGCATAGGAGCTTACGTTAAACCGTGGCACGAGAATAGATCTTCCGCCTGCAACAAGCATCGTATGCACGCATACACCAAGCCCAAATCCATGGAACACAGGCATTGCCGCAAGCATACTCGTCTTGACTATCCTCTTGTTGCACATTGCCGCCGTCTGCACGGCAAGGGCATTGAAATTATAATTTGTGAGCAAAATTCCCTTCGTTGTACCTGTAGTACCGCCCGAAAAAAGTATAACCGCGCCGTCATCCTTGTTTTTATAAGCCACATATCCGTCGCTTACGGAATTACCTGCGCTTATAAAGCGTTTCCATGACATCACCTTGTCATTTTCGGGCGCTTTTTTTATTTTTCTTCCCTGTGTAAGCCTGTATCCCAGCGAAAGCGGAAAATCCAACCCATCGGCAATGCTTGACACTATAACCTTTTCCACGCTCACCTTGTCGAGCACATTTTCTATCTTGTCATAAAACATATCAAGCGTTATGACAAATCGGCTTTTTACTTCATCAATATAAAAAGCTATCTCATTTTCAGCGGAAAGCGGATGTATCATCGACGCTTTAGCACCTATCATATTTACGGCGTAAAGGCAGTATACCGCCTGGGGTACGTTGGGCATACAAATAGTGACAACATCGTTTTCGCGCACACCTGCGGCATGAAACGACCTTGCGCAAAGCGTTATCATACGCTTAAGCTCCGCATACGTTACATGACAGTCCATGAACGACAGCGCCGTTTCCTTTGGATATTTTTCAGCCGTATCGAACACAGCCTGCCACATGGTTTTCTGCGGATAATCAAGATGAAATTTCACTTCTCCGTAGCTTTTCAGCCACGGCGCATCGTTTTTTTCGTAAGGCTCCATGGTTACCCTTTCCGTCTTATGATATGTAAATTAAAGTTTAACATATATTATATACATTTGTCAAGATTAAGCCGCGCTCTTATTACATAAAACTGTTTTACTCTTTTTCAAAATACGCAAAGGCGACTACTCCCGGACCTATATGCGTTCCTATAACGCTTCCTATTTTACCGAAGTGCACCTGAGTTTCGGGAAGGCTTTCCTTCATCGCATCAAAAAACTTTTCCATTCTCGGCTGTGCATCCGCGTTAGCAAAGCAAATCCCGCATTCTTCATCCACATTTGCTTCCTTCATCAGCTGCTCAAGCTTTTTCATCGCTGCCGCTTCTCCGCGCACCTTGTCTATGGCAAGCACCTCTCCGTTTTTTATGCAAAGCACAGGTAAAATGCCCAGCATTCCGCCTATAAAAGCGCTTGCACCGCTCAGTCTTCCGCCCATTTTAAGATATTTCAGCGTTTCTGCAACTCCGAACACGCGAAGACGCGATGACAGCTGACGAAGCTTTTGGGCAATCTGCTCCGCCGTATATTCTCCGCTGTCACGCATTTTTACAGCCTGCTTTACAAGCATACCTGCACCAAAGGATGCTGAAAGTGAGTCAACAATATGTATTTGGATATTTTCGAATTCATCCGCCGCGATCTTTGCCGACTGCATCGTTGCACTCAGCTTTGACGATATTGTTATAAGTACGATATCATCGCCTTTTTCTGCGGCATCGGCGAAAGCCTGCTCAAACTGGGCAGGATTTGCCTGCGATGTCGTCGGAAGCTCCTGCGCCTTTTTAAGCCTTTCAAAAAACTCCTCATTCGTCAGATCTATCGTATCGCGAAAAGCTTCGCTTCCGAAATTTATCGTAAGCGGTATTATAGTAACGCCAAGCTCCTTTGCAAGCTCCGCCGAAAGATCACAGGTGCTGTCAGCCATTATTCTTATCATTTTTTCTTTCTCCTTTATATCCGTTTTGTTTGAAAAAATCAGCAACACCGCTCAAGCCGCGCATAAATACGACAGTTTGCTCAGGCGTCAGCGCAGACAGCACGCCGTCTATCATCTGTCCGTGAAATCGCTTATGATCTTCATTTACCTTTTCTCCGCTTTCCGTGGCTTTTATACGGACAACACGCCTGTCGTTCTGACTTTTTTCTCTGTATATATAACCTTTTTTCTCAAGTATGTTTATCGCTGTCGTAAGTGTGCCGGGAACGACACCGAGAAACGACGCTATATCGGTCGCCGTATTTTTTCCCGTCGAAGCGCAGGTGCATACAGCTTCAATAACGTGCATTTCACGCACCGAAAGATTGTCATAGCCGTTTTCCGCTATCATCTGCTCCTCCGTACGCAATATCTCGTTGAACACCTCAACAAGAAATTTATTCAGTATCTCTTTTTCCGTTTCCACGGTGCTCTCCTCCTGTAATTTATTTTGAAGTTCAAAGTATTATACACCATATTTGCACATATGTCAAGTATTTTGAACATCAAAATACTTTTTCCTTAAAATTTCTTGCAATGTGTTAGAACAGCTTTGTACTAACGCATTAGAATAAGGATGTTACCATGGAAATGCCTAAATTTTTGAAAGCTCGCTCCCTGCCTTTATCGCCGCCTTCGCAAAAAGACAAAAGCTGTCCGAAAAGGATATAGAGCAGATACGCCGCATTATTGAAAAAGGAGAGTAATCAATATAAATCCTTCGCTGTATCTGCGATATACGCTGACGCGTGCAATATATCACCATAATTCTACAGCAAAAAATACCGCTCAAAATTTGAGCGGTATTTTACATATTCACCTATATCCAGCCTTCCGTAAAAGACAGCGTTGCACACGTAACGTGAGCGTGGGTCTTCTGCGTCGTCTCACCCTTTATTTTACCGCTGTCTGCGGCAATAAATTCACTTGGCGTTTCACCTGTGACAGTCTTGAAAACACGGTTGAATGTGCGTGTATTTTCAAATCCACACATCAGCGCCACGTCTATCATGGATTTATCGCTTTTGCGAATAAGCTCTATTGCCTTTCCAACTCTCACATTATTAAGATACCATACAAACTGCTGACCTGTAAGCTTTTTGAAAACCTTCGAAAAATAGCACGGCTCATAGCCCGCAATTTTTGCCGCTTCCTCAAGAGTAATACGCCTTTTATAGTTTTTCTCGATATGCTCAATAAGCGGCTGTATCTTCTGCCACGATGCAGGCGCGGTACTTTTATCAGCCTGCTGCACCATCTTTTTATAAAGCCGCATATACCTTATATAAAACTCGGCAAGCACCAGCTTTATTAAAGCATCATAGTTTTTCGAAAGCTCACGAAGCTCCAAATGTACCGTTTCATACATACGTTCCACAACTGAAGCAAGCCCCGTTTCTTCAAGCTCCTTTGCTCGTATCACATGAACAGCCCAAGGATATTTTGCTTTGATAAGATCAAGCACCGTCGGATCAAACACTATAAAATCCATAATATTTTCGTCCGTATTCGTGCTGTAATGCATATTCCCGCTGGGACAAATAAGAAGGTCACCCTTTTTCAAAACGATCAGCTCGTTATTCACACCGATATGCGCAGTGCCCTCACGCACGAGTATCAGCTCCACATCCCTGTGGTAATGGGGTAAAAAATGCAGGTCGCGATAGCAGCAGCACCACACCTTAAAATCAAGATCGTAATTCCTGTTTTCCAAAAAAGCAAGCATGATTTAACCTCTTTTCCCCTAACCGTTGATGATATTATTATATCAAAAAACACAAAATATGTCTACCTAAAAACAAAAAATATCGTGCAAAAAAATAATTTTATGATATAATTATTCTAAACCATGTATGAAATGAGGTAATTTGAATGTCAACAGCTTTGTCAGATTTAAAATACGAGAAAAGCGGTCGTCCGAAGCGCGTATCAAGCTACGCTAAGGACGGCAGCAACGCCGATTCCATACGTCTTCCAAAAGGCGAAGAAATCACAATTTTTGACATTAACGGTCCTTGCGAAATACGCCACATCTGGTGTACCCTTAACAGCTACGGAATTTCTGCCTGCTACCGCAAAATAGTTCTTCGCATGTATTGGGACAACGAGGACACACCTTCTGTTGAAGCGCCCTTGGGCGACTTTTTCGGTGTCGGCTTCGGTGTTGCAAACCACTACACCTCTTTGCCGCTCAATATGATAACAATACAAGGTGCGCCGCAGGAATTTTCCGCAATGAACTGCTTTTTCCCCATGCCGTTTCTAAAACACGGAAAAATTACAGTCACCAACGAAAGCGAAGTTGATATCAGCGCCTTCTATTTTTACGTTGATTACGTCGAAGCGCCGACCTTCAAGGAAGTCCCCATGTATTTCCACGCCGTATGGCGCCGTGAATTGCCCACCGACGGAACAATGGACATGGTCGGCATAAGGAAAGCCGACCCGTCACCCGATGCAGGCGCTAAGGTTTTAAATAAAATGTTAAACCCGTCCGCAGACGGCAATTACGTTATCCTTGACGCCGTCGGAAACGGTCATTATGTGGGCTGTAACCTCAGCACAGACAATATAAACCCCGTTCCCGGTTTTAATTGGTTTGGCGAAGGCGACGATATGATATTCATTGACGATGAGCCGTGGCCGCCTTCTCTTCACGGCACAGGAACGGAAGATTATTTCTGCTGTGCATGGAATTATCCCAGCGGCGAATTTTCATCCCTTTATCACGGTGTTTCTTTTGCCCATCCTATCCCCAAGGATCTGAATGAAAAGTCAAAAGCATTACCGCCGTACACCCTTGATTACAGCGGAAAATGGACAACGTACCGTTTCCATATCGAAGACCCCATAATGTTCAAAAAATCCATCCGTGTAACCGTTGAGCACGGACACGCAAACTGCCATTCAAACGACCTTTCCTCCACGGCATATTGGTATCAGTCAGAGCCTCATAAGCCTCAGCCGCCCATTTTGCCCGTTGAAGAAAGAATTCCGCTTTCCGACGAAGAAAGCCTTGACAGATTTTGCGAAAGCATATAAAATATCAAGTCATGACCACCGGCCGTGCCGGTGGCTTGCACAAGCCCCCTTAGGGCATAGAACCGGCCGAGCCTATAGGCTCATCGAAAGGAACGCCAACCGCGCGACCTTCACCGG